>CAWFSD010000026.1:0-61043 GCA_963818245.1 uncultured Planctomycetota bacterium
CGGCGGCCCGATGTGGAACCTGGAGGTGCGCGCGCACGCCGCGACCTCGCCGTGCGCGCCACGCGTCCTGGTCGCCGGGCCGCTGCTGTCGTCGTGGCTGCCGCCGCGCCTGGTCTGCGACGACCCGCCGATCCTGCGCGTGGACGACGCGGCCGCGGCGGTGGCCCAGGTCGAGCGGCAGGCGGACGCCGGGGTCGATCTGATCAAGATCTGGTGGATCGTGCACGGCCAGGGCCCGGAACCCTTCGCCGGGATCGCCCACGCCATCGTCGTGGCCGGGGGCGCCGCCACCTGCGCGTCGCGGTGCACGCCACCGAGCTGGCCACGGCCAAGGCCGCCCTGGCCTGCGGCTGCGACCTGCTGGTGCACAGCGTCGAGGACCGCGACGTCGACGACGCCTTCGTCGCCGAGCTGGTCACCAAGCGCATCCCGCTGATCCCCACGCTGGTGGTCGGGCGCGATTACGCGCGCGCCTACGGTGGCCGCTTCGCGCCGCTGCCGGAAGAGGCCGAGAGCTGGCCGACCCGGAGGCGCTCGGCAGCCTCTACGACGCCTGGCACCTGCCGGGCGAGCTGGTCACGCCGGGACTGGGGGCGCGCATGGCCGCGCCGCCGCTGGTCGCCGACGATGCGCAGCAGGCCGCCAACCTGCTGCGCCTGGTGCGCGCCGGTGCGGTGGTCGCGGTGGGCACCGACGCCGGCAACGTCGGCACGCTGCCCGGGCCCGCGATCTTCCGCGAGGGCGCCGCCATGGCGCGCGCCGGCCTGAGCCCGCGCGAGATCCTGCGCGCCGCCAGCATCGGCGCCGGCGCGGCGCTCGGCCGCCCCGACCTCGGCCACCTCGCGCCGGGCGCCCCCGCCGACCTGCTGGTGCTGGACGCCGACCCGCTCGCGGACAGCGCCAACCTGGCGCGCCTGCACCTGGTGGTCGCCGCCGGGCGGCCGTTCCTGCCGCGGGAGATCATCGCGGATGACCCGGCGGCGGCGGCGCAGCGCGTGCTCAACGCGCTCAACGCCGGCGATGCCGCGGCGCTGGTGGCGCGGTGCGGGCCGCGCGTCTCGTTCGCCGGTGGCGGCGGCCCGGCCCGTGACGTCACACAGGCGGACCTGGCCGAGCGCGCGCGTGCGGCGTGCCGTGGGCCCGCGCTTCCACTGGGAATGCGCGACCGCAACGTCGAGGGCGAGACCGTACGCTGTGCGGTGCGCGTAGCGAGGTGCGCACGGGCGGTGGTCGTCGCGCGCTGACATTGCGGCTCGATGCCGAGGGGATCGGGGCGCTCGCCTGGGAGGCTGGACCGTGAGAGCGTGACGCTATCGCTGTCGTTGACAGCTGTCAGCCATCCGGGACTACAGCCGCTCCACCTTGAACACCACTTTGCGGAACTCCGTCGCCCCCTGGCTGCCATCGCAGCAGGGCTTGTGCGCGTCCTCTGGCCAGAAGATCGCGAAATCCTCGGGCTGCACCTGCAGGCGGGTCGGCGCGTCGCCGGCGCTGGTAGAAGCCGATGTCGTTGTCCGGAGCGAAGTCGTCGGACACCGCGAGCGAGGCCTTCGGCATCCATTCCATGACTTCCGCCGCGAGGTTGACCTGGATGTCGATGTAGCGGCGGTGCGATTCGAAGCGCTTGGCTGCGGCCGGACCATGCGGCCCGGTCGAGGATGGCGAACAGCTGCTCGCCCTGGAGGCGTAGCGGCCATCGGGGCTGGCGAGGTTGGCCGGGTCCGCAGCCAGGCGAACGCCGCGGCGAAACGCGGGTGCAGCGGCGCGTAGCGGGCGGCGTTGGCGAGCGCGTCGTGGATCATGGGCGGCTCAGATCGCAGGCGCGCGGCGCGCGGCGATGTGCTCGCTGAGCGCGGCGAGGCTGGCGAACGCTTCGCGGTGGGTCTCCAGCTCCTGCGCCTTCACTCCGTAGTGGCGCTCGACCAGCACGGCGATCTCGAGCGCGTCGATGGAGTCGAGGCCGAGCCCGCCGGCGAACAGCGGCTTCTGCGGGTCGATGTCGCCGGGGGTGAGACCCTCGAGGTTGAGGCCGCTGATCAGCAGGCTCGCGAGTTCACGCTGGGCTTGGTCCATCGGCGTCAGGGTAGGACCTAGTACCACGGGGCAAGGCATCCTGCGGCCAGCGCCGGAAGAGCGGATGCCACGTGTGCACCGCGCGGATTCAGCCCTGCATTCTGCACGATCACACCGTCTGCCAGACTTCCGCGCGCGCGGTGAGCGCGCCATCGGCTTCGATCCACGCGACGAGCAGGTGGGCGCAGTCCCAGGCGAGCAGATCGTCGCGCACCTGCTGCTGCTGCGCGGCGTCCGCGCCCAGCACCGCCAGCCCAGGCCCATCCAGGCCCAAGCGGATGCTGGCCTCGCCGATCGGCGCGGTCGGCAGCGTGTACGGGAAGCGCTGCGGGTCGCACGTCCCGGCGCGGCGCTGGCGCTCGAAGTCGCGGTCGGTGGCGGCGCAGCCGCTGGTGGTGAAGAGGAGGACGCCGGTGCCGGCCGGGAACGGCCCAAGCAGTGTACCGAGCGCGACCAGTGCGCGGCAGGGCAGGTCCATGCGCCCCCAGGTGGCGTCGACGCGGTCGAGCACGGCGCGGGCGCCCAGCGCCGGGACCGTGGCGGACGCGGGCGGTCCGTTCCAGGGGCCGTCCTCGGCGGCGCCCAGATCCGGAGTAGGGCGCCAAGCCTGCGCGGCTGCCCGCTGGCGACGCCAGCCCGACCTCCGTCACCTCGGCGGTGGCGGCCAGCCGCGCGCGTCTCGGCGCCGCCGCCGGAACTGGAGCGTGGTCGAGCCGCAGCGCACCGTTCACCCCGCCGAAGCCGGCGTTGGCGAGCAGTACCCGCGGCGCGGTCAACGCGTGCGCGCCGGGCGACAGCAGCGGCAGCGGCACCGCGCTGCCCGGCGCGCGCAGCCCGACCACGCCGGGGACCCGCCCGCGCCGCAGGCACTCGGCCGCCAGCGCCAGTTCGCCCACGCCGCACGCGCCCAGGCTGTGGCCGAAGGCGCCCTTGAACGCGGTCACCGCGCCCACCCCGAGCGGCGCGTAGGCGTGGGCCTCCGCATCGTCGTTGAAGCGCGTGCCGGTGCCGTGCGCGACCAGCAGCGCGCCGGCCGTGGGCGCGCCGCCGGCGGCCGCGCGCACCGCGCGGCGCAACCCGGCGCCATCGCGCGCCGGCGCCGTCAGGTGGCAGGCGTCGAGGGTCGCCCCCCAGCCGGCCAGGTGCAGGCCCGGCGCGTCGTCGGCCTCCAGCACCACCGCCGCCAGCGTCTCGCCCAGCACCAGTCCATCGCGCGCGGCGTCGAACGGCCGGCACGCCTCCGCGGCGATCGCGCGCAACGCGGCGAACCCGGCGCGCACGAAGTCGCCGATGCGGTCGGCGCCGACCACCACCACGCGCCTGCGCGCCCGGCGCGCAGCCAGCGCGCCGCGACCGCGCAGGCGAGGGGGCCGCTGGCGCAGGCCCCGCTCACCGCGAAGGCCGGCGCGCCCAGCCGCGCCGCGAGCGCCGCCGCCAGCCACGCCGGCCCACCCGGGTAGCCCGCCTCCTCCGCGAGCAGACCGGCGCACCAGCGTCCGGCATCGCCTTTGGTGGTGGCCAGCACCACCAGTTCCGCCTGGGCGCCGTCCAGGGCCCTGCGCGCCACCGCTTCCGCGAGGGCCAACAGGGACCCCGGCAGCACCCCCGGCGCGCTGCGCCCGGCCAACAGCGCCGCGAAGCTGGCGTCGAGATCGCCGAACGGGGTGAGCAGCGCGTAACCGGCGAGGCGGGGCATGCGGGAGGTTGGGCGTCCCGGCCCGTCCGGCAAGCCGGTGCCGGAAAAAGGGTGCGGCCGGTGCGGGTGGGAAATAATGCCCGTCGCTGCATGAGCCTGCCCCGCCCCACCTCATCGCCTGCGTCGCCCTGACCGCCCCGGCACCCACGCCGGCCATCGACCCGGCGGGCGCCGTGGCGTGGCGCCACGGTGCGCCCCTGCCGGTCGCGCGGCCGCGCACCCTGCCCGAGCTGATCGTGGCGGCGCGCGCGTGCGGCGGAGCCGCGGTGCTGGTCGACGGCGGGCGGCGGTGACCTGGCCCGACCTGGACGCTGGTCGGGCCGCCTCGCCGCGGCCTGGGCCGCGCGCGTGGCCCCCGGCGACGCATCGCCATCCTCGCGCCCAACGGCCTGCCGCATCTGCTCGCCGAGCTCGCCGCCTGGCGCCTGGGCGCGGTCGCGGTGCCGATATGCACCGGCTTCGGCGCGGTGCGGCTCGCGAGCTGCTCGCCCTGGTCGAGCCCGGCGGTGGTTGCGCGGCGCCGCTCGCGGGCGTCCCGGCCGGGGCAGCGGCGCTGACCGCGGTCGAGTTGCTGGCGGCGGCGCAAAGCCCCGGACCGGGGTGCGAGCGCGCGGTCCAGGCGGACGATCCCTGCCTGATCCAGTTCACCAGCGGCAGCACCGGCAGCCCGCGCGGGGTGGTGCTCAGCCACGACAACCTGTGCAGCCAGCAGGCGGCCTTCGCGCTGCTGTGGCCCGAGTCGGGCCCGGCGACCGCCTCGCCGCCTACCTGCCCTGGCACCACAGCTTCGGCGGCCTGGCCGAGCGGTTGTGGGCGCTGGCGCGCGGCGCCCGCATCACCGTCGTTCCAGGCGGCGGCCGCGACCACGACGCCCTGCTCGCCACCATCAAGGCGGTGCGGCCGACGGTGTTCATGAGCGTGCCCAAGGTCCATGACCTCGCGATCGCGGCGGAAGCCTTCGCGCCCGGCGACCTGCGCTGGGCCTTCACCGCCGGTGCGCCGCTCGCGCCCGGGCTCGCCGCCTGGTACGCCGCGCGCGGCATCCCGCTGCTCGAAGGCTGGGGCCTGACCGAGGCCAGCCCCAGCTGCACCATCACCCCGCTGGGCGGCCCGCACGGCGTGGGCGTGGTCGGACAGCCCATCCCCGGCGTAGCGGTCGGCGTGCGCCGCGCCGACGGCCGCATCCTGGTGCGCGGCCCAGACGTCATGCGCGGCTACTTCCGCCAGGAATCGCCCTGCCTGGCGGGCGGCGTCCTCGACAGCGGCGATCTCGGCGCCTGGGCGCCGCAGGGCCTGCGCCTGACCGGGCGCGCCGACCACCAGCTCAAGCTGCCCAACGGCGAGAAGGTCTGCGCCGCCGCGCTCGAGCGCGCGCTGCTCGCGCAGCCCGGCATCGCGCACGCGGTGGTGGGCGTGGCGCGCGACCTGGTCGCCGTGCTCGACTGCCCGGCCGGCGCCGCCACCGCGCGCGCCGCCCTGGCCGCGGTCAACGCCGCCCGCGCCATCCCCTATGAACGCATCGCCACGGCCGTCCTGCTGCGCCAGCGCCCGAGCGTCGAGAACGGCCTGCTCACGCCATCGCTGAAGGTCGCCCGCGGGCGCATGCTCGCGGCGCTCGACCAGCCCGGCGAGGCGGAGCTGATCTAGTGTCCTGTCCGGTGCATTCAGCGACTGTGGCGCCGGCCCCGTCGGCTGGCTGCAAGGCGCATCCTCCTTGCGATAGCAGCGCTATCGCAAGGAGGATGCAACGCAGCAGACGGCCGACGGGGCCAGGCCAGAGGCAGTGGATGTACCGGACAGGACACTAGCGGCTGCGCGCCACCAGCGCCTCCAGGGCCAGCTGCAGGCTGTCGTGGAACTGCATGAGGTGGGTCAGCCCGACCAGGTCGAAGACCTTGCGCAGCGGCTCGCCGATGCGGAACAGGTGGATGCGCAGGCGATCGCTGTGCGCCGCCAGCGCCGCCAGACCGGTCGAGTTGATGTACTGCATGTTCGCGCAGTCCAGCACCAGGCCGTGCAGCTTGGCCGGGTCCAGCCCATCGAACGCCTCGCCGAGCGGGTTGCGCCCATGGTGGTCGATGCGGCGCGGAAAGGCGAGGTGGTGGATGTGGTTGCCGTGGCCCATGACGTAGGCGTACGGGCCGTCGACCAGGCGGCCGGTGGCGCCGGCCTTGGCGCGCTCGGTCAGCACCGTGGAGGTGCGCCCGGGATGGTGCAGGCGCGCCAGCGCCTGGGCCAGCACCTGGGCGACCGCGATCGCGGCCACGGCCTTGCTGGCGATGGTGTTGACCTGCAGTCCGTAGAGCGCCGCGGACGGATCGCGGTCGAGCCGGTACGGGATGACGACGGGGATCTCGTAGAGCGGCATCTCAGTCCAGGCCGCGCCGTGGAATTGGAGCGGGTGAGGGGAATCGAACCCCCGTGTTCGGCTTGGGAAGCCGACGCTCTACCATTGAGCTACACCCGCGTACGCCGGCGACTGTCCCACCTGCGCCGGCATCGTCAACCCCGGGCTGCGGCAGCGGCGGCCGGCGTCGGCGGCTCGGGTGCGGAATCCACAGCCGGCAGTCGTGATCACACCGTGGTCGTACCCCGCAGCGACGGGATTTACAAGGCCGCCGCGGTCGGGCGGCGCGGAACCGGTAAAAGACGACTCCGGCGCAGGTCATGCGCCGGAGTCGTCGTGAAGCCGATACTTTTCTGGTCGGGGCGACAGGATTTGAACCTGCGACCTCTGCGTCCCGAACGCAACGCTCTAGCCAAGCTGAGCTACGCCCCGATCTGGTGTGGCCATCCGGCGGGAGGAGTCCCGGACAGCGCACGCGGACGACTGATGTCCCGTCAAAAACGGGAGTGACTTGTTAACGACGTGCCGGGGCCTTGTCAACGGCGGGCAGTGGCGGCGGCGTGATCTCGCCGGGGCCGGTGAACTGGAGCTTGTCGCGCACGAGCAGCTCGACCACGTAGGGATCCTTGTTCGCCAGGCCGTCGAGCAGGGCTTTCTGCTGGGCGATGTCCTGCTCGCTGCGCACGGTCTCGGCGTGCTCCTGGATGGCGATGGCGCGCACCTTGGCGACCTCGCGCTCGCGCTCGCCGAGGTGCAGCAGCAGCGCGATCACCACCAGGGTGGCGAAGATGGTGTGCAGGGCGAGCAGGGGGCCGCGGGCCAGGCTCATGCGTTGGCTTCGAGGGCGGCGGTGGGGGCCACCGGGTCGGTCAGGGCACCGGCGAGCGCGCCGGGCAGGCGCGCCACGGTCGGCGCCAGGGCGAGGTAGACCTCGGTGGCGGCCTTGCGCGGCTGGTAGGTGGTGGCGGAACGGACCATCTTGGCGCAGGCCTCTTGCACCGTCTTGTACAATCCGACCGCCGAGCCGGCAAGGATCGCCGCACCGGTGGCAGCGCTCTCCGGGGTGGTCACGGCGTGGATCGGGCGGTCGAGCGCGTCGGCCAGGATCTGGCACCACAGGGTGTTGGCCGAGCCGGGACCCGCGGTGAGGATCTCGTCCGGGGCGTGCTTGAGGTCGGCCAGCGCGGCCAGCGCGGCGCGCGCGGCGATGGCGCCCGACTCGAGGACGGCGCGCACCAGGTGGCCGCGGCCGTGGCGGCGGCCCAGGCCGACGAAGCCGCCGGCGCGCGGGCCACCCGCGGTCGGCGCGAGGTAGATCAGGCCATCGGCCCCGGGCGGGACCTCGGCGGCCAGTTCGGTGAGCGGCTCGAGCGGATCGCGGCCGATGCGCCGGGCGTGCACCACCTCGCTGGCGAAGACGTTCTCCTGCAGCCATTCCATGGCCTCGGTGCCGGCGAGGTCGCCGGCGCTGAGCGCCCAGGTGCCGGCCAGGCAGTGGCAGGTGGTGGCGAGGCGCCCGCTGGGGTCGCGCAGCGCCTCGGCGGTGGGCGCGAACAGGCCACCGGCGCCGCCGAGCTCGATCAGCGCGGTGCCCTGGGACAGCACGCCGGCGGTGATGGCGGTGGCGGCCGCGTGCCCGCCGCCGGTGACCACCGGGGTGCCGACCTGCAGCCCCGCCTCGCGCGCCGCGGTCGCGGTGACGCGCCCGGCGATGAGCTGGCCGCTGCTGAGGGCCGGCAGCCAGCCGGGGTTGAAGTCGAGCAGGGTGATGAGCTGTTTCGACCACGAGCGGGTCTTGGGGTTGAAGAGCAGCGAGGCCGACGCGTCGTTGGCGTCGGTGACCAGGGTCTCGCACAGGCGGTAGCGCAGGAAGTCCTTGGGCGCCAGCACCACCGCCAGGTCGTGCCAGACGCGCTTCTCGTTCTCGCGCAGCCACAGCAGCTTGACCGCGGCGGCGCCGGCATGGGCCGTGCCGCTGGCGAGGTTGAGCAGGTTGCGCGCGCCGACCGCGCGGTTGAGCAGGTCGATCTGCGGCTCGGCGCGCTGGTCGGCGCCCATCGCGGTCGGGCACAGCACCTTGCCGTCCTTGCCCAGCGCGACCATGCCGTCGCTGTCGCCGCTCACGCCGATGCAGCGGATCTGCTCGGGGCGCAGGTTGGCGCGGCGCAGGATCTCCTTGATGCCGGTGCGCGCGGCGCGCCACCAGTCCTGCGGGTCGTGGGCGTGCGCGGGGGCGGTGCCGTAGGCGCGGCGCAGCGCCGCCAGCTGGGTGCCGTCACCCGACAGCACCACCAGACCCAGTCCTGAACGGGCGACATCGATACCGAGGAAGAACGCTGGAGGTGGCATGTCGTGAGTCAGCCAACCACTCTAAGCCCATAGAGGATGGACGTCAAGCGCGGTCACGGCAGATTTTTGCGCGGGGCTTGGCGGAGCGTTGCTGGCTTCTCATGCGTGGTCGGGATCGCCACACACGGCCAGACCGCGCCCGGGAACGTCCGGAACATGCGCACATGGTGCGGCATTTTCCCTTGTCCATGCACTTCCCATCACTCAACTCAGAGCGAATCGAGGCGCCCATGGGTATGCGCAGCCATTTTGCGCGCCATCTCGACGATGGCCGCGTTCCTGCTGTTCTGCGCCGGGCTGGGCCTGTCCGCGGACGAGGTGTACCTGAAGGACGGGCGCGTCCTCGAAGGCGAGGTGGTCTCCCCGCCCGGCGCGGCCGTCCTCGACCTCAAGGTCAGCGCCGCGGGCATGGTCGCGGTGCAGCACTTCGACCAGGACAGGATCGTGCGCGTCACCTACGGCAAGAGCGTCCGTCAGCGCGACACCGAGGCCCTGCTCGCCGATCGCGCCAAGCTCGGGCCGGACGCCGACGCGGCCGCTTGGTGGCGCCTGGCCGAACGGGCCAAGGCCATGGGCGACCAGGTGTTGGCCCGTGAGTTCGCCAATGAGACGGTGGCCCGCGACCGCGACCACGACGAGGCCCGCAAACTGCTCGGCATGGTGCGTTTCCGCGGCGTGTGGATGCGCCCGTCCGAAGTCGCCACCGCGCGCGGGGAGGTGGTGTTCCGCGGTGCCTTCGTCAGTTGGGCCGACCGCGAGCGCACCCTCGCCGACGAGGCCAGGCGGCGGCGGGAGGCGGAGGTGGCGCGCAAGGAGCGGACCGACCAGCGCCGCGCCGAGGCGGCCGCGCGGGCCCCGGCCGAGCTCTACCCCGAGACCGATCTCGGCTATTCCCAGCCCTACCGCTCCTATTACTGGAACGGATACGGGAACCAGTATCCGGGCTATCCCGGGTATCCGCCCGTGGTGGTCTATCCCCCAGGCGGCGGCTACCCCGGCGCCGGCCTGCCTGGCCAGCCGCGACCTCCGTTCCGTCCGATCCTGCGCGGTGGCAGCGGGGTGTCGATCAGCGCCAATGGCGGCGGCAGCTCCAGTGCGTGGTCGTTCTCCTGGAATCCGTGACCGTTCGCCACCGGGTCCAGGACCCGAAAGGGGGGCTGATCGCCCCCGGGATCCCGGCCCGTCGGGACCCTCGAATCCGCCCTTGACGCACGTGGGCGGTTCATATGGTGCTCCCTCCCCGCGGACGGCTGTCCAGCGGACCTTATTTCCCGGCACCTCACTCTCCGGAGACGATTCGACATGGCTGGCAAGGAATTCATTTGGGGTCTCGGTCGCCGCAAGACCAGCGTCGCGCGCGTGCGCATCGCCCCGGGCGCTGGTGAGATCACGGTCAACAACCGCAAGCTCGCGGAATACTTCCCGGTCGAGCGCCTGCAGAAGCTCGCCCAGAAGCCGCTCGAGGTCAGCGAGACCGCCGGCCGCTTCGACATCTTCGTCAACGTCGACGGTGGCGGCGTGACCGGCCAGGTCGGCGCCATGGCGCTCGGCATCGCCCGCGCCTTGATCAAGGCCGAGCCCGCGTCCGAGGCCGCCCTCCGCCGCCACGGCCTGATGACCCGCGACAGCCGCATGGTCGAGCGCAAGAAGTACGGCCTGCGCAAGGCCCGCCGCGGCTGCCAGTTCAGCAAGCGCTGAACCGTCGCAGACGGCTTCGCCTCAGGCGCCACCTGGACCTCGTCCCGGTGGCGTTCCTGTTTTCTGGGTTCTGGTGCACGTTTTCACAGGTGTTCCACCACCACTGACCTGAATCCGGCCGCGCTCTCGCGGCGTAACCCCGGCATGCACCCCGTTCTCCTGGCGTTGCTGCTGGTCCACCTGCTCGCGAACTCCGCGGTGACCGCAGAACGGCCGCGTTTCCTCGCCCTTGGCGATTCCTACACCTGCGGCGAGGGTGTGCCTGCCGAGGCCCGCTGGCCGGTGGTGCTGGCGAGGCGCCTCGAGGCGGATGAACTCCCGGTCGCACCGCCCGACATCCTCGCCACCACCGGCTGGACGACCCGCGAACTGCTCAACGGGATGGCCCTGCCCCGTCCCCGTGGCTCGTATGCGCTGGTCACGGTGCAGATCGGCGTGAATGATCAGTTCCAAGGCCGCGGGCTGGATGCGTACCAAGCCGATCTGAACGAGCTGCTCGCGGCGGCGGTGAACCTCGCCGGTGGCCGCGCCGACCACGTGCTGGTGCTCTCCATCCCCGACTGGGGAGTCACGCCGTTCGCGGCGGGGCAGGACCGCGCCGGCATCGCGATGGCGATCGATGCGTTCAATGCAGTGGGGCGGGTGGCGGCGCGGACGTGCGGAGCGCGGTATGTGGACGTCACGCCGAGCTCGCGGGCTGCGGCGCGCGACCGCACGCTGCTCGCCCGCGATGGGCTGCACCCGTCAGCTGCGCTCTATGCGCGGTGGGCGGAGCTGGCCGCTCCACTGGCACAGGCGATCATCACCGGCCGTTGAGCCGTCGGCAGGTAGGTGACGGTCTCTCAAGGGCTTCCGGCACCCCCGGACCTCCGGACTCCCGCACTTCCGCGCTTGGCATCCCGTGTGCGAACCATGCCCCGGGGACCTTCTCCCCATGCCCTGGTGTGCAGTTTCTGCACGCCGCCGTCCCGGAGACGCCATGCCCAAGGGGATCTACGCCGCTGCCAGCGCGATGGTCGTCGAGACCCACGCGCAGGACCTGATCGCCCGCAACCTGGCCAACAGCCAGACCGATGGCTACCGGCGCGAGAGCGCGGTGCGGACCTCGTTCTCGGAGGTGCTCAAGCAGCAGGGTCGCACGGGCGGCCTGGACGGCGATGGCGGCGCGGGCGTGCTCGACGCCGGCGGATTCTACCACTTCAACGACGGGCAGACCGACCCGACCGGCGCCCCGCTCGACCTCGCGCTGCACGGCGACGCCTTCTACCGCGTGCGCGCCGCCGAGGGCAAGGACCTGCTCACCCGCGCTGCGCACTTCACGGTCGACCCCCAGGGGCGCCTGGTGACGCCGCAGGGTTGGCCGGTCGAGGGGCAGGGCGGCCCGATCACCATCCCCAAGAACGCCAACAAGGTGATCGTCGACAAGGTCGGCCGCGTCTCCATCGAGGTCGGCGGCGGCGATGGCGGCAAGCCGGAGGAGGTGCTGCTCGACCAGCTGCGCGTCGTCACGGTCGAGCACCCGGAGCGGATGCGCGCCGAGAACGGCCAGTACTTCGCGCCCGGCGACCAGGCCCAGACCGACTCCCGGACCTACGAGGTCCGCCAGGGCCAGCTCGAGCGCGCCAACATCGACCCCATCCACGAGATGGTGGACATGATCGCCGTGCAGCGCCGCTACGACTCGGCGCAGCGCGCGCTGCGCGAGCAGGCCAACCTGGGCGGCAACCTCAGCGACCTGCTCCGCGGCCCCGCCTGAACCCCGACGAAACGAGGATCCCCACATGCCACGCTCACTCTGGACCGGCGCCAGCGGCATGGTCGCCCAGCAGACCAACGTCGACGTCATCGCCAACAACATCGCCAACGTCAACACCACCGGCTTCAAGCGCCAGCGCACCAACTTCCAGGACCTCTTCTACGACATCGCGGAGACCCCCGGCCAGCGCGCCGGCGACCTCGGCGTCAACCCGACCGGGACGCAGATCGGCACCGGCGTGAAGCTGAGCTCGACGCCGCGCATCTTCACCGCCGGCACCATCGCCCCCACCGGGGTCTCGACCGACATGGCGATCGCGGGCGAGGGGTTCTTCCAGATCACCATGCCCGACGGCACCAGCGCCTACAGCCGCGCTGGCGATTTCCGCCCCGACGCCGACGGCCGCCTGGTGACGCCCGACGGGTTCTTCATCAACCCGAGCATCATCATCCCCCAGCAGGCGACCAACGTCAGCGTCACCACCCTGGGCGAGATCACCGCGCTGCTGCCCGGCAGCGTCACGCCGCAGGTCATCGGCCAGGTCACCCTCGCGAAGTTCCTCAACCCACCGGGCCTGATCTCCATCGGGCGCAACCTCTTCCAGGAGTCGGCGGCCTCGGGCGCGCCCGAGACCGGCAACCCCGGCAAGATCGGGTTCGGCACCATCAGCGGCGGCTCGCTCGAGAACTCGAACGTCGAGGTGGTCACCGAGCTGGTGAACATGATCGTCGCCCAGCGCGCCTTCGAGATGAACTCCAAGAGCATCAAGACCTCCGATCAGATGCTCCAGACCGCCAACGACCTCGTGCGCTGAGCCATGCTGCGCGCCGCGGCCGTCCTCGCGCTGCTCGCCGCGCTCGCCCTCCCGGCGCGCGCCGGAGAGGTGGTGGCGCGCCTGCGCCCGGCGATCACGCTCGCCGCGACCTCGGCGACCCTCGGCGACGTGGCGGAACTCACGGGTGATCCGACCCTCGTCGCCACGCTGGCGCCGCTGCCGGTGCAGGCGCTCAGCGGCATGGCGCCGATGACCGTCGACGCGACCATGGTGCGCATGGCGGTGGGCGCCGCCGCGGCCAAGGGCCAGCTCACCGTCACCGGCGCCTGCGTGATCAGCCGCCGGCCGCGCCTGGTCGGCGTCGCGGAACTCGGCGCCGCGGCCATGGCGCGCGCCGCGGCCGACCTGCCCGGCGCCAGCGGCGAGGTCAGCGTGCTGCGCACCAGCGGCGCGCTGGTGGTGCCCGACGAGGGCGCCCAGCCGACCCTGGTGGCCGACGCGCTCGACAACGCCAAGGGCGGCGACGTGCCCTTCCGCGTGCGCGTCCTGCACGGCGACCTCGAACTCGCCCGCGCGCTGGTGACCCTGCGCTTGGCGCGCACGCGCGTGCAGATCGTCGCGGCGCGCACCATCAGGCGCGGCGAGGTGATCGGCGCCGGCGACCTGCGCGACGAGGCCATCCCCATCACCCGCCAGACCGGCAACCTGGTGTTCACCACCGCCGACCTGATCGGCAAGGCGGCGCACAGCGAGATCCAGGCCGGGGCGCCGGTCAACCCGGCCCTGGTCAGCGAGGTCGCCGAGGTGCGCTCCGGCAGCGTCGTCACCCTGCGCTTCGTGCGCGAGGGCTTCGCCCTGACCGCCGCCGGAGAGGCGCTCAGCGATGGGCAGCACGGCGAGGTCATCCGCATCCGCCGCGCCGACGGCGTGGTGGTCAAGGCGCAGGTGAGCGGGCCCGGTGAGGCGCTCATCAACTTCTGAGCGGGGAGTTGCGCGCTACGAGCTGCGAGTCTCGAGTTTCGAGCGGCCGGAACGGGTGACCTGGGGTCCAGTGCGAGCAACGGGGGAACCGGCCACTCACGGAAGCGGTCGGCCGATGGGCGCCCCGCCAGGGTCGCCCCCTGTCTGTCGCTCGCAACCCGCCACCCGCCACTCGCGACTCCGGACTTCCCCCTGCTTCCCCATCTTGCGCCCGGGGCGGCTGATTTATGATCGCCCAACCCCATGCAGCGCCCGACCCTCCGCCCCCGCCTCCTCAAACTCTCGGGAGAGGCGCTCGCGGGCGGCTCGAACGAGACCTACGACTTCGCCGCCCTCGACCGGGTGGCCAGCGAGGTCGTGGCCGGCAGCCGCGACGGCGCGCCGGTCGCGATCGTGGTCGGTGGGGGCAACATCCTGCGCGGCGCCGAGCTCAAGGGCCGGTCCGGTGATCCGACGCGCGGCGACTACATGGGCATGCTCGCCACGCTGATCAACAGCCTGGCCCTGCGCGACGCCATCGAGCGCGCTGGCGGCCGCTGCGAAGTGTTCGCGCCCGCACCTCGTGCCGAACGTCGCCCGCCAGTACGACCGCGCCGTGGTCACCGGCCTCCTCCAGCAGGGGGTGGTGGTGGTGTTCGGCGGCGGCACCGGCCACCCCTTCTTCACCACCGACACCGCCGCCGCCCTGCGCGCCGCCGAGATCGGCGCCGAGGAGGTGCTCAAGGGCAGCAAGGTCGACGGCATCTACAACGCCGACCCCAAGAAGGACCCCACCGCCACGCGCTTCGCGCGCCTGACCTTCGACCAGGCCATCGACGGGCGCTATGGCGTGATGGACCTCGCCGCCTTCGCGCTGTGCCGCGAGCACCGCATCGGCATCCGCGTCTTCGACATGACCGCGCCCGGCGCGATCGCCGCGGCCCTCGGCCCCAACCCGCCCGGGACCATCGTCGGCCACCAGCCTTGACGCCCTCGCGCACCGCCTTCCCCACCGCACCCCGGAGCCAGCCATGAGCTTTGAAGCCGACCTCGCCGACACCAAGGCCAAGTTCGAGAAGGCGCTCGCCGCCCTCGCCCACGACTTCAAGCACATCCGCACCGGGCGCGCCTCGACCGCGATGATCGAGCACGTCCAGGTCGAGGCCTACGGCAGCTCCATGCCGATCGGCCAGTGCGCCTCGATCAGCGTGCCCGAACCCGCGCAGATCCTGGTCAAGCCGTGGGACAAGGCCCTGCTCAAGCACATCGAGAAGGCGCTCGGCGAGGCCCAGCTCGGCATGACCCCGCAGAGCGATGGCTCGGTCATCCGCCTCAACCTGCCGCCGCTCTCCAGCGAGCGCCGCAAGCAGCTCGCCGGCCAGGCCAAGGAGTCGACCGAGAAGGCCAAGGTGGCGATGCGCAACCTGCGCCGCGACGCCATCAAGCACATCGAGACCAAGGGCAAGGCCGACAAGCTGCCCGAGGACCTGACCAAGAAGACCACCGAGAAGGTCGGCGAGCTGCTCAAGCAGTACGAGGCCAAGGGGGAGGCGCTGCTCAAGGAGAAGACCGAGGCGATCCTGACGTTCTAAGGGGAGACCCTGGATCCTGGATCCTAGACCCTGGATCCTAGACCCTAGAAGGGTGAGACGGGGTGTGTAGGGTTGATACCGCGAAATGAATTAAGGCCCGGCGGATTTTGGTCCGTTGCGCGACAGAGTAGCCCCAGCCCATCCTTCGACCAGGTACCACGACCTAGGGTCTAGGGTCTAGGGTCTAGGGTCCGCTCCATTGCGCGACTGATGCTCTAAGGCTCAAACCGTACCAGGCGTCACTGCGCTCCCTGCGCCGGACAGCCCGTCCCACCCCGCCCATTTCCCCTGTCAGGCCGCGCCTCCCCCTGCCAAAATGCCGGCGATGGCGCCCTCCTCCCCCCATGACCTGTGGACGCGCGCGATCGTCGAGCAGAACCAGCGTTGGCTGACCGCCTATTTCCTGGCCAGCACCGGCGACCGCAGCGCCGCCGACGACCTCGTCCAGGAGGTCTTCCGCGCCGCCCTCGAGAGCCAGGACAACTACGATCCGACGCGGCCCTTCGGCGCGTGGCTGCGCGGCATCGCCAGGCACACGCTCTTCCAGCACTACCGGCGGCAGGCGCGGCCGGGCGGCGCGCTCATCCCGCTCGACGACGGCGTCCTCGACCAGCTCGACCGCCAGGCGGAGCGCGCCGAGCTGCAGCTCATCGATCCCGACCACCGCGGGCGCCGGCTCGCGGCCCTGCGCGCCTGCCTGGCCAAGCTCAGCGAGCGCGCCCGCGCCCTGCTCGCCGGCAAGTACGGAGAGCGCCTGACCTCCCAGGCCATCGGCGAGCGCCTGGGCATGCGCGTCAACGCCGTCGACGTGGCGATCAGCCGTTCGCGGCGCGCGCTCGAGGCCTGCATCGGGCGGCGCCTGCAGAGCGCGGAGCCGTGCGAGGGGCTCGGCGATGGCTGACGACCTCATCGCCCGCTGCTGCTCCGGCCAGGCCACCCGCGAGGAGGTCGCCACCCTGCGCGCGCGCATCGCCGCCGACCCGGCGCTGGTCGCCCAGCTCTACGCCACCGCGCTCACCGAGTGCGAGCTCTACGAGGCCCTGGCGGGCGCGACCATGGTCCCCGCCGCCGAGGCCGCTCCGGAGCGCGCGGTGCGCGAGCGCCGGGCCGCGCGTCCGCCCAGCCTGCGCGTGGAGCCGGCGCGCGCGCACCGCGCCCTGTTCCGCTTCGCCGCCGCCGCGGCGGTCCTGGTCGGCATCTTCGTCTGGTGGCTGATCGTCGGACCGCGCATCCAGCCGCCGCCGGCGCTGGTCGTCCAGGAGCAGACGGGCGCCGCGCCGCAGCGCGTCCCGTCGCCGCCGGCCCCGCCAGCCAAGGCTGCGACCGCCGCACCGGTGGTGGCGGCCGGCGCGCCCGCGGCTCCGGCGCCGACCGGGGCTCCATCGTCCCCGTCGATCCCGCCGGCCGCGCCGCTCGTCGCCCTGGTCCCCGACGCCGTCGCCACGCAGAAGGCCGGCTCCGACGAGGCGCGCGTCGCCGTCGCCATGGGCGTCCCCAAGCCGCCGCACGTCGATGGCCCGCTGGTCGCCAGCGCGCGTCCGCGCTTCGAGACGCGCGACGGGGTCTTCAGCGAAGGGCCCGACCAGCCGGCGGTGCACTACGCGCTGCACCTGCCGCATGTCCTGCCGGCCGCACCGCGGCTGGGCCTGCTGGTCGCGCTGCACGGTGCTGGCGGCAACGAGCACTGGCCCGGCAACTCCCTGGCCGAACTCATCGCCGCGCGCGGCGGTGCCGGGGACTACCTGATCGTGGGCCCGAAGTCCCAGGGGCGCTCGTGGGAAGCGGCGGATGAAGGCCCGCTGCTGGCCCTCCTGGCGTGGCTGCACCACGCGTACCCGGTCGATCCGCGGCGCACCGTGGTGGTCGGCGTCTCCGCGGGCGGGTGGATGGCCCAGCACCTCGCCAGCCACCACCCCGAAGCGGTGGCCGGGATCGCCGCGCTGTTCGGCGGCGGCACCACCGACCTGAAGAAGGTCGCGAACGCAGCCGAGAACGGCATCGAGTACTACCTGGCGCACGGCGACGCCGACGTCGACGTCCCGGCCAAGGCCTCGCGCGTGGTGCGCGACCAGTTGCGCGCGCTCGGCTACCGCTACGTCTACCGCGAGCTGCCCGGGCTGGCGCACGGCGCCCCGTGGGAAGACCCCGACGTGCGCGCCGACCTCGCGCACTGGATCGACGGAGTGCGCGTCAAGCCGCTGCCGCCCACCGACGACGAGCGCAAGCTGCTGGCGCGCTTCGCGCACAGCGACGAGCAGGAGCGCCTGTGGGCCGATCCCGCCGTGCTCGATGAGCTGGTGCGCATCGGCGGCCCGCAGGCGGGCTTCGTGGTGGCGCGGGCGCTGCACCAGCGCCCGCCGGCGATCCGCCTCGCCGCGGCGACGCTGACCGCGCGCTCGGACTTCTCGGGCGCGGTCACCGCGTCCCTGGCGGCGCTCCTCGAGGACAAGGACGCGGCGCTGCGCCACGCGGCCGTGGTCGGGCTGATGGGTGCGGCCGAGCGCGGCGACGCCGAGGCGGTGGTCGCGCTCTGCCTGTTCACCGGCACGCGTGGCCACGCCCGCGAGGAGCGCCTCGACGCGCTCGCGCGGCTCACCGGCGGGTTCGCCTTCACGCGCTGCGCGCACTTCAGCGAGGACGCGCCGGTCTTCGAGACCTGCATCCACCTGCTCGAGGACGAGGACGCGGCGCTGCGCCAGGCCGGCGCCGCCGCGCTCGCGCGCGGGGCGCCCGAGGGTCCCGCCTTCCCGGTCGAGGGCGCCGCCGCCGCGCGCCGCGACGCGGTGCAGGCCTGGCGCCGCTGGTACCTGAAGCGCTTCCCCGCGAATCCCTGAGCGGTCCTCCGCCCCCGCCCGCTGATCGGAGTTGCCATGCCCGAGCATCCCCGCCTCCTCGCCTGCTGCGCCGCGCTGGCCCTTGCGTGCGTCGGCCAGGCGCAGGCCGCCAACGCCCCCGCCGCGCAGCTCAATCCCTGCGGCGGCCTGATCGTCCCGCACCTGGATTGGAGCAGCCAGCCGCCGGCCCGCCTCGGCGAGTTCCAGGACGACCTGAAGTGGGTCCGCGCCAAGGTCCCCAAGGAGGGGGACCCGAAGGCCGATGAGTTCATCATGCACTACCACGTGTGGGTGCCGGCCAAGCTGCCGGAGCGCCGCACGCTCGGCCTGATCCTCGCCTTCCACGGCAGCGGCGGCGTGCCCGAGCACATCGCCCCGTGGGTGCACGAGTCGGTCAAGGTCGAGGGATTGGCGGACAGCTACATCGTCATCGGCCTGAAGTCCTCCGGCAAGGCCTGGGCCGACAACGATGAAGAGCCGGTGCTGAAGACCGTCGACTGGCTGACCTCGGTCTATCCCATCGACAGACGCCGCATCTTCATCGTCGGCCACTCCAACGGCTCGTGGATGGGCTTCACCATGGCCAGCAAGCACCTGGAGCTGTTCGCCGGCGACGTGCGCTACGCGGGGTACGGCGATCGCCTGCCCGACGTCAAGGACGCGCCCGAGCAGTCCGAGTTCTACCTGGTCCACGGCGACGCGGACAAGGACAACGACGTCGCCAACTCGCGCAAGCTGCGCACCATCCTGTACCAGAAGCACTACCGCGCGGTGTACCGCGAGCTGGATGGCCACGACCACAACGACATCGTCGGCGTGCTGCCGGTGCGCGCGGACTTCGTGCGCTGGATCGACGCCCGCCGCCACAAGCAGCAGCCGCTGGCCCCGGACGAGGACAAGTTCATCCGCCAGTACGCCGCGCCCAGGAAGGCGGCCGAGCTGTTCGCCAGCAACCCCGCCTGGGACGAGCTGCTGCGCATCGCCGGCCCGCAGGGGGCGGTGGTGCTGGCCAAGGCCTTCACCTCGGACAGCGCCGCGGTGCGCGCCGCGGCGGCCACCGCCTGCACGCACGCCATGTTCGACCAGGAGCTGACCGTGCCGGCGCTGGTCAAGCTGCTGCAGGACAAGGCGCCGACCGTGCGCCTCGCCGCGCTCAAGGCGCTGGCCGTCATCGCGGACTGGCACGACGACGCCGCGCAGCAGGCGCTCGCGCGCGTCGCCGCCCGGGCGAAGGCCCCCGCCGACGAGCGCGGCAGCGCGGTCGCCGGCCTGGCGAGCGCGGCGGCGCTGCCGCTGCTCGGCAACTTCGACGACGACGTCAGCGCCTTCCAGGGCCTGCTCGAGGCGCTCGGGGACGAGGACCAGTCGCGGCGCGCCGCCGCGTTCGCGCCACTGCACGACGTGGTCAAGGATGGCCTGGGTTACGACCCCGCGGCGGCGGCGGTCGAGCGGAAGGGGGCGCTGCTGAAGTGGCGGGAGTGGTTCTTCACCCGCGCGACGACGCCAGAGGCGAAGGCGGCGAGCGGGCCGCGGTGATGACGGACCGGCCAGCTTCGAGAGGCAGTTGGAACCGCTGATGGATGGCAGACGGGCCCGCGAAGCGGGGGCCGGAAATGGGGCCAGCGGAGGTGCCGCCTGCCAGGCGTTGAGCGGGCCTTGGCGGCAAAGCGCGGTGGTCCTGGAGGGTGCTGGTGGGGTGACCCGACCTGCCGGCCCGCGCCACAGGTGGTCCAACGGCATCAGCGGCGGTACAAGCCTGTTACAGACAATGTCATCGCCCGGTGGTGTCATCCGCCATGCGCGAGCAGACCGTAGGCACTCCGGGTTCCGGCGCCTCCCACCTCTTCCCACCCCCGCACCCACCCCGCGGCGTCCCATTCGCCGGGGCTGACGCTGAGGCAATTAGGAATTGGCGTGCGGCGGCGGATCCATTATCTTCGCACCGCGGCCCGGATCCTGCGTTCACCAAGCACACACACGTTCATCCCAGCAGCGGACGGTTCATCATGAGCATGGTATCCCGTAGTGCCGTCCGCCTCTTCCCGGTCGAGATGCTGCTGTTCTGCCTGGCCTGCGGGCCACTGGGCGCCGCCGAGGAGAAGCTGATCCCGGCCAACAACAATCCGGCCATCGACAGTCTCGGCATGAAGTGGGACGTGCAGCGCGACGGCCAGGTCAATGACGGCACCAACGACTGCTTCGACAGCGGCGAGGTGCTGCAGATCGCTGGTGGAAACTTCCAGCCGCAGGCGTTCATGAAGACCGCGGACAACGCCGAGTGGGTGATCAGCGGTGCGCAGCAGAACAACGTGGCCATCACGCGGCGCATCCGCGTGCTGTCGCGCAATGCGCTGCGCTACGCCGAGGTGCTGGTCAACAAGGGCGCTACCAAGGAGCAGCTGACCCTCACCCTGACCAGCAATCTCGGCAATACCGCGCAGACGACGGTGTGGAGCGATGGCAGGCCGCAGGGCGGGCTCGCCCTGCCCAAGGGCTGCGTCGGCATCGCCGCCATCCAGCAGCCGCAGCGCCCGACCGTGATCTGGATCGTCGGCGAGGGCCGGTCGGCGAGTCCGCCGCAGGTCACCATCCAGCAGAACCGCACGTACCAGGTCACCTGGGCGGTCAGCCTGGCGCCGAAACAGACCCGCGTCATCTACCACTACGTCCTGCAACGCCCCGGTATGCTGGCGCCACAGGTGGCCGATGCGGTGAAACCATTCTGGAAGGGCAGCCTGGTGAAGACGGAACTGGCGCCGGCGCTGATGCGCCAGGTGGTGAACTTCCGCGTCCAAGGCGCAGCGGACGGCGCGGAGGCGGACGAAGACCTCACCCGCCTGCCCGCCATCGCCCAGCTGCTGGAGCGCGCCGGCGTCGATGATGACGGTGCGATGGATCTGGTCGGGGTCGGCCGCTCCGAGGCCGAACGCATGCGCGGCAAGCTGAGCGGCGGGCCGCTGGTCGTCACCACGCCCCAGGGCTCGGTGACGGTGACGGTCGACGAGCTCGCCGGTGGCGAGGGCGGGGACCCGACCGCGATCCTGCACCTGCGCAGCGGCGAGAGCCTGGCGGCGACGCGCATCGCCGGCAGCCTCGCCCTGGATTCCGAGGCCGGGGTGTCGCTGCCGGTCGACCCGGTGCACATGCTGTGGCTGGCGACCCGCCCGCGCCGCGCCGATATGACGCCACCGGCCGGTCTGGTCGGCATCCTCGAAGAGGTCGACGGCACGCGCCTGGGGCTCACCGGCCTGGCCGCGCCCCTGGCCCTGACCTGCGTGTGGGGCCATGTCGAACTGCCGCTCGCGCGGATCGCGCACATCGCCCGGGTGATCGAGCCGACCCCGGCGTGGCTGGTGACCTGCGATGATGGCTCGATCCTGCGCGCGGTGCCGGAGACCAGCGAGCTGCAGGTGCTGACCCGTCGTTTCGGCGCGATCCCGGTGGCGGTCGGCACCCTCATCTCGTATCGCCAGGCCGGCGCCAAGCCGCCGGCCGACGACCCGCCCGACGATGGCGCGCAGCTCGCCAATGGCGACCGCCTGGCCGGTGGCCTCGCCGGAGCGACCCTGGTGCTGCGCGCCGGCGGCAAGGACAGCGCCGTGCCGAGCGAGCGCATCGCCGCCATCGAGCGGCCGGAGGACGGCCCAGGCCTGGCGCTGGTGCTGAAGGACGGCAGCCGCCTGGTCGGCCTGCCGGCCGACGGCACGGTCGGCTTCCTGGCCGGTGGCTGCACGATCCGCGTGCCGGCAGAGCGCATCCTGGCATGGAAGGTCAAGGCCCCACCCGAACCCGAAGCCAAGCCCGAGCCCGAGCCCGCGGCCCCGGCTGAAACGCCGCCGGCACCCGGTGAACCGCCATCCCACGCCCAGCCACCGCGCGCCGCGCCGGCAGCGGGAACGCCGGCCGCGGCCGGCCCTGCGTTCCCTTCCGATGCGGGGGCCGCCGCCACCGGGCCGGCCGGAAACGCCTTCCCTGCCGTCGACGCGGCGCCGGCCGCTGGTGAAGAGGTCCCCGTGAAAGGTGAAGAAGCGGGCGCAGCCGAAAAAGTCGAGGAGTCCAAGTGATGCCGCGCCTCCTCCTCCCCGCCCCGCTGGTCCTGCTCCTGCTGATGACCGGCGCGATCGCCGCCGGCGAGGCGGTCAAGCCGGCCGATTTCCTGCCCGCCAAGCTGGTGCCCGCCACCAGCAATTCCCTGAGCGATGGGCAAGGCGGCTCCTGGCAGTTCGACAATTCGGGCGCCATCGATGGCAACACCTTCAACAACCTCAACATGGTGATCATCGATCAGCGCAGCCAGTTCAACGCCCAGGCGCAGGCCCAGCAGAGCGCCGATGGCAGCGAGCTGGTGCTGACCAGCGTGGTCGGCAACGGCAGCGGCAACCTCACCATGATCCGGCGCGCGCGCAGCATGCCCAAGGCCGGCGCGGTGCGCTGGGTCGACATCGTGCAGAACCCCAGCGCCGCGGCGGTGTCCACCACCCTGACCTATCGCTCCTACTTCAACTGGGGCGGGCTGCAGCTGGTCGGCGAGAACGGGCCCTTCGTGCCGGGGCCGCTCGGCGCGAAGGATGGCGCGGTGGTGATCCAGGCCCAGGCGAATGGCGGAGGCCGCGACGTCGTGCTGGGGCTGTGCTCGCCGCGCAGCAAGCTCAAACCGAACGTCATGGTCAACAACAACCAGGTGATGGTGACCTGGACGCTGACCATCCCGGCGGGACGGGCGGTGGCGCTGGTCCACTGCATGAGCGAACGGCCCCCCGGCGTCGCCACCCCCGCGACCCTGCGGGGCGTCCTCAAGCCGTGGCGCCAGGCAGCGTTCGTCGCTGATCTGGCGCCCGGGCTGCGTCGTCTGATCGCCAACGGCGGCGGGAGCGCCGGGGCCGCCTCCAGCAGCGACGACGCTGGACTGGCCCCAGCGATCCCCGAGGCCCTGATCGAAGCGCGCGGCGATGACAGCGACCTCCTGGCCCTGGGTGCGGGCACGCGCCTGCGCGGCGACGCCGCCAGCGGCGACCTGGCGGTGACGCTGGCCAGCCAGCAGGTGGGCGAGATCGCGATCAAGCAGCGCCACCGCATCCCGTGGAACGAGGTCATGGCGCTGGCCGGTGGCGCCGCACCGCGCGTCTTCCTGCGCGATGGCGCGGTCCTGACCGGCGTCGATCCCGACGCCGCCTGCACCTTCGCCCTGGCCACCGGCCAGACCATCTCCCTGAACGCGGGGCGCATCGGTTGGCTGCTGCGCCGTCCCCAGGCCGGCGAAGGCCTGCCCCCGGGCGAGGTGCTGGTCGAGACCGCCGACCATCAGCGCCTGGTCGGCCGCCCCGGCAGCAGCCGCCTGCACTGCGCCATGGTGTGGGGCAGCCTCGAACTGCGCCTGGAGGACATCGCCACGCTGGCCCCGGCTGAAAGCGGCGGCAGCCAGATCAGCCTGCGCGACGGCAGCCACTTCACCGCGTTCTGCAGCGGCGGCACGATCATGATCGAGACCCGCCTGACCGGCAGCCGCCGCATCGAGATGGCCTCGGTGATGGGCCTCCTCGGCGAGCGCAAGGCGAGCGCCGACGAGACCCGCGAACCCGAGATCCAGCGCGCCCCGTGGGTGCAGCTGGTCGGTGGCCAGGTGCTGGCCGGCACCATCGATCTGCCCGAGCTGCACCTGCGCCTCGAGGGCAACCGCCTGCCGGTGCCGCCCGCGCAGATCCGCCGCCTGACCAACCTCATCGACGAGGTCGAGGGCTGGCAGCCGCGCCAGCCGCGCGTGCGCCTCGAACTGTGGACCGGAGACGTGGTCGAGGGCCTGATCGAGGAGGTGCTGATCCCGGTGCGCAGCTCTGGCGGCCGGCTGCTGGTGCCGGCTTCGGACCTGATCGAGGCGCAGGTGCCGACGCCGGTGATCGCGCCGGCCACCCGCGCGCGCATCGCCGAACTGGTGGCGCTGCTCGGCGAGCGCGACTGGGCGAAGCGCGAGGCCGCGGTCAAATCCCTGGTCCACCTGGGCGAGGTCGTCCGCCTGGATGTCGACGAGGCGCTGCGCAACGCCACCGATCCCGAGATCAAGGCGCGCCTCGAGCAAGTGGTGCAGGAGTTGAAATGAGCCGGCGCGCTGGACTTCCGCAGGCACGGCGGCGCTGACGTGGGCGCTGCCCCGCTCCGTGCCGCGGCGCTTGCCGCGCAGCGCCGGCTGCTGATCGGCGCGTGGCTGCGCCTGCAGCGGGCCGCCACCTGGTGGGTCCTGGCCGCCGGGGCGCTGGCCGCGCTGGCGCGCTGCGCCGGCTGGGCCGTGCCCGCGTGGGCGGCGTGGGCCGTGGTGGGGTGGCTGCTCGGCTCCGCGATCCGGGCGTGGCGCGGGCGGCCCTCGCTGGCGTCGGCGCTCGGCGCGTGGGATCGCGCGGCGGGCCTCGACGACGCCCTGCTCAACGCCTGGGATTTCAGCCGGCGCGACGACGCCGGCCCCTTCGCCCGCGCCCACCTCGCCCTGGCCCTGGCGCAGCTGCCGGCGCGGCGCGCCGAGCTGCCGCGCGTGCTGCCGCTGCGCGTGCCGCCGCTGGCCCTGGGCGCGCCGCTCGTCGTCCTGCTGCTGGTCGGCTCGGGCGCGCTGGCGCCGGTGGCGGGCGGGGTGCCGCTCGACCGGGCGGCGCGCGAGCGCCTCGCCGCGCAGGCCGCCGAGGTCGCGCGCGCCGCCGAGCACCTGCCGGACGCGGCGCTCGACCAGGCCGAGAAGGCCAAGCTCGAGGAATTGCGCAAGCGCATCCGCGAGGCCCAGGACAAGGCCAGGGAGGAGGGCCTCGGCCGGCCCGAGGCGCTGCGCGAACTCGATCAGCTGGCGCGGCGCGCGGAGGAGCTGGCCGCGCTGCTGGGCGACACCCAGGCCGCCTCCCCCGCGTTGCTCGCCGAGCTCGAACGGCACGCCGACACCGCCGAGCTCGCGGCCGCGCTGAAGGCCTCCGACCTGCCCAAGGCCGCTGCGGAGGCCGATGCGCTCGCCAAGCAGCTCGATCGCCAGGACCTCACCCTGGATGAGCAGCGCCGCCTCGCGCAGGCGCTGGAGCGCGCCGCGGCCAGCGGCGACCGTTCGCCGACCGGGCAGGCGATCGCGAGCGCCGACGCCGCGCTGCAGGCGAACGACCACCGCGCTGCCGGCGCCAGCTTCCAGAAGCTCGGCGCGCAGCTCGCCCGTGCCGGGGAGCGCCAGCTCGCAGGCCGCCAGGTCGGGGCCCTGGCCGATCGCCTGCGCGCCAGCGGTGGCCGCATGCTGGCCACCGCCGCGCCGGGAAATGCGCGCGCGATGGCCCTCTCCGATCTGCCTCCGCTGCGCATCCCGCCTTCCGCCCGCGCCGGTCAGGGACCGCCACCCGGCGGCGTGGCGCGCCGGGCCACCGGCAGCCCGCCGGGTGGTGGCAGGGACGCCGGCATTCCGGTGCCGGGCACGGCCCCTGCGGCGGGCGCCGACGGCGCGAATGGGGCAGGTGGCGAGATCCCGGTCCCCGGGACGGGCATGGCCGCCGCCGGGGTGGCGCTGGCCAGCATCGCCGGCGGCTCGCGCGCGGGCAACGGCCACAGCGACGCCAACCAGGCGCCCACCGCCGCGCGCGCCGCCACGTCGACCAGCACGGTCGACGCGGCGAAGGGCGACGGCGAGAGCGAGCAGCGCCAGGTCGCCGGGCAGGCCCACCAGGAAGGCTCGGCGCTCACCGCCGCGGCCACGCCGCTCGGCCTGGTCGACGCCGAGGAGCGCGCCCTGGACGCCGATCCGCTGCCTGCCGCCCGCCGCGAGCAGGTGAAGGCCTACTTCTCCATACTCCGTCACCAACTCGAACATTGACGAGACCCCCATGAACCTCCCTTCCGCCCAGGTGGCCTCCGACAACGCGCCCGCCGATCCGGCCGCAGCGCCCGAGGCGGTCATCGCCCGCTTCCAGAGCCGCGTGGCCACGCTGCGCGCCGAGATCGCCAAGGGCATCATCGGCAACGACAGCCTGATCAACGACTGCCTGGTGGCGCTCTTCATCCAGGGCCACGTGCTGCTCGAGGGCGTGCCCGGACTGGGCAAGACCTCGCTGGTGCGCGTGCTGTCGCGCGTCCTGGGCCTCAGTTTCGGCCGCGTGCAGTGCACGCCGGACCTGATGCCCGCCGACATCCTCGGCACGCACATCGTGCACGAGGACGATCAGGGCCGCCGCAACCTGCGCTTCGAGCGCGGTCCGGTCTTCCGCCACCTGCTGCTGGTCGACGAGATCAACCGCGCCACCCCCAAGACCCAGGCCGCGCTGCTGGAAGTGATGCAGGAGCGCCAGGTGACGGCCGGGGCCGAGTGCCTGCCGCTGCCCGCGCCGTTCTTCGTCCTCGCCACCCAGAACCCGGTCGAGATGGAGGGCACCTACCCGCTGCCCGAGGCGCAGCTCGACCGCTTCGCCTTCAAGCTCATGGTGCGCTTCCCGGCGCGCGAGGACCTGGTCGCCATCGCCCAGCGCACCAGCGGCTACGCCGAGCCCGATCTGCAGCCGGTGATGGACGGCGCCGAGATCATCGCGCTCACGCGCCTCGCCGCCGAGGTCGCGATCAGCCAGCCGCTCGCCCACTACGCGGCCGACCTGGTCCTGGCCACCCATCCCGACCAGCCGCACGCGCCGGCGTCGGTGAAGCGCCTGGTCGCGTACGGCGCCAGTCCACGCGGCCTGCAGACCATCATCCGCGCGGCGCGCATCCACGCCCTGCTCGCCGGCCGCACCGCGGTGGCCGCGGTCGACGTGCGCCGCGTGGCCAAGCCCGCGCTGCGCCACCGCATCATCCGCAACTTCGAAGGCGACGCCGAGGGCGTCGATGCGGATGCCCTGGTCGACGAGATCCTGGCGGAAGTGCCGGCCCCGGGGCAGGGATGAACCGTCCAGGCACCGTCGGGTCACGCGCCGCGCGGCCGCGCGCCCAGCGCACCCGCGCCGCGCTCGCCCTGCTCATCGTCCCGGCGCTGCTCGGCGCGCTCGCCCAGCCGCTCGCCGCCGAGGACCTGCTCCAGACGACCCTGCCCCAGCGCAGCGCCCTGCACGAGGACCCGACCCTGGAGGCGCCCCTCACCCAGCTGGTGGAGGCGTTCCGGCGCGACAACCACGCCGCCGAGCTGGTCGGCATCTACCGCGCCCACCTCGCCAGCTATCCGCAGGACCGCTCGGCCACGGTGGTGCTGGTGCGCCTGCTGCTGGCGCTGCGCGACCCCGGCGCGCTGGCCGCGGCCCGCCTGGCGGTGCAGGCCTTCCCCGATCATGCGTACCTGCACTGGTTGCTGTTCCAGGCGCTGAGTGAACGTCACGACGCCCAGGCGGTGGACGCCCTGGCCCAGGCGGTGGCGCTCGAGACCGTGACCTGGCGCCGCAACCAATGGGCCGAGCGCCTGGTGGACGAGGCGCTGAAGAGCGGTCGCCGCGATCTGGCGGAGAACCTGCTGGTCCACGCGGCGGCGGCCGAGGCCAGCGCCGCCGGCAAGCTGGCGGTCGCGCGACGCCAGGCCCAGGCCGGGCTCGCCGAGATCGCCTTGCAGACCCTCACCGCAGCCGCCGCGGCCGACCCGCCGCCCGAGGTCGCGGTCGACGTCCAGGCCGAGGCCGCCACCGTGGAAGCGGCGCTGGGGCGGCGCGAAGCCGCCGCGCAGCGCCTCGACGCGCTGCTCGCGCGGCTCGGCGCCGAGCACTGGCGCCGCGCCGAACTCACGCGCCGGCGCCTGGAGCTGGCCGGCGACGAGCACGAGCGCCTCGCGCTCATCGAAAGCGCGCGCCTGCGCCACGCGGCCGCCCCCGACGACGAGGGCGCGGTCCTGGATTACGCGCGCCTGCTGCTGGTCGCGGATCGGCGGCGCGAGGCGCTCGCGGTGCTGACCACGGCGGGCCGCAGTCCGCGCATCGAGCAGGAGGTCCTCGCCCTGCACGCGCGGCTGCACGATCCGCAGGGCCTCGACGCCTGGCTTGCCGCGGCCCTCGCCGCCGACCCGTCGCGCGCGGACCTGGCCATGCGCCGGGTGCGCACGCTGTTCGAACTGGGCAGGGGCGACGAGGCGCGCGCGCTGCGCGAGCGCACCAGCGCGGCGCTGCCGGCCGGTGAGCGCGCCGAGCGCCTGCTCGCCCTGGCCCGCGACCTGCGCCGTGACGGCCGCCCCGGCGACGCGGCCCAGGTGTTCGAGCTGCTGGTGGCCGCCGAACCCGCGCGCGTCGAGCTGCTGCGCGAGCTCGCCGAGACCTGGCTGGCCGCGGGCAACCGCGGTCGCGCCGAGGAGCTGCTCGACCGCGACCTGCCCGCCGGCGCGGCGCCGGAACAGGTGCTGGAGGCGGTGCAGCTGATGATGCGCGAGCGCCAGTACCGCGCCGCGGAGCGCGCGATCGCGGCGCGCCTCGCCGCGGATCCGGGCTTCTTCGAGCTGCGCGTCCAGGCCATCCACCTGGGGGCGCGCGCTGGCGACGTCGCGGGGGCCGCGGCCAGCGCCGACGCGGCGCG
The DNA here is from genome assembly GCA_963818245.1 of uncultured Planctomycetota bacterium. Taxonomy (GTDB): domain Bacteria; phylum Planctomycetota; class UBA11346; order UBA11346; family UBA11346; genus BOG-1363. Next base: position 28,560 of record CAWFSD010000026.1, read on the forward strand.
CGCGCTGACCGACACGCCGGCGCGCTACCGGCTGTGGCTGGAGGCCGCGGTCGAGGCCGCCGGCAGCGAACGCGATGCGGCGTGGCTGGAGGCCGAGGGGGGGCGCCTGCGCGAGGACGGGGGCGGCCCGGCCGGCGCGTGGACCCCGGTCAGGGGCGAACGCCTGCTGGCCTTCGCCGAGGTCTGCGCCACCCGTGATCGCGTGGCGCCCGCCGTGCAGGCGCTGGGCGCCGCGCTGGCCGACCCGCGTCTGCCGGCCAGCGCGCGCTCTGCGCTACGCCGCCGCCTGGTGGCCCTCAGCGAACGGCTGCCCGACGCGCGCGAGCACCTCCCCGAGCAGCTGCGCCTGCTCGCCGTCGAGGATCCCGCCCTGGCCGACGAATGCCGGGCGCGCGCGGCGCTGCAGGACGTCCCGACCGACGGTCAGCGCGGTTTCGATGCCGCGGGCGCGGCCCACGCCCTGGCGGACGTGCAGGTCGACCAGGTCGGTGACGCGACCCTGGTCGAACGCATGCGCAAGGTCTTCCAGGCCGCCGGCGACCAGCAACGGCTGCTCGCCTGCCTGCGCCGGCTGACCGCGCTGGAGCCGGCGATCGCGCTGCACTGGGAGGATTGGCTGGAGGCGCTCGCCACCGGCGGCGACGAGGACGGCCTGCGTGGCGTCATACGCCACCTGCTCGCGGGCGTCGAGAACCTGGAACTGGCGCCCGAGGTGCGCAGCGACCTCGGCCGGCGATTGGCCGATTCGTGCTGGCGCTCGGCGAGCGCGCTGGCCGCCGCCGGCGACTGGCCGGGCATGCTCGGGCTGCTCGACCAGGCCGAGGCGGTGACCATGGATGACGCCGCGCGGCGCTGGTCGGCGGTGGCCCGGGCCATGGCCCTGCACCAGCTCGGCCGCAACGACGCGCGCGACCAGGTGCTGGCGGAGCTCGCGCACATGCGGGTCGACCGGCCCGCGCCCGCCACCGCCGTGACGACCGCGGCCGCTGCCGCGCCGGCAGCCGGCGGCGCGCCCGCTGCGGACCCGGCGCCCACTGCCGGTGCTGCCGCCACCTCCGCCCCCCCTGATCCCGATGACGTGGTGTTTCCCGATGGCCTGAAGACCACCGTGTCGGCGGTGCGCGCGCGCTTCGCCCAGCCGCCGCCGCACCTCCAGCCGGTCGCGTCCGGCCGCCCGCCGCTGCCGCCCTGGGCGATCGCCTGGAGCGCCGGCTTCAGCGCCGCCCTGGACGGCGTGTGGCTGGCCGGCGACCGCGTGGTGGTGGCCTGCGCCAATGGCGAGGTCGTCGGCATCGAGCGCGCGAGCGGACGCCGCCGCTGGGTGCTGACCGGTCGTACCCTCGCCCAGGTGACGTCGGATGAGCAGCAGAGCGAGGGCCAGGTCCTCTGCGCCGTGCGCCCGGCGCTGCTCGATGGCGTGGTCGTTCTTTGTCGCGCCGATCGGCTCGACGCCTTCCGGGTCGGCGATGGCGCCCTCCTATGGTCATCCACGCTGATCGCCGCGCAGCACGTGGTGGCCTGCGCGGGCCTGGTGGTGGCCTGGGATGACCGCAGCGGCACCGCCATGGGCTTCGCCGTCAGCGACGGGCGCTTGCGCTGGCGCCGCGAGGTGCCCGATTTCGATCAGCAGCACGCGGGCAGCGCGCTGACGGTCGACGGCGGCACGGTCCTGGTCATGGGCCGGCACGCCGCGCTGCTCGACGGCGCCAGCGGGGACGTGCACTGGGGGTTCACCACCGCGCACCTGACCCCCCAGCGTCCGGCCCTCACCAGGACGGCAGCAGCGCCGGCACCGGTGAACGTGGGATACTCCACCTGGGGTGGCAGACGGGGCTACTACGGAGGCGCGGGTTACATCTCCTACAGCCAGGCCGCGCCCCAGACCGTCAGCGATCTCTGGCAGCACGTGGCGATCGCCCGGCTGCGCACCCCCCAGGCCACCGCCGTACTGGCGGGTGGTCAGCTGGTGGTGGGCGACGGGGGCGGCTCCCTGGCCGTGCCGCTGGCCATGCCGCTGCGTTCGACCAGCCTGCCGACCGGCAGCGTACTCGGCGCGTGCGGCTCGCGGCTGATCATCGTCGACGGCACCACCGCCAGCATCGTCGACCTCGCCAAGTCCGGGGAAGTGGTCGCGGCCATCGACTGCGCTGCACTCGCTGCGCCGGTTGCGCCCGCCGCGCCCGCGGCCCCGGCCGCGGCGGCGGGGCCGCCGTGGCTGTCCGGGACCTGCGTCGGGCGCCTGGCCTGGCTCTCGGGGCCCGGGGGGATGCTGGCCATCGATATCGAACGCGGCGCCATCGCGGTGCAGACCGCCTGGCCCGCTGGGGTGGAGGTGCCGCCTGGCGACGCGCCGGTGGTGCAGCGCTCGCCTGCGGGCGTCCGGTTCGGCGGCACCTCGCAGCTGCGCATCGGCGAGAGCGGCGCAGTGGACGACGGGATGGTGGTGCTGCCGGCCGGCACCCGCCGGCTGGTGGCCCTGGTGGCGGGGCCGGCGCAGGACGCGCCAGGGACCGGCCATGGACGCTGAGCGCGACGATCTGCTCGATCCGGATTTCATCGCCCGGCTGCGCGTGCTGGCGCTGATGGTGCGGCGCCGGCGCCGCCAGCGCAAGCAGGGTCCGGTGCAGACGCCCGCGGCGGGCCACACCCGCGAGTTCAAGGATCGCCGCCACTACAGCCGCGGCGATGATTTCCGCACCATCGACTGGCGCGCCTTCGCGCGCCTCGACCGGATGTTCGTGCGCGTCTTCGAGGAGGTGCAGGAGTACCACGTCCACCTCATCATCGATCGCAGCGCCTCGATGGCCGATCCGCACCCCGCCAAGCGGCGCGAGGCGCTGCGCCTGGCGATGGCCCTGGGCTACATGGCGCTCACGGGCGGCCACCGCCTGTCGCTGCATACCATCGGTGGAGCGAGCGGTGGCGGCAGCGGCGGCTGCCGCCGCGAATTGCCGCCGCTCAAGGGACCGGGCCACGTCCACGGCCTGGCCGCCAGGCTGCGCGGCCTGGAGTTCTCCGGCAGCGGCGAGCTGGGCGCCGACCTCGCCCGTTTCGCGGGCGGCGGCGATCGGCGCGGCCTGGTGTTCCTGATCTCCGACTGCCTGGGCCGCTCGCCCGGCGACGCCCTGCCCGCGCTGCGCCAGATGCGCGCCTGGCCGGCCGAGGCCCACGTCCTGCAGGTCGTCGATCCGGCCGAGCTGGCTCCCACCGAGGACGGCGAGCTGCGCCTGGAGTGCGTCGAGAGCGGCGCGGTGCAGCGGCTGTGGCTGACCCGCGACGACCTGGCCCGCTACCGCGCCGCGTTCGGCGCCTGGCGCGACGAACTCGCGCGCGCCTGCGCGGGCTGGGAGATCGACCACATGCCGTGGCACACCGGGCGGCCCTTCGCCGAGCAGTTCACCGCCTGGCTCGAACGCGGCTGCGCGCTGGCGGGGGCGTGATGGCGGGCAACGCCGGGGCGCCGCCGCCCGCCGCTGCGCCGGGACCGCGCGCGCCATGACCTTCCTCGCCGCGCACGCGCTCTGGGGCCTGCTGCTGCTCGTCGTGCCGGCGCTCCTGCACCTGGTGCGGCCACGACCGCGCACGCTGCGCACCACCACCCTGGCGTTCTTCGCGGCCCTGCACCGCACCACCCGCGATGCGCCGTGGCTCCGCCTGCTCAAGCGCCTGCTCGCGCTGCTCCTCAGCCTGCTCGCGGTGGCGCTGATCGTCGCGGCGCTGGCGCGCCCGATCCTGGCACCACCCAGCGCCGCGGCGCACAGCGTGGTGATCCTGGTGGACCGCTCCGCCTCGATGGCGGCCCGCGACGGGGACGGACGCAGCCGGCTCGCCGTCGCCCTCGGCGATGCGCGGGCGCGGCTCGCCGCGCTGCCCGCCGGCACCGCCGTCGCCGTGGTCGCCCACGATGCGCGCGCCGACATCGTCTGCGCCCCGACCGTCGACCACGGCGCGGCGCTGCGCGCCCTGTCCGCGCTGGCGGTGCGCCCGGTGGCCGGCGACCCCGCGGCGCGCGCGGCGGCCCTGGCCCTGGCCGGACAGCTGGCGGCGAGCGCCGTCCCGGCCCAGGTCTGGGACGCCAGCGACCAACCGGCGCTGCCCGGCGCCGACCGCCAGCTGCCCCCCGGCGTCACCCTGATCGGGCGCAGCGTGGCCCTGTCCCGCGCGCTGAACGCCGGCATCACCGCCGCGGACCTGCGGCGCCGCCCGCTGGAACCCAGCCAGATCGAGGTGTTCGTCCAGGTCGAGGCGGTGCTGCCGCCGGGCACCACCGCCGCCGCCGAACTGACCGCGGCGATCGACGGCACCACGGTGACCCTGCGCGCGCTGAGCTTCAGCGCCGACGCCACCGGGCGCTGCCCGGTGCAGCGCCTCTCCATCCCCCTGGATCGACCGGTCGGCGCGCTGCTCAGCCTGGACCTGCGCCTGCCCGGTGACGTGCTCGACCTGGATGACCGCGTCGAGCTGCTGCTGCCGCGCCAGGAGCGCCTGCACGTCCTGCTGGTCGGCTCCAGCCCGGATCCATTCGTGAGCATCGCGTTGGCCGGCCTGGCCGAGGCCGGGGCGATCAGCGTCGCGAGCGTCGCCCCCACCGCCTGGCGCGCCGACCTGGCGGCCGACGTGGCGATCTTCGCCGGCTGGCTGCCGCCGGAGTGGAGCGCGCGGCCGGCGCTGGTGATCGACCCGCCGGCGGGTCGCCCGCCGTTCGCCGCGCTGGCCATCGACGGCGGCTTGGCGGTGGATTCGCCGCGCCTCGCCGATCCTGGCCACGCGCTGCTCTATGGCGTGGCCAGCGCGCGCGTCGCCGCCCTGCAGACCGCGGTGCTGCCCAGCGAGGGGCCCCTCGCTCCGTTGTGGTCCTCTCCCGCCGGACCGTTCCTCGCAGCGGGCGAGATCCAGGGCGCGCGGGTGGTGGCGCTGGCGGCGGCGGTGGACCGCAGCGAACGCCTGGCCCTGACCAGCGTGTGGCCGCTGCTGATCGGCAACGCGCTGCTGTGGTGCAGCCAGCCCGAACGCGACCGCCAGGGCGGCGAACGCCACCGCACCGGCACGGTGCTGACGTTGAAAGGCGCGCAGCTGACCTGGAGCGACGGCACCACGCTGCGCAGCGCCAGCCACCTGGTGGAGCTCGATCGGCTCGGCGCCTGGCGCACCGAGGCCGGCGAGACCGGCAGCGCCGCCCTGCTCGACGCCGGTGAGACGGAGCTGCCCCTGGCCCCACCGGCCAGCGGCGACCAGGCGGCGACGCCGTGGTGGCGCGGCGACCTGATGCCGCTGCTGCTCGGCCTGCTGCTCGGCCTGCTGCTGCTCGAAGCGTGGCTGAACCACCGCCTGGGGGTCGCATGAACCTGGGCGCACCGTGGACGTTGCTGCTCATCCCGCCGGCCCTGGCCCTGCTGTGGTGGACGCAGCGCGCGTCGCTGCTGGGACTGCCGCGCTGGCGGCACCTGGCGGCGTCGCTGCTGCGCGCCGCCGCCATCGCCCTGACCGTCCTCGCGCTGTGCGTCCCTGAATGGCACGGCGGCGGCGCGGTCCGCGCGGTGGTCTTCGCCATCGACCACTCGCAGAGCATGGGCGCGGACGGCGGCACGGTGGCGATCGCGCGCATGCAGGCGATCGCCGCCGACCTGCCCGCCGGCACCTGGACGGCGGTGGTCTCGGCCGGCTCCACGCCGGTCGTGGCCCGCACCCCCGCCGCGGGTGCGCCCACGCTGGTCGCCGACCCGGCGCTGACCGCGTCCGACGGGCAGGACACCGACATCGCCCAGGCGCTGGACCTGGCGCGGGGGCTGTTCCCGCCCGCCGCGCGCCGGCAGCTGGTGCTGATCAGCGACGGCGTGCAGACCCGTGGCGACGCGCTGGCCTCGGCGCGCGAGGCCGCCCTGAGCGGCGTGCCGATCATCGTCGCGCCGGTGGCCGGTCCGCTGCGCGGCGATGTGCGCGTGTCGCGCCTGACCGCCAACCGCGTCCGCTCCCACGAAGGCGCCGCGCTGACCCTGACCGCCGAGATCGAGTCGAGCATCGCCGCCAGCGGCCGGTTGCGGCTGTTCGAGAACGGCGTCGAGGTCGAGACGCGGGCGATCAGCGTGACGGCCGGACCGGCGCAGCGCTGCGAGTTCCGCCGCACGCCGGCGGAGCGCAACCTCTACACCTACCGCGTCGAAGCCGATGGCTTCGCCGGCGACAGCGTGCCCGGCAACAACCAGGCCCTCGCCCTGGTCGACGTCGATGGCCGCCCGCGGCTGCTGCTGGTGGCGGGCGACGCGGCGGAATCGCACTACCTGGGCGACGCGCTCGCCGCCGAAGGCATCCGCCTCGACGATCGTCCCCCCGCCGGCATGCCCGACACCGTCCAGGAGCTGAACGCCTACGACGGGGTCATCCTCGCCGACCTGCCCGCGCGCCTGATGTCGGAGCGCGCGATGGCGGCGGTGAAGATCTACGTCGAGGAGTTCGGCGGCGGCCTGCTGGTGATCGGCGGCACCAGCTCGTACGGCGTGGGCGGCTGGTTCCGCACGCCCATCGAGGAGCTGCTGCCGGTGAAGATGCAGGCGCAGGACAACGAGGAGAAGGCCGCGGTGGGCCTGGCCCTGGTCATCGACCGTTCGGGGTCGATGTCGGGCGAGAAGATCGAGGTCTGCAAGGCCGCGGCCCTCGCCACCAGCCAGCTGCTGCAGGCCAAGGACTGGCTGGGGGTGGTGGTCTTCGACAGCGAGGCGCAGTGGGCGCTGCCGATGGGCCGGCTGGCGCCGAAGGGCGAGATCCAGGCGCGCATCGGCGCGATCGCCGTGGGCGGCGGCACCGACATCTGGCCCGGCATGTCCGAGGCCCGCACCGCGCTGGGCCGCGCTCCGGCCAAGACCAAGCACATGATCGTGCTGACCGACGGCCAGACCAACGGGTCGGGCTACCCCGAGCTGGCCGCCGCGTGCAAGGCCGAGCACATCACCGTCTCCACCGTGGCGGTGGGCGGCGACGCCGATGTGGAGCTGCTCAAGGCGATGGCCGCGGCCGGCGGCGGGAAATTCTACCTCAGCGAGGATCCCCGGCAGATACCCCGCATCTTCACCCAGGACACCATGACCCACCTCGGCAAGCTGGTGCGCGAACAGCCGTTCCTGCCGCGCCAGGCGGAGCGCCACCCGATGCTCGCCGGCTGGGACGTGCGCCAGGCCCCGGAGCTGCTCGGCTACGTGCGCACCCTGCGCCGGGCCACCGCCCAGGTGCCCCTGGTCACCGATCTCGGCGATCCGCTGCTCGCCAACTGGCGCTTCGGCGCCGGCAAGGTCACCGCCTTCACCAGCGACGCGACCTCCCGCTGGTCCGGCCTGTGGCTGGGCCGCTGGCCGCAGGGCTTCGCCCAGTTCTGGGTCCAGGTGGTGCGCGAGACCATCCGCGAGGCGCAGGGGCGCCACCTCGACCTGCGCCTCGATGGCAGCGGGCGCAGCGCGCGCATCGACGTCGACGTGCGCGAGGACGCCGGGACCTGGAAGGACGGCGCGCTGGTCCACGCCGACGTCTTCCACGTCCCGGCGCAGGGTGGCGCGATGCGGCCCGTGGCCGGCGTCGACCTCCAGCAGGACGGCCCCGGCCGTTACCGCGGCACCTTCCGGCCCGACGCCCCCGGGGTCTACCTGGTGCGGGCGCGCTGCGGTGCCGATCAGGTCTCCGCCGGCCTGGTCCACCAGCCCGGCGCCGAGTCCGCCACCGGCCACATCGACCGCGACCTGCTCGCCCGCCTGGCCGAGTGCGGCGGCGGAACGGTGCTCGCCGACGGCGCCACGCGCCTGCCCGAGCCGCCGGCCGCGAGCGGGGCCGTCAGCGACCTGCGGCCCGCGCTGCTGGTGCTGATCCTGGCGCTGTTCCTGGGCGATCTCGCGCTGCGGCGCTGGGAAAACGTGCTGGGCATCGCCGAGCGCCTGGGCTGGGGGGACCGGGGAAGGCGCGGGTGACCCCGGGACGCGGCCCGCGGATCACAACCCCGCCGCCATCAAGCTCAGCTCTTCTCTGGTTTCCCTGGTCCTCTGTGTTCGATCGGCAGTCGGTCCACACCCACAGCTCCGACTCGCGTCGAATGGCGATTGGATGGAACACAGAGCACCAGAGTGCCCAGAGCAGAAGAAAAGACGATTCCAGGCTTATCGTGGGATGACGTCGCCAGCGTAGTTTGATGCAGAATCACAACCCCAGCTTCCTGGCCGTCCTCGCCAAGGCGATCAGCAGCAGCGTTCCGACCATGCCCGCCGCCAGCCCGACGGCCCCCAGCAGGGCGCTGGCGAGCCACCCGTGCCCTCCGCCCAGCCACGCGCCCGCCCAGGCACCGACCACGCCGCCCGCCACCACCCCCAGGGCGCCGAGCAGGCTGGCGCCCGTCCAGCCGAGGCTGTCCTTCCCTGATTCGCGGTAGACGCGCAGCATCATCGCCACCAGCGCCGCGATGACCGGCCGTTCGGCGCCGGGGTCCCGGCACAGCCGGTCGACCGCAGCGTCCTCCGCGAGGCGGCCGCGCGCGACGCGCGTGCACACCGCGGCGACGTGCATGGTCGACCGCCACGTGTAGTCGGCCAGCGGCGCCGGCACCAGCAGGCGCGTGGCCAGGTAGTCGCGGACCTCGGCCTGGCTGCGCCCGTGCGCGCGCCAGATCGCGACCGCCTCGCACATCACGGCAAAGCCGCGCACCGGGTCGCTGGCCATCAGCATGGACAGCCCCGCGCCGGTCGGGACCAAAGGGACGCTGTCGAGGTCGGCGCGGACCAGGCCGCGCAGGCGCGCTTCCAACTCGGCCGCGTCCATGGTTCCGGAGGCAGGGTCGGCTGCCGACCCGGTGAACGGGAGCCGGTGGGGACCTGCCGTCGCGTGGTCATCGCCGCCAACCCCGGGCCCACCAGCCGGCGGTGGCGCCGCTGCTGGAACCGGCGCCGGCACCATCCGCTCGTCCTCGCCCATGGCCCGCTCCCGCTGCCGCGCAGCCTGCGCCCGCCGCCGCGCAAACCAAGACCCCGGGCAAACGCCCTACTCATTACCCACATCTCTCGCCCGTGACCCGCTCCCACTGTCCAGAGCGCCGGAGGCGCGGCCCAATCCCAGCCCAGGGCAACGCCCTGGGTACCTCGGTACAATAGGAACCGAGCCCTGCAGGGGCGGCCCAATCGTCGCTGGCGGCACGCGGATTGGGCCGCCCCTGGTATGTCCGAATCCGTCGAGCGCCGATCTTCATCGCTCTGCGTGATGTGGACCGGATGCTCGACCCCGCTGTCGGAGAGCACGCGCCGCCCCAGGGGCTCTGACCCCGTCCTGTAGATCGTGCCTCCTGCTGTGTGGGGTCATGTCCGACTCGGGCATCTTTGGCCATCGAGCCCGCATTCACCAGGCTGAGACTCACCCCACATCTGCAGGAGCTCCGGTGGCACTGTCCGCAAACCGCCTGCTCTTGGAGTGCCATTATGCCCCTCATATTCGCCGTTGGTGGCGATGTCAGCAAGGGTCGTCTCGATGTCGTCATCTTCAACCAATCGCTCACGGAGCTGTCCGGCAGCGGTTCCTATGACGACACCCATGCCGGTCATGTCCGCTTGCGCGACCACATCCGCGCGCTGGAGATTCCGCTCATTTCAGCCGAAATCGCTGACATCCAGGGTCGGAAACGAGTCGACCGGTGGCTAGCGGGCAGCGGCGTTGCGCTGGGCTACGATGAGCGGCGCGCCGTTGGCGCGCTAGATTCCATGGCAGGCGTCAACCCCTTGACCGGTGCAGTTGAGGCGCGTGCGTTGCGCCGTCACCGATGCGGCGACGGCACGCGTTTCTCGCACCCCATTTTCTTGCGCGTCTTCCCCAGTGCGATCCGGAGCAGACTCGCGATCGACATCTACCGAGCTCGTACGCTCGGTACCATGCTGAGTGCAGCAGGCGCCAGCACGATCCAGCTCCTGCTCACTCAGGTCCATCCACAACTCTCTGCTGCCATGCCGCTCGAGCCTCCCTCAGTGCTGCTCGCGAGCTGACCACCATGCCCCCGCAGCAAGCCGCGCACCCGCCCCGCCGAGGCTGTCCTGCATCCCTGATTCGCGGTAGACGCGCAGCATCATCGCCACCAGCGCCGCCATGACCGGCCGTTCGGCGCTGGGCGTCCCTGCACAGCAGGTCGACCGCCGCGTTCTCGGCGAGGCGGCCGCGCGCGACGCGCGTGCACACCGCGGCGACGTGCATGTCGACCGCCACGTGTAATCGGCCAGCGGCGCCGGCACCAGCAGGCGCGTGACCAGGTAGTCGCGGACCTCGACCTGGCTGCGCCCGCGCGCGCGCCAGATGGCGACCGCCTCGCACATCACGGCGAAGCCGCGCACCGGGTCGCTGGCCATCAGCATGGACAGCCCCGCGCCGGTCGGGACCAGCGGGACGCTGTCGAGGTCGGCGCGGATCAGTCCGCGCAGGCGCGCTTCCAACTCGGCCGCGTCCATGGTTCCGGCGGCAGGGTCGGCAGCCGACCCGGTGAACGGGAGCCGGTCGGGATCGTGGCACTCCGTGGTCATCGCCGCCGATCCCGGGCCCACCGGCCGGCGGCGGCGCCGCTGCTGGAACCGGCGCCGGCACCGTCCGCTCGTCTTCGCCCATGGCCCCTCGACCGCGCAGCCGCGCCCCGCTGGCCGCCGGCAAGAACCGCGATCCGCCCGACCAAGGCCAGAGCGCGGAGGCCGCAATCTCAGGCCGCAGGGCGCCGCCCAGCGGTACGGCACGGCCAAGCCGCCGCAGGGGCGGGCCGATTGAGGACTGGCGGCACCTGGCCGCCCTGCAGGGCTCGTGAATGTTTTTATGGGGATCTCGTTCCCAGGGCGTTGCCCTGGGCTGGGATTGGGGCGCGCCGTTGGCGCTCTCGATTCCCGGCCGGCGGTTTCTTCGTTTCCAGGGCCGCGCGTGATCCCATGAGATGTGGGTAATGGGCAGGGCAAACGCCCGGGGGTCCCGGTCTTCGCGGGGGCGGTGGTTCAGGTCTTGGGCTTCTGGAAGGTGCCGGTCACCGGCCCCGTGCCGCCATCGGTCAGGCGGCGGATGCGCGCCTTCAGGCCGACGACCTCCTCCTTGAGGCGGCGGAACTCCTCGCGCATCGCGCCGGTGCGCTCGCGCTCGTCGTTCAGCTCCTTGGCGAGCTTCTCGCGCGTCGCCTCGACGTCCTTGCGCTTCTCGTCGAGCTGCGTGCGCAGCTGGGCCGCGAGGCTGACCGCGTCGGCGAGGTCGCCCTCGATGGTGCGGTGGCGCTCGCGCAGCTGGTCGCGCTCCTGCTGCAGGTTCTTCAACTCGCGCGCCAGGTCGCCGCTGCGCACCGTGACGCCGGCGTTCTCGCCGTGCACGCCCTCGAGCGCCTTGATGCGGTCGTGGGCCTCGGTGAGCTCCTTGCCCAGCACCTGGACCTGGGCCTCCAGGCTCTTGGTGTCGCCGCGCTGCGCGGCGAGCTGGTCGAGCTGGCGGTCCTTGGCCTGGATGACGTGGTCGCGCTCCTCGAGGCGGCGCGTCAGCTCATCGCGCTGCGAGCGCAGGCGCGCCTCGGCGGCCTCGGCGCGCTCGCGCAGGTCGCTGAGCTGGGTGTCGAGCTGGGCCTGGTTGGCGCGCTCCTTCTCGAGCTCGGCGCGCAGGCGGTCGTTGTCGCTGCTGAAGTGGCCCGACGAGGCGTTGTCGCGCGCGTGGTAGTCCTCGATCTCGGCCTGGGCGAGGCGCAGCTGCTCCTTGATGCTCTTGAGCGCGGCGGCGGTCTCGTCGTGGGTGCGGCGCTGATCCATGAGCTGGGTGAGGACCTCGGCCTGGCCCTCCTTGGCGCGCTCGATGGCCTTGCTGAGGTTCTCGACCTCGTGGTCGCGGTCGACCACCTGGGCGCGCAGGCCGGCGAGCTCGCCCTGCAGGGCGCCCTCGCTGGTCTTCGTCGCGCCCAGCTCGCCGCGCGCCTCTTCCAGGCCCTCGGCGAGGCGCTCGATGCGGTCGCGCAGCGCGCCCACGTAGGTGGCGCCGGCGGCGACCACCTGGTCGGGCCCGGCGCCCTGGGCGAGGTCGAGCTTCTGCGCGGCCACGCTCAGCGGATCCGAGAGGTCGGCGTCGGTGAGCGCGCGCGTCAGCGCCGGCGAGGCGTCCTGGCGGTTGGTCAGCGAGCGCAGCGACTGCAGGAGCTGGCCCTGCGCGTGCTCGCCCGCCTCGGCCCGGCCGCGCGCCTGGTGCAGCTGCTGGCCGAGGCGCTCGAGCTCGCGGCGCGCCTCGGTGAGCTGGCCGCTGGCCTGGTGGTAGCGGCGGTCCTGGTCCTCGAGGCGCTGCTGCGCCACGGCCAGCTCGGCCTTGGTGCTGGCCATCTCGCCGCGCAGGGTGGTGAGCTCCTGCACCTTCTGGGCGAGGTCGCGGCCCTGGTTGTTCATCTCCTGGCGCACGGCGCGCACCTCGGCCTGGCTGCTGCGCAGGGTGCCGACCTGCTCCTCGACGCTGTTCTGGGCGGCCTCGACCTCGCCGCGCAGGGCCTCGACCTGGGCCTTGAGGCGGTCGTGCTCGCGCACCGCCTCCTGGTGCGCGGAGTGCGCGATGCGGTTGTTGGCGGCGAGCGCGGCGGCCAGCTTCTGGCCGCTGTTGGCCAGGGTCAGGCTGAGGTCCTCGGGCACGGTGACCGCGTCCTCGCCCTCGTCCGGCAGCTGCGACAGCGCCAGTTCGAGGTCGACGCGCGCGTCCTCGACGCCGGCGCCGCCCGCCTGGGCGTGGGCCAGCGCGGAGAGCGCCTCGGCGAGCTGGCGGTTGGCGCTCTCGGCCGCGCTGGTGCGGTGCTCGAAGCGGGCCAGCGACGCCTCGGTCTTCTCCTGCTGGGCGCGCAGCGCGTCCAGCTCGGCGACGGTGCGCTCCTTCTGCTGGGTCAGCAGGTTGATGATCTCCTTGCCGCTCGCGGCCATCTCGTCGCGCTCGCTCTCGAGCGAGGCGGCCTGCTCGCGCAGCTCCTTGAGCTCGCGCTGCAGCACCCAGCCGTCGGACTTCAGGCGCTCGACCTCGCCGGCGAGGTCCTTCTTGCGCTGCGCGAGCAGGGTGACGGTCTCCACCACCTGCTGGTCGCGCACGTCGGTCGCGCCGTCGCTGAGGTCGTCGAGGCCCAGCGCCAGGTCGGCGGTGGCGTTGGCGAGCTCCTGGTCGCCCTCGGCGGCGCGCACCAGCTGGTCGGCGATCTGCCGCTCGGTCTCGTGGCGCGTGTGCATGCGCGCGTTGGTCGCGGCCAGCTCCTGCTGGGCGCGGGCCAGGGCGGCCTCGAGGTCGCGCAGGCGCGCTTCGTGCTGGGCCACCTGGGCGGCGTGGCGCGCGGCCTCGCCCTCGGCGCCGGCGCTGCGCTCGGCGGCGGCGGCGAGCTGGCTGCGCAGGTTCTCACCGTCGCCGCGCAGGCGCGCGAGGTCGCGCTCGAGGTCGCGCACGCGGCCCTCGGCCTGGCCCAAGGCCACGGCCTGCTTGTCGCGCTCGCTGGCGAGCTGGCCGCTGCGCGCGGCGGTGTCCTGGATCTGCGCGTGCGCCTTGGCGAGCTCGGCGGCGCTGCGCGCGGACTCGTCGGCGAGGTCCTGCTTGCGGCGCGCGAGCGCGGTCAGCGCCTCGCGCACCTGCTGGCCGAGGTCGTCGTTGCCGCCCTCGGCGTTCTCGAGGGCGAGGGCGAGGTCGGCGCTGGCGTCGGCCAGGGCGTGGTCGCCGCTCGCGGCGCTCACCAGGGCGCTGGCCATCTCGCGCTCGGTCCGGCGCCGGGCCTCGGCGCGGCTGTTGGCCGCGGCGAGCTCGCCGCGGGCGTTGGCGAGCTCGCGCTCCAGCGACATGGCGCGGCTCTGCGCCTGCCCGACCTGCGAGGCGAGGCGGCTGCGCTCGTCGTCGAGGCGCTTGAGGTCGCCCGCGGTCGGGCCCTTGCCGACCTCGCCCTGCAGGCCGGCGACGACCAGGCGGGTGGCCTCGGCCAGGCCGGCGCCGTGCGCCTCGCGCTGGGCGAGGGCGGCGTCGAGCTGGTGGATGGCGCGGGCGAGCGGCTGGTGCTCGTCGCCGGCGACGCCGTCGCCGACCTGCGCGCTGGCGAAGGCGCGCACCTGGTCGGCGAGCAGCTTCTCGCGCTGCTGGGCCGAGCCGAGCTCGTTGCGCGCGATCACCAGGTCGCGCTCGAGCACGCCCAGGCGCTGGCGCGCCTCGGTGGCCTGGGCCTGCGCCTGGGCGAGGTCCTTCTGGCCCTGGCTGTGCGCCTGGGCGAGGTCCTTCTGCGCCTGGTCGCGCTCCTTGGCGGCCTGGGCGAGCTCCTTCTGGAGCTGGGCGTGCGCGCTCTGGCCGCGGCCCTGCTCGCCGCGCAGGCGCTCGACCAGCTGCTGCAGCGCGGCGGTCTGCTCGCCGAGGTGGCGGGCGAGGGCCTCGTGGTCGGTGGCGTCGGCGGGCGCGGCCGGGGCCTCGTCGCCGAGGATGCGGGCGAGCACGTCGATCTGCTCACCGAGCTGCTCGGCGGACTGGCCACCGCGCAGCTGGCCGACGATCTCCGCGGCGGCGGCGGCGCGCTCGGCGGCGGGCGCCTGCGCGTCGGCGAGCTGGGCGGGGACGGCGACGTGGTCGTGGTCGGCGCGGGCGCGCACCGCGTCCAGCAGCTGGGCGCTGGCGGCGCGCTCGGCGTCGAGCTCCTCGTCGATGGCGGCGCGCGCCTCGTCGGCCTGGTGCGCCATCTCGCGCAGCGCGGCGACGCGCGTGCGGGTGCGCGCCAGCGACGCGGCGATCTCGCGCGTCGCGCCGGTGCTGCCGGCGAGGACCTCGGCGGGCGGGCCGCCGGCGTCGGGGATGGCGCTGATCTGGGTGGCGCCGGCGGAGACGCCGAGCGCGTCGTTGACGGCGAGTTCGAGCTGCTCCGCCTCGGTGCGCATGCCCTCGAGGGCCTCGACCAGGCCGCTGACCGGCTGCGCCACGTCGGTGGCCTGCAGGCTGCCCTGCTTGAGCTCCTCGATCAGCTTGAGGTCGGCCTCGAGCAGGCCCAGGCGCGGGTCCTGCTGCTGCTCCTCGGCCTGCTGCGCCAGGGAGCGCAGGCGGGTGAGGTCGCCCGAGAGCGTGCCGATGACCTTCGCGCCGACGTCGAAGTCGTGGTAGAACTGCTCCTCTTCCGCGGCCTCCTCGTTGACCGGGTTCTCCTCCTGGTGGCGCGCGCCGTAGCACTGCGTGTCGAGGCCCAGCACGCCCTCGACCAGGGCGTTGGAGCGGATCATCTGGTTGCGCACGGTGGTGCGCAGGGTCTCCTTCTCGGCGATGGTGCTGGAGAGCAGCGCCATCTTCTCGTTCAGCTTGTCGTGCAGGTCGTAGTTGTCCTGCTGCAGGTCCTGGTTGATCTGCTCGGTCTCGACCAGCTTGGCCTTGAGCGCGGCGAGGGCCTCGTCGAGGTCGGCCTGCGAGCCCTGGGCGTTGGAGAGCACGCTCATCGCCTGGTCGAGCTCGCGCTTCACGCGCTCGCGCTCGTTGTCGGCGTCCTGCTCGCGCTTGATGCGGCGGGCCAGCTCGTCCTGGGTCTTCTTGAGGAGGGCTTCCTTCTCCTGGTCGCTGAAGGTGTCGGCCTTGCCGGCGAGGTGCTGCCCGAGCATCGCCTCGATCCACTCCATCAGCTTGCGCTCGCTGATGACGCGCAGCTTCTTGCTCTGGCCGCGGGTGCGCACCAGCTCGGCCGCGGTGGTGGTCTCACCGAGGTGCTCGAGCGAGTTGGCGATGTCCGGCAGTTTCTCTTGCGAAGCCATGAAGCAACTCCTTGAGGCATCAGGACCTCCAGGCGGAGGTCGGAATGCGGGCGAGCATCCGTGCGCGGCCGGGATCGGCAACGGGCGGGGTGGTGTGCGATTGCCGAGGATGGCCGGGGCTGGAACGAAGGGCAGCGGTGCGCACGGCGGGGGCGCGCCTGCCTGTGATACACGGAAACAGCCTTCCACAGACTGTTTAGAGGTGGTTTTCGCCGCCACCTTCAACAAAGCGACCCCCGGGAAGGTCCCGGGGGTCGCACGGCGCATGGCGGCAGGGTCGCCCCCGCCGGCCGCCTACTTGTTGGCGGCCGAGAAGTAGCTCTTCGAGCCCTTGACGTCGGCCTTCATGGTCGCCTTGCCCTCGGTCCAGTTGGCCGGGCAGACCTCGCCGTTCTTGGCGACGTACTGGAAGGCCTTGATGACGCGCAGCGCCTCGTCGACGTTGCGGCCGACCGGCAGGTCGTGGACGGTGGCGGCCGAGACCACGCCATCCGGGTTGATCAGGAAGAGGCCGCGCAGGGCGATGCCGGCGTCCTCGATGAGCACGCCGTAGTCGCGCGCGATCGACTTGTTGAGGTCGGCGACCAGCGGGTAGCCGAGCTCGCCCAGGCCGCCGTCCTTGCGCGCGGTGTTGCGCCAGGCGAGGTGGGTGAAGTGGCTGTCGACGCTGACGCCGATGATCTCCGCGCCGATGGCGTGGAAGTCCTTCACGCGGTCGCTGAAGGCGATGATCTCGGTCGGGCAGACGAAGGTGAAGTCGAGCGGGTAGAAGAACAGCGCGACCCACTTGCCCTTGTAGTCGCTGAGCTTGATGTCCTTGAACGTGCCGTCGGGCATGACGGCGGTGGACTTGAAGTCGGGGGCCTTCTTCTGGACGAGGGACATGGGCGTTCTCCGGTGGGAGTGGTGGATCGGGTTGGTGGCCGGACAGCCGTCCGGCCGGGGGGTATGGTCAATCGTGGGGGGGAGTGTCAACGGCGGAGAATGGGGACGCGAGGCAGGGGCCGCGATCGGCCTTTGCGGTCGCCGCGCCCAGGCGGTACATGGGGTGCGGAGGGAGGCCGCATGAGGATCCTGGTGGTCGACGACGATGCGGTGTCGCTGCGCCTGCTCGTCGCCCTGGTGGAACGGCTCGGCCACCAGGCGGTGACCGCCGCCGACGGGGCCGCGGCCTGGGGGATCTTCCTGGCCGGGGGCTGCCGCGTGGTGATCAGCGATTGGACCATGCCGGGCATGGAGGGGATCGACCTGCTGCGCCGCGTCCGCGACCAGGACGCGGTCGCCTATACCTACTTCATCATGCTCACGGCGCGCAGCGACCGCGCCGACCACACCGCGGGCATGGCGGCCGGCGCCGACGATTTCCTGGTGAAGCCGGTGCGCCGCGACGAGCTCGACATGCGCCTGCGCGTGGCCGAGCGCATCGTCGGCCTGCAGGAGGAACTGGCGCGCCGCCACCGCGAACTGAGCGCCGCCAACGAGCGCATGCAGGGCGACATCGCCGCGGCGGTCAAGGTGCAGGAGGCGCTGCTGCCCACCGTCCTGCCGGTGGTGCCCGGCCTGGGCTGCGCCTGGCGCTTCCACCCGTGCGAGCAGCTCGGCGGCGACACCCTCAACCTCTTCCGCCTCGACGAGCAGCACCTCGGCTTCTTCATCCTCGACGTCAGCGGCCACGGCGTGCCGTCGGCGCTGCTCGCGGTGCAGGTCAGCCGCTTCCTGTCGCCGCTGATCATGCCGGGCGCGCTGCTCAAGACCGCCCAGCCCGCCGCGCCGGGTTACCGCCTGACCCCGCCGCTGGAGGTGCTGCGCCAGCTCAACGGGCTGTTCCCCATGCAGCGCGGCAACCTCCAGTACTTCACCATCGTCCTCGGCCACTACCACGTCCCAGCCACCGCGTCACGCTGGTCTCGGCCGGGCACCCCGGACCGGTGCTGGTGCGCCGGGGCGGGCGGGTCGAGATCCCGGTGGTGGCGGGCGACCCGGTGGGCTT
This sequence comes from uncultured Planctomycetota bacterium, assembly GCA_963818245.1. GTDB lineage: Bacteria > Planctomycetota > UBA11346 > UBA11346 > UBA11346 > BOG-1363. The sequence goes on from CAWFSD010000026.1 coordinate 46,278, forward strand.
CTACCCGACCAGGGCGCGGTGTTCGCCGAGCTGGAGCTGCACCTGGAGCCCGGCGACCGCCTCTACCTGTACAGCGATGGCGTGGTCGAGACCGCCGACCCGCAGGGCGCGCTGCTGGGCGCGGCGCGCGTCGGGGCGGCCCTGGCGGAGGCGGCCGGTCCCCTCGAGGCCAGCCTGGACGCGCTCGGCGCGCTGCAGCAGGCCTGGCGGCAGCAGCGCCCGGCAAGCGACGATGTCACCATCCTGGCGATGGAACGAGAAGTTTAGCAGGCGCTCACCGCGGCAGCCGCTAGCCTTCCGCCTCCACCGACGCGGCCCCCTGCCAGGCTTCTCCGTTGGCCGGTCCGCACGACAGTGCTGCAGGATCCCGCCGTCACATCGTCCAGGCGCGCCGCCCGCGGCGTGCACCGCCCAGCCGCCCGCGCGGACACCCATCCCGGGGTGGACAGCCCGCGGCGCTTCCAATACTGCCCGCCCATGCGACCGCCCCTGTGGCCAGCCCTGCTCATGACCATCCTCACCGGGATGGGTTTCGCTGGCTCGAAATTCGTGCTGATCGGCGAGATCGCCCTTGATTTCGACCCCGAGGACCCACACCACCTGGCCTACGCCTGGATGGACCGGATCCTCGCAGAACGCCATCCACCTGAAGATCCTCAACGAGGCGATCACCCAGGGCCTGGCGGCGGTGCTCACCTCCGGCGTGCTGATCGGCTTCCTGGTCAACTCGCCGCTGGCCGGGGCGTGGCGCGTGGGGCGGCTGTTCGTGCTCTCGAGCGCGCTGGTCGCCATCGGCATGCTGCTGACGCTGTGGTTCAACCCCTGGCTGATCGCGTGGCTGGTCGGCATCGCCTACGGCACCGCCTGCGCCGCGCGCGGCAAGGTCGTGCCGCTGCTGGCCGCGGCCACCGGGCGCTCGAACACCGCGGTCAGCGGCCTGATCAACGCCTCGCTGGTGATCAGCCTGCTCGCCGGCACGGTGTTCGGGACGCTGCTGCACGAGTTCGTCAGCAAGCCGTACCTCGATGCCGGGACCGCGCGGTACCTGCGCCACGGCATCCTCTTCGCCTTCATGGCCATCGCGACCGCGCTGAGCTTCAAGGTCGACCCGCCCGAGCCCAAGCCGATCCCCTTCGGCACCGGCATGCGCGACCTGCTCCGCGGCACCCTGACCATGTCGCGCAGCTACTGGGCGCTGCTGGTCGGCGGCGGTCTGGCCTGGGGCGTCGCCTCAGCGGCGGTGCTGGCCTCATTCATCGACGCCATCACCCGGCTCAAGCTCGATCCCGGCATGGCGGTCTCGCTGGTGGTCTTCCCGGCGGTCGGCGCGATCCTCGGCAACCTCGCCTCGCACCGGATGGAGCGGCGGCGCTGGGTCATCCTCGGCTACCTCGGGCTCGCCGTCTGCATCTACTTCTACCAGGACTTCGTCCAGGGCATGGCCACCGGCGCGGTCATGATGCTGGTCATCGGCTTCTGCTTCGCCGCGCCGACCAACGTGCTCGACGCGCGCCTGCTCGCCGCCGCCGGCGCCGAGGGCCAGCCCGGCCTCGGTTCGACGGTGATGAGCCTGATCCACAACTGCTTCATCCTGCTGATCGGCTCGGGCCTGTCGATCGCGCTGTTCCTCGGCATGATGACGCCGGCGCACCAGTTCTAGTCGCTCGCCGCGGTGTGCGTGCTGATCTGCCTGGTCGTGCTCAAGACGCAGATCAAGGACCGGCTCGGCTCCGGGACCGCCTCGCTGGTCAAGCGGCAGGCGGCGTCCGGGGTGGCCGAAGGGGCCTGACCGTCCAGGGCCGGAAGGCGGACCCGGTCCCGCCGTTTTGCCCTTTGCCGGCCGCAACGCCCTGCACGATCCCGGGCCCCCGCCGGCCGCCGCCGGCCGGGCTTCACCGGAATCCCGATGCTCCACGAACTCACCGTCCCCGCCGCAGCCAAGGGCACCCGCCTGGACGTCTGGCTGGAATCCGCCCTGGATGGCTGCACGCGCAGCCTGATCGCGCGCCTCATCCGCGAGGGCCGCTGCAGCGTCGTCCCGGGCAAGGCCAAGGCCGGGATGTTCCTGGCCGGCGGCGAGCAGGTCACCCTCGAGGTGCCTGAGATCGAACCCATGGAGGCGGTGGCGGAGGACATCCCGCTCACCGTGCTGCACGAGGACGAGCACATCATCGTCATCGACAAAGCCCCGGGCATGGTCGTGCACCCCGCCATCGGCCACCACCGCGGCACGCTGGTCAACGCCCTGCTCGGCCGCTATGGCCACCACCTGCCGCGCCTGCCTCCGCGAGACGGCGCCGCCGGCGACGAGGAGGACGACGACGCTCCCACGGCCTGGCGCCCCGGCCTGGTCCACCGCCTCGACCGCGACACCAGCGGCCTCATCGTGGTGGCGCGCACCACCGCGGCGCTGACCTTCCTGCAGGACGCCTTCAAGGCGCGCGAGGTCCACAAGCGCTACTTCGCGCTGGTCGCCGGCCAGCCGCGCGCGGACTTCCTGGAGCACGACGGTTGGCTCGGCCGCCACCCCAAGGACTTCCGCAAGCGCGCGGTCTTCCCCGCCGACGCCGCCGGCGCCAAGGAGGCCTATACCAGCGTGGTGGTGCACGCGCGCAGGGACGGCTTCAGCGCCGTCGAGGCGCGCCCGCGCACCGGCCGCACCCACCAGATCCGCGTCCACCTCGCCGCCCTCGGCCACGCCGTGCTCGCCGACGGCACGTACGGCCGCTACCGCCAATGGCCGCTGAACGCCAAGCCCGAGGAACCGGCGCTGCGCCGCCACGCGCTGCACGCGTGGACGCTCGACATCCCGCACCCCGCCGGCGGCCGCCGCCAGTTCATGGCGCCGATCCCCGCCGACCTCACGCGCCTCGCCGGGACCAACTACAGGCCGAAGCCGACGGCCTGAGTCAGGGGCTGCTGAGCCAGGAGGCGGATGGGGGCTGCCCGGGGCTACGCCGCTGGAGGAAGGGGAGACCGGTGCCGGTCAGATCGGGCCGCAGGGCGTGGTGTGCTGGCTCGGTGCGCGGAGGACGGGGCTTCCTTGCGGCAGACGGCGCGGATCGCCATGTTTGTCTGCTGAGCGGGACCTCCGGAGGGCGATCGAGCTCAGCGCCGTCTCCCTCTTCTCTGCGGCCCTCTCCGGAACTCTGCGTCTCTGCGGCAATACCCGTCCGCGGAGAGCGCGAAACCTGGTCAGGGAATCGCTGGTCCGGGATCGGTCGTCGCCGGTGCAGCTCGCACCGACCGGGGGTGGGGCTGCGCGGGCGGCCCGGAGGGGGGCGGCGCGGCGAGGTCGCGCAGCAGGTTCTCGCGCAGGCCCTTCAGCGAGCGGTAGTACTCGAGCGTGCCGGCCAGGGCGTCGTCCTCGGGATCGAGGTGCAGGGCGCGCGACTGCGCGGCGATGGCCTCGTCGATGAGGCCGGCGGTGGCGAGCAGGCGCGCCTGGGTGACGATGTAGATGGGCTCGTCGGGGTCGATGGTCAGGGCGCGCCGCACCAGCGGCACCACCAGGTCGAGGTCGCGGTGCGCCAGGTCCTCGTTGTCGAGGCGGTCGCGCGCCAGTTCGTCGGCGTCCTCGGCGGTCAGCTTCGCCAGCGGCAGGCCGGCGAGCAGGCTGCGGATCTCGTCGGCGTGGTCGAGTTCGACGGCGAGCGAGAAGCGCGTGCGCAGCGCGAAGACGTTGGCCGGGTCGATGGCCAGGATGCGCGTCGTCGCGTCCCACGCGTCGCTGTTCGCCTGCTGCTGATCGGGGTGGTCGCCCTCGGTGAGGTCGCGCAGGTCCTGTCTCCAGGGGCGCGAGCTTGAGCAGCAGGTCGGTGTCGACGGTGCCCCACAGCAGGCGCGCCAGCACGCTCTCCATGTCGTCGGGCTTGCCGTGCCAGGCGAGCCGGCCGTCGCCGTCGACCAGGAACACATCGGGCAGCTCGCCGTCCGGCTGCCAGGCCGCGATGGTCGCTGCGTCGGCCACGCCGACGTGGTAGTCGATCTCGCCGCCGAGGTCGTCGATGAACGGGCGCACCACCTCGGCCTTCTCGCCGCTGAGCCCGACCACGCGCAGCACCTCGCGGTAGCGGTGGCCGAGCTCGGTCAGGCGCGTGGTCGAGGCGGTGGGCGCCTCGGTGCTCCAGAACTCGACCAGCGTCAGCGCCCCGGTCAGCGCGACCGGCTGGTCCTTGATCCAGGTCACCCCCGCGAGCGCCGGCGCCTTGGCGCCGACCTCGAGCGCGCCGAGCCCCGGGGCGCACCCCGCGAGCAGGGCGCAGGCGCACAGGGCGGCGGACAGGGCGGGGCTGCGCGGCATCGATCCTCCTCGGCAATCCACGGCCACGGATGACATGGGACGCGGCCGCGGGGCAAGGGCTTTCTTCACTTCCCATGCCCGGCGCGGAGACGGTCGAATGCAGTGTCCGCCCCCTGCCTGGGACCGATGCCTCGTCCTGAGGAGTGCCGCCGCAGGGGCGCAGGGTGCCAGGGCGGGCCGCCGAGGACTTCATTTCGAGGGGCATCGACCGTCCAGTCACGCCATCTCCTCAGTACGCGAACGCCTCGATGCGCACCTTGGGCAGCAGCGACTCCTGCTTGCTCAGCCAGGTGTCGACGCAGCGCGCGACCTCGCGGCCCTCGGCGATGGCCCACACGATCAGCGACTGGCCACGGCGGGCGTCGCCGGCGGCGAACACGCCTTCCACCGAGGTCATGCGCGTGGTGCCGTCGGTCTTGACGTTGCCGCGCTCGTCCAGGGCGACGCCCGACTGCTCGAGCAGGCCGCTCCTGCGCGGGCCGAGGAAGCCCATGGCGAGCAGGACCAGGTCCGCCTCCCAGGTCTTCTCGCTGCCCGCGACCTCGACCGGCTTGCCCGACGACCAGTCGAGCTTGACGGTCTGCAGGCCGGTGACCTTGCCGTCCTTGCCGAAGAACTGCTTGGTCGCCAGGGAGTAGTGCACGTCGCCGCCCGTGGCGGTCAGCTCCTCGACCGAGGACGAGACGCGCTTGATGCGCGCCCACTGCGGCCACGGGTTGCCGCCGGTGCGCGCGCCCGGGGGCTCGGGCATGAGCTCGAAGTTGACCACCCCGGCCGCCTCCTGGCGCAGCGAGGTGCCGATGCAGTCCGAGCCGGTGTCGCCGCCGCCGATGACGATGACCTTGCGGCCCTTGGCGTGGATCTTCTGCTTCTTGTGGTGCAGCGCGGCGACGTCGGCGTCGCCCCAGTTGGCGCGGTTGGACTGCGGCAGGAACTCCATCGCGAAGTGGATGCCGTCCAGCTCGCGGCCGGGCAGCGGCAGGTCGCGGCCGGCCTCGGCGCCGGTCGAGATCACGACCGCGTCGTAGCCGCCCTTGAGCTGCTCCCAGGTGACGTCGACGCCGACGTCGACGCCGTAGCGGAACTCGATGCCCTCGGCGACCAGCAGGTCGACGCGGCGCTGGACCTTCTCCTTGCGCAGCTTGTAGTGCGGGATGCCGTACATCAGCAGGCCGCCGGCGCGGTCGTGCTTCTCGAACACCGTGACCGGTGTGCCCGGCGCGGTTGAGCTGCTGGGCGCAGGCCAGGCCGGCGGGGCCGCCGCCGACCACCGCGACCTTCTTGCCGCTGCGCACGGGCGGCGGCTCGGGCTTGATCCAGCCCATGGCGAAGCCCTTGTCGACGATCGAGACCTCGTGCAGCTTGATCGTCACCGGCGGCTCGTTGATGCCGAGCACGCACGAGTTCTCGCACGGCGCCGGGCAGACGCGGCCGGTGAACTCCGGGAAGTTGTTGGTCGCGTGCAGCGACCTGCAGCGCCTCCTGCCAGCGGCCGCGGAAGACCAGGTCGTTCCACTCCGGGATCAGGTTGCCGAGCGGGCAACCGGTCATGCAGAACGGCACGCCGCAGTCCATGCAGCGGCTGGCCTGGGTCTTGACCTGCTCCTCGGTGAACTCCTCGATGTGCTCCTCGTGGTTGAGCAGGCGCTCGGTCACCCCCAGGTACTTCGGGGACATGCGGCCGTGCTTCATGAAGCCCTTGGGATCGCCCATTGCTGATTCCTTGAGATGGAGGGGGAAGGGGGTGTGAGGCGGGGGCGGGCGCGTCGCTCAGACGCGCGCCGCCTCCTTGCCGCCGGTCTTGGCCTTGGCCGCGCGCTCGAGCAGCACGCGCCGGTACTCGTGCGGGAAGACCTTCACGAACTTCTTCCGCTCCTCCTCCCAGGCGCCGAGGATGCGCTTGGCGATCGGCGAACCGGTGAGGTCGGCGTGCTTCTGCACCAGCTCGCGCACCAGGCTGCTGTCCTCGGCCTCGTGCAGCTGCTCGAGGTCGACCATGCCCTGGTTGCAGCGCCGGTTGAAGCGCCGCGACTCGTCGTAGATGAAGGCCAGGCCACCGGACATGCCGGCCGCGAAGTTGCGGCCGGTCTTGCCCAGCACCACCACGACGCCGCCGGTCATGTACTCGCAGCCGTGGTCGCCCACGCCCTCGACCACCGCCTTGCAGCCGGAGTTGCGCACGCCGAAGCGCTCGCCGCCCTGGCCCGCGAAGAACACCTCGCCGCCGGTCGCGCCGTAGATCACGGTGTTGCCGACGATCGAGTTCTCGTTCCAGGCGAAGGCCGCGCCCGGCGCCGGGTGGATGACGATGCGCCCACCCGACATGCCCTTGCCGACGTAGTCGTTGCCGTCGCCGACCAGCTTGAGGGTGATGCCCTCGGCCAGGAAGGCGCCGAAGCTCTGCCCCGACACGCCGGTGAAGGTGATGTCGATGGTGCCGGGGGGCAGGCCCTCGCGGCCGTGGCGCTTGGCGATCTCGCCCGAGAGCATGGTGCAGGCGGTGCGGTTCGAGTTGCGCAGCGGCAGCGCGATCACCACCTTCTCCTTGCGCTCGAGCGCGGGCTTGGCCAGCTCGATGAGCTTGCGGTCGAGCACCGCGCTGATGCCGTGGTCCTGGCTCGCCACGCAGCGCGTCGCCACGCCGGCGTCGACCTCCGGCTTCTTGAGGATCTTCGCGTAGTCCAGGCCCTGCGACTTCCAGTGCTTGATCGCCTCGTTCATCTCGAGCAGCTCGGTGCGCCCGACCAGCTCGTCCAGGGTCCGGCAGCCGAGCTTGGCGAGCAGCTCCCGCACCTCCTCGGCGATGAAGGTGAAGAAGGTGACGACGTGCTCGGCCTTGCCGTTGAACTTCTTGCGCAGCGCCTCGTTCTGGGTCGCGACGCCCACCGGGCAGGTGTCGAGGTGGCACTTGCGCATCATGATGCAGCCGACGGTGACCAGCGCGACGGTGGCGAAGCCGAACTCCTCGGCGCCGAGGATCGCCGCGATGACCACGTCGCGCCCGGTGCGCAGCAGGCCGTCGGTCTGCACCTTGATGCGCCCGCGCAGGTCGTTGAGCACCAGCGTCTGATGGGTCTCGGCCAGGCCGAGCTCCCACGGGATGCCGGCGTGCTTGATCGACGAGATCGGGCTGGCGCCGGTGCCGCCCTCGCAGCCGGAGATCGTCACCAGGTCGGCGTGCGCCTTGGCCACGCCGGCCGCGACCGTGCCGACGCCGACCTCGCTGACCAGCTTGACCGAGACGTTGGCGGCCGGGTTGACGTTCTTGAGGTCGTAGATGAGCTGGGCGAGGTCCTCGATCGAGTAGATGTCGTGGTGCGGCGGCGGGCTGATCAGCGTGACGTTGGGCACGCTGTGGCGCAGGCGCGCGATGTACTCCGAGACCTTGTGGCCGGGCAGCTGGCCGCCCTCGCCGGGCTTGGCGCCCTGCGCCATCTTGATCTGGATCTCGTCGGCGTTGACCAGGTAGTGGGGGGTGACGCCGAAGCGGCCCGAGGCCACCTGCTTGATCGCCGAGCGGCGCAGGTCGCCGTTGGCGTCGCGCACGAAGCGCCGCGCGTCCTCGCCGCCCTCGCCGGTGTTGGAGCGCCCGCCGATGCGGTTCATGGCGATGGCCATGGTCTCGTGCGCCTCGGTCGAGATCGAGCCGAGCGACATCGCGCCGGTGCAGAAGCGCTTGAAGATCGCCTCGACCGGCTCGACCTGCTCGATGGGGATGGGCGTGGCGTCCTTGAACTTGAAGAGCCCGCGCAGGGTCGCGAGCTGCTTCGCCTGGTCGTCGATCAGCCGGGTGTAGCGGCGGAAGGTCGAGCGGTCGCCGGCGCGCACCGAGTGCTGCAGCAGGGCGATGACCTCGGGGTTCATGATGTGGTGGTCGCCCTCGCGCCGCCAGTGGTAGTAGCCGCCGCGCTCGAGGTCGCGGTTGGCGTCGATCAGCGGCGCGAAGGCGACGCGGTGGCGGGCCAGGGTCTCGCGCGCGATCTCGAGCACGCCGGCGCCCTCGATGCGCGTGGCGGTGCCGGTGAAGTACTTCTTCACGAACGGCGTGGACAGGCCGATGGCCTCGAAGATCTGCGCCGAGCAGTAGCTCTGCAGGGTCGAGATGCCCATCTTCGAGAACACCTTGTACAGGCCCTTGCCGATCGCCTTGATGTAGCGCTTGGTGTAGTGGTAGACGGCGTCGTGCTCCTCGTCGGCGGCGCGGTTGCCGTCGAGCTGGGGCAGGATGCCGGCGTCGACCAGGTCGAGGATCGAGTCGAACGCCAGGTAGGGGTTGATGGCGGTGGCGCCGTAACCGACCAGCAGCGCGAAGTGGTGGACCTCGCGCGGCTCGCCGGACTCGACGATCAGCGAGCACTGGGTGCGCTTGCCGACGCGGATCAGGTGGTGGTGGATGGCCGAGACCGCGAGCAGCGCCGGGATCGGCGCCTGCTCGGCGGTGACGCCGCGGTCGCTGAGCACCAGCACGGTGAAGCCGTGGTCGACGGCGCGCTCGGCCTCGATGAACAGCGCGTCGAGGCGCTTCTCGAGGCCTTCCGGACCGTCCTTGGCCGGGAACAGCATGGGCAGGGTGGTGCCGCGGAAGCCGGGCACGTCGGCCTGGCGCAGCTGCTCGAGCTCCTCGTTGGCGAGGATCGGCTGCTCGATCTCGAGCATGCGGCAGTGCTCCGGGCCGGGCTCGAGGATGTTGCGCGCGCTGCCCACGTACTGCACCAGCGACATCACGATCTCCTCGCGGATCGGGTCGATGGGCGGGTTGGTGACCTGGGCGAAGAGCTGCTTGAAGTAGTTGTAGAGCGGCTTGGGCTGGTTCGACAGCACCGCGGCGGGGGTGTCGTCGCCCATCGAGCCGACCGGCTCCTGGCCGTCGGTGGCCATCGGCGCCATCACCACCTTCAGGTCCTCGACGGTGTAGCCGAAGGCCTGCTGCTGCTGGCGCAGCTGCGCGTGCTTGGGCACGGGCGGCTGGGCCGGCGCGGGCAGCTGGTCGAGGGTGACCTTGTAGCGCTCGATCCAGTCGGCGTAGTTGTGCGCCGCGGACAGCTCCTCCTTGATCGCCTCGTCCTCGAGGAACACGCCCGCGCGCGGTGTCGACCAGCAGCATCTTGCCGGGGGCCAGCCGGCCCTTGCGCGCCACCTGGTCGGCGGGGAAGTCGAGCACGCCCATCTCCGACGCGTAGCAGATGTCGCCGGAGTTGGTGATGGTGTAGCGCGCCGGGCGCAGGCCGTTGCGGTCGAGCGCCGCGACGATCTGCACGCCGTCGCAGGTCACCAGGTTGGCCGGGCCGTCCCAGGGCTCCATCATCGTCGCGTGGTACTCGTAGAAGCCCTTGCGCGCGCGCGGCAGGCTGGTGCGCGAGGCCCACGCCTCGGGCACCATCATCGCCAGGGCGTGCGGCAGCGAGCGTCCGGTGCGCACCAGCATCTCGAGCGCGTTGTCGAAGCAGGCGGTGTCCGAGCCGCCCTCGATGATCACCGGGCGCAGGTGCTTGACGCCATCGCCCAGGTCCTTGTGGGCGAGCAGCGCCTCGCGCGCGCGCATGCGGTTGACGTTGCCGCGCAGGGTGTTGATCTCGCCGTTGTGGGCGACGAAGCGGAACGGGTGCGCCAGGTCCCAGGTCGGGAAGGTGTTGGTCGAGTAGCGCTGGTGGACCAGGGCCAGGGCCGAGGCCGCGCGCGGGTCGCTCAGGTCGGGGAAGTACACGCCGAGCTGCTCGGCCAGGAACATGCCCTTGTAGACGATCGACTTGGACGACAGCGAGCAGATGTAGAAGGCGTGGTCGGGCGAGTGCCCGCCGGCGCGGATGGCGTTCTCGGCCTGCTTGCGCGCCAGGTAGAGGGCGAGCTCGAAGCGCGGGCCCGCGCTCGCGCCGCGGCCGACGAAGACCTGCTTGACGAGCGGTTCGCTGGCGCGCGCGTTGCGGCCCAGGGTCTTGTTGTCGGTGGGCACGTCGCGCCAGCCGAGCAGCTGGAGGTGCTGGCCGGCGACCGCCGCCTCGATCTCCTTGACGCAGGCCGCGCGGCGCGCGTCGTCGCGCGGCAGGAAGATCACCCCGGCGCCGTAGTCGCCGCTCGCCGGCAGGCTGAACGGCACCACCGCGCGGAACAGCGCATCGGGGATCTGGATGAGGATGCCGGCGCCGTCGCCGTCGTTGGGGTCCGCGCCGACCGCGCCGCGGTGGGTCAGGTTGCAGAGGATCTTCAGCCCGCGCGTGATGATGTCGTGGCTCTTGGCGCCCTTGATGTTGGCGAGGAAGCCGACGCCGCAGGCGTCGTGCTCGTTCTGCGGATCGTAGAGGCCCTGGGCGGGGGGGAGGCCATGGTGCGTCATGGGCGGGACCTTAGTGGGACTGGAGGCGTTGACGAGAGCGGGCGATTGATGAGCGGCTATGCAGAGGCGCCGGCGGCGACGAGCAGGCCGGTGGCGCGCCGGCGGAAGTCCTGGTACGGGATGAGCTGCTCGTAGGGAGCGGGGCCGACCATCGGGCGGCTGAAGTCGAGGCGCAGGTGCGGGCTGCCCTGGGCGCCCCGTGGGCGAGAGCTGCTTGAGGCGGTCGTGCTCCCACAGGCTGGCGAGCGGGTTCAGGCCGGTGGCCAGGACCACGCCGACGCGCCCCTCGTGCACCGGCACGTTCATCACCGGCTGGCCGGGGCGGCCGATGACCAGGATGCCGGGGAAGCCGGCCGCGGCGCACTCGGCTTCGACCGCGCGCAGCGCCGGCAGGGCGCTCATCGGCACCTCGCGGAAGGACGCGGTGATGGCGCCGGTGCCGGTGTGCGGCGGCCTGGCTGACGCTGGTGAAGTTGGCGCGGATGAAGACCTCGTTCGGGCTGAGCGTGGTCGCGTCGTAGCGCATCATCTCGAGGAAGTGCTGCGGCTTGCCGTTCTCGACGTGCAGCAGTCCGCCGAAGATCGGGTGGGTCGGCGCGCCGCGGCGCATCAGCATGCCGGCCAGGGTCAGCGAGCACATCGTGCCCAGGCCCAGGCAGCCCGCCGGCACGGCGCGGCCGAGGATGTCCTCGCCCGGGCCGGCCACCAGCACGCGCGAACCGACCGCCAGCCCGGCGCCGAACACCGCCTCGAGCTCGTCGCACAGCGGCAGGATGAATTCGCGCGGGATGACGTAGGCGTTGATCGAGACCAGGCCGGTGCCCGCGGCCAGGTCGAAGCTCAGCTGGCAGGTGGTCTCCTCCATGCGGTAGAGGATGCTGCCCAGGCGCCGCGCGATGGTCAGTTCGCGCGTGACCTCGATCGCCGGCGGCGGTCAGGTGGTAGCCCTTGCGGCCGTGCCGCGCGATCAGTCCGACCTCGGCGAGCTCGGCGAGGTGCAGGCGCAGGGTGCGCTCCGACATCTCCAGGCCCTGGGCGGAGAGGCTGTCCATCAGGTCGCGGCTGGTGACCAGCTCCTTCCACGGCTGGTCGCGCAGCACCGCCAGGATCGGCTGGAAGCGCTCGCCGTGGCTGCGCACCAGTTCGCGCAGCTCGGCGGTGGACGCGGTGGGCGCCGTGCCACGCGGCAGATCCTCCTCGTCGACCTCGTGGGCGAGGTCCGGCGCGAGCGGCAGGATTTCCTTTTGATCAGGCATGTGGGGCTGGCGTTAGTGGCAAGGGTCTGCCGTTGCGGGCGGGGCAGAGTGTGGTGTGTCCACTGGGAATGCAAAGGCCAATAGCGGAGTCCGGTGTGCGGGCTGGAACTTTTGATATAAGATGAATGTATTTATATATTTACGGTTAATTTCAGGTTTATGGCCGAACCCCGTGGTGCATCGGGATGACGTCGCCGGATTCTCGTCCTGATGGATGCAAACGGGGCTCAGGTGGACCATTATTCTTAAAATATCGGAAACTTTGCCTCTAATAGAAGGGCGGCATCGGTGAGATGTTTCCGATTCCAGGTGATTTTCCGCCCATCTCAGCCTCAGGCGCGCTCCACCGCCACCCCGGCGAGGTGCCCCCCGAAACCCAGGCTGATCTTCCACAGACGCCGTACGGGGGCCTCCAGGGCCAGCGCCAGTTCGACCGCACCGCTCGCACCAAGGCAGTGTCCGATCACCGGCTTGCAGGTCAGGCGCGGCACGCCGGCCCATGGGCCGGCGGCGAGGCCGGCGAGCTCATAGGCATCGCCGGCGGCGGTGCCGGTGCCATGGGTGACGATCAGCTCCGGTTCGGGCAGGATCGCCCACAGCGCGGCGAGCGCGCGCTGCAGGGTGGCGGGATCGGTGAAGAGCGTCTCGTGGCCGGCATCGCCGCAGCGCACCCCACCCCGCAGCCACCACCCCCCCGGGGCGTGACTGGTGCGTGCGCAGGGCGAGCATGCCCGCGCCCTCGGCCGGGGCGAAGCCGGTCGGCGTGGCGAAGGCCTGGGGCGCCCGCCGCCCGCACAGCACGCCCAGCGCGGCGAAGCCGGCGAGCAGGAAGGGGGTCAGCGAGGCGTCGGCCGCGCCGGCCAGGGCACGGTCGCTGACGCCGGCGGCGAGCAGGTCGGCGGCGGCGAGCAGCCCGTACAGCCCGGTGGAGCAGGCGGCCGCCACCGGGGCGCCCAGGTAGTGCGGCAGGCCGAGACGCTGGGCGAGCTGCGGCCCGAGCTGGCCCGGCAGGGCGGCGACGAGGGCCGCGTGGTCGCCGGCGAGCACCCGCTCCCAGGCGTGCGGGTCGCCCTTGCTGGTGCTGACGCTGAAGATCGGTGGAACCCGCTCCCCGGATGGGGTTTCCCCGCTGTCGTGGCTCAGTGCACGCCACGGTTGTCGCGCTGCGCGCTCTGCTGTATGAAGCAGCAGGTGACGTGGCGGCGGATCGGCGATGATGCCGCACCAGCCATGGTCCACGCTGAGCGTCAGAGCCGCCTTCTTGCCCGCGCATGCCAGCCATGCCGCGCGAGCATCGCCCGCGCAAACCAGGCAGTCCCAGGCGACAATCGCCAGCTGGTCGTAGCGTCGATGCGGTGCGGGCTGCACGGCGGCCACTCTCGTTCCCACGTGGGACTGGCAAGGGTCGGCTCCCCCTCCTGGAGCGCGTGCGCTCTTTCCCCGCTCCGCCCTCCTGCGGCGCGGCATCGTCCCTTCCGCCTGCCCCATCCGACGCCCGCGCCACGACGCCCGGCCGCATCCGTACCGAGGACCCCATGAACCAGCAGACCAGCAAGCCCGCGACCCAGGGCACCAAGTACATGGAGATCACCAAGGAGTCCCTGGAGACGGGCCTGCGCGGCGTGCCGGTCGGCTACTGCACGACCAGCTCGGTCGATGCGCAGAAGGGCCTGTTCTACGTCGGCCAGGCGGTCGAGGAGCTCGCCGAGCGCGATCCCGCCGAGGTCATCTACCTGCTCTACAACAAGGTCTGGCCCACGCCGGCGCAGGCCGCCGACTTCGCCAGGCAGCTGGTCGCCGCGCAGCAGGTGCCGCCCGCCGTGCTCGACTCGTTCAAGGCGCTGCCGCGCACCGGCCACCCGATGAAGTGGCTGGTGCACGCGCTCAACGCCCTCGGCATGGTCGACGCCAGCGGCGACTACCGCAAGGACGCGCTCAGCCTGACCGCGAAGATCCCGGTGCTGGTCGCGGCGATCTTCCGCGTGCGCGAGGGCTGGGGCGCCCCGATCGCCCCGCGCGCGGACCTCGGCTACATGGAGAACTTCGTGCACATGCTCGGCGTGCCCGGGCTGGACGCGGACAAGACCGCCAAGCTGACCAGGCTGATGCGCGTGTTCGACGTGCTGCACTTCGACCACGGTGGCGGCAACCTCTCGACCTTCGTCGGCAAGGCGGTGGCCTCCGGCCAGGCGGACCTCTACGAGAGCCTGGGCGCGGCGATGGCCGCGCTCGCCGGCCCGCTGCACGGCAAGGCCAACCAGGAGTGCCTGGAATTCGTGCAGGAGTGCGTGGTCAAGGTCGGCGCCAAGCTCAACGCCGACGGCGTGCGCGAGCTGATCAAGCAGAAGCTCGCCAACAAGGAAGTGGTCTACGGTTTCGGCCACGCCGTCCTGCGCGTCGAGGACCCCCGCGCCCGCGCCCTGCGCGCGCTCGGCGAGAAGATCTGCCCGGACGACACCAACTTCAAGATGGTCAAGCTGCTCACCGAGGTGGTGCCGCCGATCCTGGGCGCCAACCCCAAGATCAGCAACCCGCACCCCAACGTCGACAGCGCGTCGGGTTCGCTGCTGATGGCCTGCGGGTTGACCAACCCCGACTACTACACGGTGCTCTTCGGCCTGAGCCGCGTGGTCGGCATCGCCGCGCAGATCATCTACGAGCGCTGCGAGGCGCGCCTCGGCAAGGGCACCCCGATCATCCGCCCGGCGTACTTCTACAGCCCCACCGGCACCGCGAAGGGCGAAGCGGAGATCCTCTCCTCGGGCTGAGTGTCGCGCGCTGGGAAAGACAGCGTGATTGAGGACCGACAGCCGGATCGAAGGCGACGCGGAGGCTGGAGGAGGGAATCAGGCTCGAGCGTTTCAACCGCTTGCCCG
>CAWFSD010000027.1:0-78830 GCA_963818245.1 uncultured Planctomycetota bacterium
TGATGCACATGACGCATCGAACGCGGGCCCGCTCGATGATCTCGACAGGCTCGACCACCCTTTTGGAACGTCCGACGCACCTGACCCGACGCTCCACCCTCCGCTGACGCAACGCCTGCACCGTCTGAGGCGCCGCTCCTGCCCGAGATAGGTGGAAAACGTTTTCGCATGGTGAGCCGCGCCCTGCTGGGCATTGGTACAATCGCGCGCCCTCGCTCCGTCCGCCCCACCAGGATCCGCACCATGCCCCGCGCCACCTCCCGCCTGCCCATCCCGAGCCTGATCGCGGCCGTCCTGCTGGGCGGCAGCGCCGCCGCCAGCGAGACCATCGGCGCCAACCAGGTGTGGTTGAGCGACCTGGCCTGGACCTCCGCGACCAGCGGCTGGGGCCCGATCGAGAAGGACCGCTCGAACGGCGAGGCGAGCGCCGGGGACGGCCACGTCATCACCATCGGTGGCACCACCTACCCCAAGGGCCTGGGCGTGCACGCCGGGTCCGACGTCAGCTTCGCGCTGAACGCCGCGTACACGACCTTCCAGACCGATGTCGGCGTCGATGACGAGGTCGGCAGCCGCGGCACGGTGGTCTTCCAGGTCTACGTCGACGGCACCAAGCGCTACGACAGCGGCGTGGTGGGCGGCGCGCAAGGCCACCTCAGCGCCAGCGTCGACGTGACGAACGCCACGGTGCTGCGCCTGGTCGTCACCAACGCCGGCGACAACGTCTACTTCGACCACTCGGACTGGGCCGGCGCCAACCTCACCAAGGTCGCGCCCAAGCCCCCGGCGCCGACCGCGCCGACCGCGCTGAAGGCGACCGCGACCTCGACGTCGACGATCGCGCTGGCGTGGGGCGACGCCTCGACCAATGAGACGGGCTTCAAGGTGCAGCGCTCGACCGACGGCAAGACCTTCGTGGCGCTCGCCACCACCGCGGCCAACGCCACGTCGTACAACGACGCGGGCCTGGCCGCCACGACCACGTACTCCTACCGGGTCGCCGCGACCAACGCCGGCGGCGACTCCGCGTTCACCACGGTCGCCTCCGCGAAGACCCTCACTCAGGCCGGCACCACCTACGCGGGCCCGGTGGTGATCAGCGCCGGCGGCACCTACAGCGGCAACTGGCAGACCAGCGGCGGCAAGGCGGCGATCACCATCGCCACCAGCGCGCCGGTGACGATCAGGGACAGCAACGTCAAGGGTACCGGCGACCTGATCACCACCACCGCCGACCACTGCCGGCTGAGCGTGCTCAACACCAGCGGCCTGGGCACCGATCCCGGCGCGGACACGCGCTTCATCGACGTCGAGAACTGGAACAGCCTGCTCGTCGACCACTGCACGCTGACCACCACCTCCGGCATCTACGCCGCGCACTACGCGGGCGACCACTCCGCCGCGCAGACCGTGATCATCCGCAACTGCAGCGCGCTCGACATCACCGGCGACGCCAACGACCTGCTGCAGTTCTTCCAGATGAACCACGACCAGGGCCTGATCGGCAGCGAGATCGCCTGGAACCAGGTGCTCAACGAACCCGGCAAGAGCCAGGTCGAAGACAACATCAGCATCTACGAGTCGAGCGGCACCAGCGCCTCGCCGATCCGCATCCACGACAACTACATCCAGGGCGGTTACGCCCGCAACCCGGTCGGCAACGACTACAGCGGCGGCGGCATCATGGCCGGCGACGGCAACGCGGGACTGTCGGGCTGGATCGAGGTGTCGTCGAACCAGGTGGTCAGCACCAGCAACTACGGCATCGCCATCTCATCCGGCCACGACAGCTCCCTCCACGACAACCGCATCCTGTCGTGCGGCCTGCTGCCCGACGGCCGCAAGATCCCCTACCAGAACGTCGGCCTGTACATCTGGGACTCCTACCACATCGGCAGGATGTCCGGCGACACCGCCAGGAACAACCAGATCGGCTGGGTC
Organism: uncultured Planctomycetota bacterium; assembly: GCA_963818245.1. Taxonomy (GTDB): domain Bacteria; phylum Planctomycetota; class UBA11346; order UBA11346; family UBA11346; genus BOG-1363. Next base: position 1,942 of record CAWFSD010000027.1, read on the forward strand.
CTGAATGGCGGCCGCAACGACGCCTGGACGCCGGACGCCGCGAGCTCGACCGGCATGGTCGACTGGCCCGGCTCGCTGACACTGGCCACGGAAGCGACCGAGCTGCAGGTGTGGAAGTCGAAGCTGTCGGGGAACGGGCAGACGGTGGGGGCGAAGCATTGACCTCTGGCGAGTGGAATCGCCAGCGCCGACGGCTGGCCGGCGTCACCATCCGGCCACCTGCCACCCGCCCGATATTTGTCTAAACGCACAGTCGGACAAAACGGTATGATGGGCACATGCGTTCCGCCCGCCCCAGCGAAGCCGGCAAGCACCACAGCATCGTCGCGGCGCTGCGTCGGCGCATCCGCGATGGCATCTACCCGGTCGGCGGACTGCTGCCGACCGTGCGCGCCCTCGCCGGGGACTTCGCGGCGAGCGTGCCGACGGTTTCGCGCGCCCTCGGCGACCTGGTCGAGGAGGGCTTCATCGCCACCGACGGGCGGCGCGGCACGCGCGTGGTCGCGCACCCGCCGCACCGCCACCGCTTCGCCCTGGTGCTGCCCGTGCGGCCCGACGCGTCCGGCGGCTACGCCAGCCTGCGCTGGCAGGCGCTCGCCGACGCCGCGCGCGACCTCGGCTCCGACCCGGCCGCCGCCATCGAGCTCTTCCACGCGCTCAACGAGCACCCCGAGCTCGCCGAGCACCAGCGCCTGATCGCCGCGGTGCGCGACGGCACCGTCGCCGGTCTGGTGGTGTGCGCCCCTTCGCGCTGCGCGGCGTGGCTCGACCTGCACGCCACGCGCCTGCCGATGATCGGCTTGCCCACCGCTCCCGCGCACCCGGAGCGCGGCACCATCCACCTGCGCCAGGGCGATTTCCACCTGGCGGCGCTGGTGCGCTGCCAGCGCGCCGGGCGCACGCGCGTCGCCGCGCTGCTCGAGGCCTCCGCGCGCAGCCTGGACGAGGCGCTGCGCCTGCGCGCCACCGCCGCCGCGCGCGGCCTGGACATCCCCGCCCACCGCATCTGCGCCGCGCCGCTGACCGCGCCGGGCTGGGCGCGCCCGCCGCTCAGCGCCCTGCTGCGCGGCCCGCGCGAGGAGCGCCCCGACGCGCTGATCGTCAGCGACGACGACCTGCTCGACGACGCGCTCGCCGCGCTGGACGAGGCCGGCGTCGGCCACGACGACATCCTGGTCGTCGCCCACACCGACTTCCCGCTGCCGCGCAAGGCCGCCGCCACGCGCCCGGTGCTGCGCCTGGGCTGGGACCAGCGCGAGTTCCTGGTCATCGCAACCGAGGCGATCGCCGGCTGGCTCGACGCGCGCCGGCCGCCCGGCGAGGCCGTGCTGCCGATCCGCGGCGAGGACGGTCCCTACCCCATCCCCCTCGATCAGATCAGCCCCTGAGCCGAGTCCGCAGGGGCTTCATCCTCTCCGCCATCGCCGCCGCCTGACGACCTTCCGCTGATCGACGGTTTTCGCCGCAGAGACGCAGAGTTCCAGAGAGGGCCGCAGAGAAGGGCGGATCGCATCTGCGCAATCTGCGCAATCTGCGGATTCTCCTCCGAGGAATTCCGTAAATCGCGCAGACTGGTGGATCGCGTGCCAAGCGATGGTGGCGCGCGGTTTTTTGTCGGGCGACGATCAGCCCTCACACGGGCCGTCCTCTGCGGCCCTCTCCGGAACCCTGCGTCTCTGCGGCAAGAACCGCGGCCCCGGCCGGAGGCCCGGTGGATCACCAGTCGCCATTCACTGCCGCGCGGCCTTGTCCGCGAGGTCGACGAAGTCCTGGCGCGCCTGGTTCCAGCGCGGGTCGAGGGCGCCGGCGCTGAGCCAGACGTCGTCGAAGGACACCGGCTGGTCGGCCCCGGTGGCGCGCAGGCTGATGCCCCAGCGCGCCTTGAGGAAGGCCGGGTGGCGCGCGTACCCGACGTGCTGGTCGTCGAGGTACGCGAGGGCCTCGTCGCCGGCGATCTCGAGCGTCATCAGGTGCCACGCGGCGCCGTCGATCGCCGCGGAGACGCGCGGGAAGCAGGTCGGGACGGGTTCGGGCGGCGTGGCGGTGCGGTCGGGCATCGCCACCAGGCCGAAGCCGCCGTGGTCGACGGCCAGCATGAAGGTGGGGTGCTGCTGGTCGCCGCTCCCGGCCTGGCCCATGATCGCGGCCTCGCGCGCCTCGCCCAGGCGGAAGCGGAAGCGGATGACGCAGCACGCGGGCAGGCTGCCGACGTTCAGGTAGGCGACCGCGGTGTGGTGGTCCTTCTCGCGCTCGGCGCCGTCCAGGCGGCCGTCGACCAGCGTCCAGGTGCCGTACTGCTTGGCGTTCCAGATGGCGTCCGGGAGCGCGTCGGCGAAGCCCTCCTTGCACAGGAAGCGCTTCTCGATGACCATGTGCGCGACCGGCTTGGCGGGCATCTTCGCCGCCGTCCGGTCGCTGGCGTCCTGCGCCGGCAGCGCCGCCGCGCAGGTGGCCGCCACGACCGCCGCGCGCAGGATTCCGCAGCGCACGTCAGCGCCCGCCGGTCTTGGGCGCGGGGAAGCGCGCGCGCACCTTCGCCCAGCCCGGGTCGGGCTCGCCCGCGATCAGCTGCACGTCGGTGAAGGACGCGGCCCTGTCCACGCCGCCGGCGCGCAGGCTGATGCCCCAGCGCTGCTTGAGGAACACCGGGTGGCGCACGTAGGTGACGTGCTGGTCGTCGGTGTAGGCGAGCGCCTCGTCGCCGTCCACCTCCAGGGTGATGCGGTACCACCGGTTCGGGTCGAGGGCCTGCGCCGTCTCGGGGAACCAGACGTTGTCCGGCTCCGGCGGGGTCGCGGTCTTGTCGCCGATGGCGGCCAGGCCGAAGCCGGTGCGCTTCATCCGCAGCAGGAAGGTCACGCGCTGCGCATCGCCGTTCCTGCCCTGGCCCATGATCTGCGCCTCGTCGGCCTCGCCGATGCGGAAGCGGCAGCGGATGATGCAGGCCGCCGGCAGCGACTCGACGTTGGCGAAGCACACCGCGGCGTGGTGGTCCTTGGCGCGCTCCGCCCCGCTGAGCCAGCCATCGGCCACCGTCCACGCCCCGACCAGGTCCGGGTTCCACATCGGTTTCGGCGGCATGCCCTTGGTGAAGCTCTCCTGGCAGAGGACCTTGAGCGGGCGCACCATGAGCGTGGGCGGATCCGCGGCCGGGTCGGTCTTCCTGGCGCGCGGGACCTCTGCCGCGCCGAGCGGGAGGGCGATGCCCAGGACGAGGGCCAGGAGCAGGGCGGAGCGGGTGGTCATGGGCGGTTCCTGAGCCAGGCGGACGGCGGGTGGCGGAGCCGGAAGTTCCGGATGGGACCGCCCGCTCAGCGATGATGACCCGGCGCCGCCTCGCGGTGTCCAGCCGGTCCGCGCGATGCTAGCAGGACGCCATTGACGGATAGAGAAAATTTATGTAACGCGACATGCCATCCGGGCGCGTGCCAGGATGGGAATTGCTGATGGCTGATGGCTGATGGCTGACAGCCGTCAATTGCCAGGTCTCGCGAGCCGACCCGCCGTTACGACTTCTTCGTCTCTGCCTTCGGCGGCTTCAGGTCGAACAGCTTGGCGTGCCAGACGAAGCCGTCGACGCCGACATCGTGGTAGACCCGACCGGTGTCGTGCCCGATACCGGGCAGGACGTGGTACTCGTGCGGGATGGCCAGTTCGGTCAGCAGCGCGTCCATGCGCCGGTTGCGGTCGAAGTGCGGGTCCTTGTCCCCGAGCACCAGCCAGAATGCCGATGCCGCTCTTCAGCCGCTCGGCGTTGGCGCGCGCGAAGTGCCACGCCGAAGTCGCGTCGAATTGCGCGACGTCGTCGCCATGCATCTGCTTGAAGACCGCGGGCAGCTCGCGCCGCAGTTCCGCGCCGCTGGCCAGGCCCGCGGCGTAGCCGATCGCCGACGAGAACAGCTCCGGGAACTTGTAGGCGAACAGCAGCGCGCCCTGTCCGCCCTTGCTGAACCCCTCGATGGCGCGCGCGCCCTTGAACGGCAGGGTGCGGTAGGTCGCGTCGATGTGCGGGATGAGCTCCTTGATGAAGACCGTCTCGCCCATCACCGAACCGTCCGGCGCGTCGACGTAGCCGCTCTGCGATCCGCACATCGCGTGCACGTAGATGAACGGCGGGATCTTCCCGGCCTGGATCGCCGCATCGAACAACCCGAACGAGCCCATGTTGTCGTTCTCGTTGCCACCGCGCCCGTGCAGGTAGTAGAGCACCGGGTAGGCGTGCGTGGGGTCCTTGGCGTAGTCCTCGGGCAGGTAGATGTTGTAGCCGACCTCGGTCTTCATCGAGGCGCTCGTGAAGGTGCGGTGCTGCACGTTCTTCGGCAGGTTGTCACGCGGGTTGTTCCAGCTCTCAGCGCGCAGGGCGCCGACGGCGAGGACCAGGAGGAGGGCGGCGCGCAGCAGGGGCATGGGGTGCTCCGAGGGGAAGGCGGGCGGGTGGCGGCGGAGGCAAGAGTCTAACGGAACCGGGCGAGGGCGTTGACCGGAATCCATCTCCACGACGTCCAGATGGCGCCCGCCGTTTCCACCTGTGAGGTGGAGGCGGCCCAGCGGGCCGCCTCTCCATCCGACCCGCTCCCGTCTGCCCTCCCAGCGGATTCACCCGCAAGAACCGGAGTGCACCCCCCGCTTCCGGTCGCCACGCTGCCGCCATCATGCCCACCACCGCCATGCCCGCCGCCCCGCCCGCCACCCGTCGCCCAGTGCCCGGTGCCACGACCCGCGACCCGCGCTGGTCCGCGGTCCTCGCGCGCGACCCCGCGCACGACGGGCGCTTCGTCTATGCGGTGCGCACCACCGGGGTGTACTGCCGCCCATCGTGCCCGTCACGGCGCGCGCGGCCGGAGAACGTCACCTTCCACGCCACCCCGGCCCAGGCCGAAGCCGCCGGCTTCCGCGCCTGCCGCCGCTGCCGCCCCGACCAGGCCCACGCCGGACACCAGCACGCGGCCACCGTGACGCGCATCTGCCGCCTGATCGCCGCCAGTGATCCCGTGCCACCGCTCGCCACCCTCGCCGCCGCGGCGGGGCTGAGCCCGCACCACTTCCACCGCGTGTTCAAGGCCCTCACCGGCGTGACGCCGAAGGCCTACGGCGACGCGCAGCGCGCGGCGCGCGTGCGCGCGCGGCTCGCGGCCCCGGGATCCGTCACCAGCGCCATCTACGCGGCCGGCTGGGAGTCGAGCGGGCGCTTCTACGCCACCTCGACCGCCCGGCTCGGCATGACGCCCACCGCGCTGCGCCACGGCGGCCGGGACACGGCGATCCGCTTCGCCGTCGGCACCTGCTCGCTCGGCGCCATCCTGGTCGCCGCCAGCGCCGCCGGCGTCTGCGCCATCCTGCTCGGCGACGACGCCGCGGATCTGGTCCGCGACGTCCAGGACCGCTTCCCGCAGGCGGAGCTGTGCGGCGACGATGCGGATTTCGCCGCGCTGGTGGCGCGCGTGGTGGGCTTCATCGATGTGCCCGGCCAGGGCTTCGGCCTGCCGCTCGACATCCGCGGGACCGCCTTCCAGCAGCGCGTCTGGCAGGCGCTGCGCGCCATCCCCAGCGGCACCACCGTCAGCTACGCCGGGCTCGCCGCGCGCCTGGGCGACCCGCGCGCGGTGCGCGCGGTGGCCGGCGCCTGCGCCGCCAACCCCCTGGCGGTGGCGATCCCCTGCCACCGGGTGGTGCGCAGCGACGGCGGCCTCTCCGGCTACCGCTGGGGCCTCGCGCGCAAACGCGCGCTGCTGGACAGGGAAGCGGAACCCTGACACGGCTCGCCCACCATGGTCGGGAGCCCCTCGACCACCGTGCTCCGCTCCGCATGCACTGGCCTCCTCCGTGCACCGGTGCCGCCTCCGGGAGGGTCGAGCGCCAGCTCGACCAGCACCCACGTGGCACCAGACCGCACGGTGGTCCGACATCGAGACCATGGGCATCCATCCGGCGTCCCGGTCTGACCGAGCCTGCATTCTGCACGATCCCCACCTCCCGGTGGCGAGCGGCCCCCGCGCGCGTACAAGCACCCCGTCCACGGAGCCACCCATGCCCATCGCCAAGCCCCTCTACACCGCCCACGCCTCCGCCACCGGCGGCCGCCTCGGCAGCGTGCGCACGCGCGACGGCAGCTTCGCCGCCGAGCTCACCATCCCCAAGGACATGGGCGGCCCCGGCCGCGCCGGCGCGATCAACCCCGAGATCCTGTTCGCCTCGGGCTACGCCGCCTGCTTCGGCAGCGCCATCGACCACGTCGCCAAGCAGAAGAAGGTCGCGGTGAAAGACATCCAGGTCGACGCCGACGTGACCATCGGCACGCAGGCCGACGGCGGGTTCGGACTCAGGGTCACGCTCACCGCGGTGCTGAAGGGCCTCTCCCAGGCCGACGCCGACCGCCTGGTGCACGAGGCCGACAAGGTCTGCCCGTACAGCAACGCGATCCGCGGCAACGTCGAGGTGGCGCTGGCGGTGCGCACCGCCTGAAGCGCCCTCACAGCGGCGCGGCGACCACCACGCTGCCGCCGGCGGGGACCACGACCGTGCGCTGCGCCGCACCGCAGCGCAGCGCGCACTCCCCACCGTTCGCGCTGCGCACCGTCACCGAGCGCAGCGCGCCGCCCGCCCAGACCAGGTCGAGGACGAAGCCGCCGCGCGCGCGCAGGCCGCTCACCGCGCCCGCGGGCCACGCCGCCGGCAGCGCCGGCAGCAGCGCGATGGCGCCCTCGTGGCTCTGCACCAGCATCTCGGCGACGCCGGCGGTGATGCCGAAGTCGCCGTCCATCTGCATGGGCGGGTGCAGGCCGAGCAGGTTCGCGCAGGTGTTGCGGTCGGCGAACAGCTGCTGGAGCATGGCGTGCGCCTGCTCGCCGTCGCGCAGGCGCGCGTAGAGGGCGGTGCGCCAGGCGAACGACCACTCGCGCACGTCGCCCTCCGCCCCGCGCGCGTCGAGCGAGACCTTGGCCGCGCGCGCCAGCTCCGGCGTGCGCGCCACGCTGATCTGCCGCCCGGGGAAGACCGCGAAGAGGTGCGAGGTGTGGCGGTGGTGGTCGCCGCGCGTGTCCAGCTCCGATCCCTTCTTCTCGGTCAGCCACTCCAGCAGCTGCCCCCAGCTGCCGACCCCGGGCACGGCCAGGCGGTCGCGCAGCGCCAGGAGCTCCTGGCGGTAGGCGGCGTCGACGCCGAGCGCGGCGCTGGCCTCGGCGCAGTTGGTGAACAGGTCCCAGACGATCTCCTGGCTGTAGGCGACGCCGTCCTCGACCGGGCCGTGCTCGGGCGACCAGGCGTCGGGCACCACCAGGCGGCCGTCGGGCAGCGCCTTGAGGTGGTCCTGCCAGAAGCCGCTGACCTCCTTGAGCAGCGGGTAGGCGGTGGCCGCGAGGAAGGCGCGGTCGCCGCTGAACGCGTAGTGCTCCCACAGGTGCTGGCAGTACCAGGCGCTCGCGGTCTTGTCCCAGTTCCAGCCCATCCCGCCCATGATGTTGTGCGAGGTGCGCAGCGCGAAGCCGCGCGCGGCGGGCGCGCCCGCCGCGGTCAGCAGGTCGCGCGAGGCCGCGGTGGCCGCGCGCCACGGCTCGAGCTGGCTGGCGATCAGCGCGAAGAACGGCAGCTGGCACTCGGCGAGGTTGGTGGTCTCCGCCGGCCAGTAGTTCATCTGGATGTTGATGTTGGCGTGGTAGTCGCAGTGCCACGCCGGGTCGTTGCTGTCGTTCCACAGTCCCTGCAGGTTCGCGGGCAGCCCCCCGGGCCGCGAGCAGCCGATCAGCAGGTAGCGGCCGTATTGGAACAGCAGCGCTTCCAGTCCGGGATCGCACACCTGCGCCGCCCTGGCCTTGCGCTGCGCGGTGGGCATGGCGCGCTGCTCCGGCGTCGCCCCGCCCAGGTCCAGCGCGACGCGCGCGAACAGCGCGCGGTGGTCGGCGAGGTGGTCGGCGAGCAGCTCCGCGTAGGGCCGCGCGGCCAGCGCGGCGCTGCGCGCGGCCAGCGCCGCCTGCGGGTCCTCGCCGCTGCGGTAGCCGCGGGCGTGGTCCATGGCGTAGTCGGTGCGCGCGGTCAGGATCACCTCGACGTCGTCGCACCCGGCGACCGCGATGGCGTCGCCCACCACCTGCGCGGTACCGCCGTGCGCGATCACCTGGGCGAGCGCCGCGTAGCGCAGCCCGTTGGGCAGCGCGCCGGCGAAGGCCACCGCGGTGCCGGTGGCGGCGCTGCGCTCGCCGTGCGCCCCGGCCAGCGCGATCGTCCCCGTCACCGCGTGCGCCTCGCGCGCGCTCCAGCGCACGATCAGCGCGTCATCGTGGTGGCTGGCGAAGGCCTCACGGCGGTGGTGGACGCCCGCCAGCACGAAGTCGGTGCGCGCCACGGCGGTGGCCAGGTCCAGCTCGCGCCGGTACCCGTCAGCCGGCGCCCCCGCGTGAGCGGTCGGCGCGGCCGCGGTCCGCAGGCCGTCGAGCGCGATCTCAGCGATCTGGAACTTGGGCACGTCGGCGTTCGGCGCGAAGACGAGGCGGTAGGTGCGGAAGGCCTGCGGGTGCGCGATGGCGAAGCGCCGCTCCTGGTGGCGTTGCGCCCACGGCGGCTCGCCGCTGCGCCGGTCGAGGGTGGTCCAGGTGCGCCCGTCATTGGAGCCCGCCAGCTCCCAGGCGCGGGGATCGCGTTCCGGCACGTCGTTGGCGCTGGTCAGCGCATAGGAGGCGGGTGCGGGCGCGCCCGCCGGCGCCGGCACCTGCCAGACCACCGGGTTGCCGCCGTGGTCGACGCACCACTTGGTGGCGGGGTCGCCGTCGCTGGCCGCGGCCACGCCCTCGGCCGGCGTGAAGGGCAGCTGGCCGCTGGGGCAGGTGGCCTGCGCCGCCGCCGCGTCGCCGGTGCGCAGCAGCAGGTCGCCGAACGCCTGGTACGCGCCCATGGTATCGTAGGCCCCGCTGGGATTGGCGTCGCCCGTCCACAGGCTGTCCTCGTTGAACTGCAGGCGCTCGCGCGCGGTGCCGCCGAAGACCATGGCCCCCAGCCGGCCATTGCCGATCGGCAGGGCCTCGTTCATGGCGCTGGTCGCGGGCTGATCGTACCACAGGGTCAGGTCCGGCGCGCGCTCCGCCGCAGCTGCGGACAGCGGCGCGAGCAGGCCCGCCAGGAGCAGCGCAGCCGCGCCGGAGCCCAGGTGTGGTCGTGGAAATTTCGGCATGGCCAGCTCCTGCACGGGACGGATCGGCATGGTGGCCGGTACGCGGGAGATGGCCACGGGAATCCCCACGGTGTTCCCGTTTCCGCACCGCGTCGCGACGTCGGATATGGCCGCCAGGTCCTGGGCGCGGACCGCGACCCGGCGATCGGTGCCCTCGCGCCGAGCACCACAGCGATCAGGGAAGGGCTCGGCCCGGTGCCGCGGGTTCGACCGGACGGTGAGTTGCAGCGCAGCCGCGTCCCGGGTAGATCCAGCATGCCCGCCAGCGACCCGCACGACTTCAACGCCCCCGCCATCCGCCGCCACTTCGCGCGCCGCGACCCGGTGCTGGCAGGGATCATGCGCGCGCACGGACGATGCGCGATCCTGCGCCCCGACCGCGGCGGCTCGCCCTACGAGGCGCTGGGCAGCCGCGATCATCCACCAGCAACTGCACGGCAAGGCCGCCGCCACCATCCTCGCGCGGGTCAAGGCGCTCGCCGGCGGCAAGGCGCGCTTCCCGACACCCGACGCAGATCGGCGCGCTCAGCGACACCGCCCTGCGCGGCGCCGGGCTGTCGGGCAACAAGCTCGCCGCGCTGCGCGACCTCGCCGCGAAGAGCCTCGACGGCACGCTGCCCAGCACGCGCGCCGTCGTGCGCCTGAGCGACGAGGAGATCATCGCGCGCTGCACCGCCGTGCGCGGCGTCGGCCGCTGGACGGTCGAGATGCTGCTGATCTTCCGCCTCGGCCGGCCCGACGTGCTGCCGGTCGACGATTTCGGGGTGCGCAACGGCTATCGCATCGCGTATGGCCTCGCAGAGATGCCCAAGCCGAAGGAACTCGCAGCGATCGGTGCGAAGTGGGCGCCGTGGCGGAGCGTGGCGGCGTGGTATCTGTGGCGGGCGGCGGACAAGTCTAAGGAGAAGGCGGAGATAGCGAAGCCTTAGCAGCACAGGGTTTAGGTAACCACCTATCGGTACGATGGAGACGGATTGGGCCTATCGGTACGGTGAATCTGGGACAGATTCAGCTGGGCACGTCTGGCCTACCCCACCCTCATGGTAGCCCCCTTCCGGTTTTCCGCATTCTCCGACGTAGTTCCCGCGCAAACGGAGCCATTCAACAAACCAGCTTCCCGATCTAGGTGGAGACTCAGAAAATGACTGCCGAGCAGCTACTCTTGGATTGGGCGGCTGAATTGCCGGCATGGTCTCAAGACGCACTACGTCGCGGATGTCAGACAGGCGAGATTACAGCAGAAGATCTGAGTGCGCTCTATGCCATGGCGCTGACTACTCACGGTCTTACGGCTCAAGAAAGCAATGCGGCGACTCCTATTCCTTTAGCCGCGGCTCACTTATCCACGGCCTTGAGCACTACCGAATCCTACCTAGTGACTGGCCTCAAAGATATCCAGCACGTCAATGCGTTGGCACCAGGACAAAGTTTGACCATTGGTCCAAAGGGCATGACTGTGATTTTTGGCTCTAACGGGAGCGGCAAGAGCGGGTATTCGCGACTTTTCAAGAGTGCCTGTCGCGCTGCTGACGATGAAACTATCCATCGTAATATTTTTGCGAAGTCCCAGGGGGAGCAATCCGCCGTTTTCACAGTTGCTGCCGTTGGTAGTCCTGATGCTATCATCACTGTACCCTGGACTCCAAAAGCAAAGCCGGAACAACTAGCAACTCTGGCCTTTTACGATGTTCGTTGCGCTCGCGTCTTGATCGACAAAGATAAAGAAATCGCCTATAGTCCGATATTACTCAGAGGTGTAGATGCATTAGGTAACGCGGTTGGCAACATCGTCAATAGACTTAGCCAAGAAGCGGATCTTGCCCGGCAATTGCCCGCAGTCCTCACTCCATTGACAATTCACCCAGGAACACCAGTAGCCAAAGCGTTGAGCAGCTTGGGTCCAGAAACCACGAGCCTAACAAATCTTTTGGCCCTCCGAGGGTTGAGCGAAAGTCAGCAGCAAACCCTTACCCAGGCGCTAACTGATCGCCAAAGACTAGACGCCGAAGATCCTGCAAAAGTAGCTGTCAGCGAAGATCGGTTTGCAACTTCTCATCGGAATCGCCTGGATCAGGCGGGCCAACTTGCGGAGGCCGTTTCGGCCGAATCCCTCACCTTGTTTGAGTCCCTACTTGCTGACCAGCGTGCGACTGCGAAAGCGGCAAGAGAGGTTTTGGAAGTTTCATCTGGCGTCAGTCCTCTAAAAGGAATTGGAAGTGATCCCTGGCGCAATCTCTATAATGCCGCGCGCACTTATAGCATTGATTTTGCTTATCCTAAGCAAGATTTCCCGGTCACTAATGAAGAGGCACGCTGCGTTCTATGCCAGCAGCCCCTGACCAAAGAGGGTCGAGATCGGCTTCGAGCTTTCGATGCTCTTATGAAAGCAGAGGCAGAAACCTTAGCCAAGGCTTCTTCCGATCGCCTAGAGGAAGCACTGCAAATATTGAGGCAATTGCCAACTCGGCCGCAATTTGATGCCTGGATTGAGAGACTGAACGAGATCGACACTCTTTTATCTGAAAGCACACGACTTTGGATCAATGAAGCAACCGATAAAATCCAATCAATAATTCAGTCAATCACTGGTTCCAAAATTTCATGGCCTCAACCGCTGGCTCCTCTTGCGACATTTTCGCAGGTAGAGCTTGTGATCGCAGACCATCTAAAACGAGCTCAAGACGCACGAGATCGAATTGATCCAATCAAACTTTCGAGCCAGCGCTCCGCCTTAGATGCATCAATTCGTGATCTTACGGCTCGACGTGTGCTTCTTGAACAATGGCCGTCAGTGGAAACGTTTGCGTTGAATTTGGACAGGTCGAAACGGCTGCGAGAGGCAAGCTCTTCTATTACTACTACTAAAATCAGACGTTTTCAGACCAAATTGGCTGAGCTGTTACTAACCAAACAGATCGCTGATGGAGTAAATGCAGAACTCTCTAGACTTGGCTATAATGGTCTGCGCCCGATGATAAAGACTTCTAGCAGCGGCGGTCCGGCTAAGCAAAGCCTCATCTTCGTAGATCAAAATTCCGAACCGATCAGAGGCGTCCGTTTACCTGACGTGTTTAGTGAAGGTGAGCAGCGAGTTGTATCCCTGGCACTATTCCTAACGGAAGTAACCGCTGCCCCGGAAAGCCTGGAATTATTCTGGATGATCCTGTATGTTCCATGGATGAGGAATGGAAGGGAAAAATTGCCAATCGGTTAGTTGAGGAAGCCTCAGATAGGCAAGTCGTAATTTTCACGCACAGTATTTCATTTCTCCACGCCCTGACTGATTCGTGCGGTAAACATGGATGTCACCTCAGGACCCACGCTGTGCAACGGCTGGGCAGAGCATCGGGACATATCACGGACGGACAGATTTGGGGATCGCTGAACCTGAAATCGCGCATAGGTTGGCTAAAAAATGCTATTCAGGAAACAGAGGCACATTTCAAACGAGATCCGGCCTCAATAGAATATCTCGCGCGACTGAATCTTGTCGCCGATCGAGTCCGTGCGACCTGGGAAAGAGTAGTCGAGGAAGGCATGTTTTCTGAGTCCATTGTTCGCTATCGGAAGGGCGTGGAGACGAAGCGGATTGAATCCACAGGCATTTCCTCCTCTCCTAATGTGGTGGCCCGCGTATTCTGGGGAATGTCTGATATGTCCGATATCACAGAAGCCCATGACACAACAGCCGAGATAGGCGGAGCGCCACCCTTTGGACCTGATGAGATGCGGCGATGGCTAGTTGATTTGGAATCAGTCATTGCTCTTATTGATGAAGAAAAGAAACAATCGAAGCAAGCCATCCAAGCGGCTATCAAAGCCCCGAGAGGATGATCTATTATTAGAGTCGATACATGACTATGTCATTTATGGATTGCTCTGGTGCACGTTCCGTGATGGCTTCGATCGCATAGGGCACCGGCATCCTGTCACACAGGTGATATACCTGTTCGGATGCGACGTGCGTCGCCAACGATCGCTCTGGCCCAGATGTGATAGCACCGTGATAAGCACTGCTTGCGGGATGACCTGATGCTGTCGACGGCTTTGGACGTTTCGTATCATGGAAATCTGTCCACCATTGCCTTTTGAGGGCAACGCGCCTATCTTTTATGGACCCGCGGTGCGCCCTGATATCGACCCTCTCACAACGTTACCCGCGACTATCGAAGGCTTATGACTGCTACGTTGATGCCGACTGTTCCCCAACTCTACCAGCCTACCCTGGATGCCCTCAAGGCCCTCGGAGGCTCCGGACGATTGGAGAGTATCCGGGACGCGGTGATGCAGCGTCTGGGGCTTTCACCTGAAATCCTCTCCATTCCACAAAAGGAGGGTAAGCTGCGCGGCAAACTTGAGTATCGTTTGGCGTGGGCCTTCACGACGCTCAAGCTGTTCGGGGCCCTTCAAAACAGCGAGCGCGGGGTCTGGAGCCTGACCGCGTTGGGAAAGGATCTCGATCAGGTGAATGTGGGTGACATCAACGTTTTTCTGCGGGAAAGGCGCAAATCATCCGACGAGAACACGGACGATGCTGAGAACCCCGCCGAGGACGATTCTGGAATGACGAGCCAGGGCGCAGCAGATGGCGAGCGTTTTCGTAAGGCAGACCTCGAATTGGGTCTGTTTGCAAAGGAAGCCCAAACCTGGTTCGATCACCCTGACCGCAACGAAGTCCAATCCTTTCATCGCTTCTTCCAAGAATTCTTCAAACCGGAGCAACTGGCACGGGCCGAATGGCCCGATTTCCAAAAACTCGGCGATCACCTGTATGCCTTGAATCAGGTGGCGCTCGCAAAAAAGCGCGCTTTTGGAGAGATGAATTACACGATTACGCAGTACCGCGAAACATTTTATAAGTTGGCATTCGAGTCGAGCACGGTCGAAGAGCGCATGCGATGGTTCCTGACCAACGACGAGGCGGCGTCAAAATACCTGGGAGTGAGCGCTATCAGCGAGATCATGGCCCAGCTGAATCCAGACCGCTACGTCATGTGGAGTGCCCGAGACAAGGCGGCGATGAGCTACTTGGGCCTGAATGATGTCCATCACCGCGGTTTGGATGAGGCGGCGCAATTCGAGAAGTTCAACATCACAGTACGGCACATTTTCCCAAGGTATGAGGCTATCGTCGGCCGGATGACCGATCTTCCCATTGGGCTTGAAGTGGATCAGTTCTTGAACTGGATCTATACAAACCGCATTGAGGACGCGGCGCCGACCATTCGCCTCGACGAGTCGACGCGCGTTTGGCTCTATGCGCCCGGAAGCAATGCAGATCGTTTCGACGAGTTGCATGAAGCGAAAGACATGGCTATTGGTTGGGACCTCCTGGGCGATCTCACGCAGTATAAATCTCCGCAAGCCATTAGCACGGCGATCAAACGAAATTACCCACGAGATGACGGAAGTGAGCCAACGAATGATGCGCGTGCGTGTTGGGAATTCCTGAAGATCATTCGAGTTGGCGATGTCGTATTTGCCAAACAGGGACGAAAAAACATTGTCGGTTGGGGAATCGTAACCGGACCCTATCGGTATATATCAACAGTGGATTATTTCCATAGACGGCAAATCGACTGGAAAGCGCGGGGAAACTGGCGACTGCCAGCTGAGCGGCATCTGAGCCTCAAAACGTTGACCAACATCAGCGACGATACGGAGCAGGTGCAATTCCTCACCGATTTAGTGCAGGCCGGTCCTGCAGCCTCCGCAGAGCCCTCCGTTCCCACGGAAGTGCCACTACAACCGCTGTCCGCGCAGCCCAAGCCGTACACCATTGACGATGCTCGCCATGACGTTTTCATGCCGGTGGAGGAGCTTGAACGAGCACGTGATCGTCTCAGTCGTAAATGCAATCTCATCCTGCAAGGACCGCCGGGTGTGGGCAAGACCTACATCGCCCGACGTCTGGCGTGGTTGCTCATGGAGGAGCAGGACGACCACCGCGTGGCGATGGTGCAGTTCCATCAGTCATTTGGATATGAGGATTTCGTCCAAGGATTCCGGCCTCGCCACGATGGCCTAGGATTTTCCAGACAGGATGGCAGCTTCCTGGACTTCTGCCATCGGGCGGCCGCTGATCCTGGGAGAAAGTGGGTCTTCATCATCGACGAAATCAACCGTGGTAACATTTCAAAAATCCTCGGCGAATTGCTCATGCTGATCGAGCACGACAAGCGTGAATCCCGCTATGCCCTGCGTCTGGCGCTCCAGCGCGAGGACGAACCGCGTTTCTGGGTCCCTCGCAACGTGCATATCATTGGATTGATGAATACCGCTGATCGTTCCTTGGCGGTTATCGACCATGCCCTAAGGCGGCGCTTCGCTTTCGTCGATCTTGTACCTGCCTTCGGCAGCGTAGAGCTGACTGCGTGGCTCGGTCGTTCCTGGGAAGCGGAGGTCGCCCAGCATCTCGTCGATCGTATTCAGGAGCTAAATGCGCTGATTGCAGCAGATGCTGATCTCGGTGTCGGCTACTGCATCGGCCACAGCCATTTCTGCGACGTCGCGGTTGCGGGTTTGCAGTCTGCCGACGACTATCGCCAAGTTATCGAAACCGATATTGCCCCCCTCCTGCGCGAGTACTGGTTCGACCGCCCCAAGGTCGCGGCCGAGCGTATCATGAGACTTCTCACGGGGTTCCCCGCGTGACGATTCCGGTCGCAAACCTCTATTACCTCTACTGCTACGCCTGGCGGCGCTTCGCAGCCATCCAAGACATGGAAGTTCATGGCGAAGCAGCCCCCAATCGGTCGTCGATCTGTGGGCCCTGGTGCTGGCAGAATCGTTTGGTCGGCAGGTACGGCGAGGCTTGGATCAGGGATACCGGACCCATGCAGGTCGGCTCATGATGCCACGCGGGCGTATCGATCCGGTGCGCAGCATTGCCACTGGGGCCTTGGCGGTGGCGACGATGGAATGCCAATGGGATGAATACAGCGCGGACACCCCAGCGAACCGCATTATCAAGGGGACGATGCGCCGTCTAGCGGCCTGCGTTGACCTGGATCGGACGCTCGCTCACCGCCTCGGGTGTTTGTGGCGCGGGCTGGAACAGGTGCAGGAATGCACGCCGAACCTTCGTCTGATTCGCGATATTCAGCTCAACCGCCATAGCTCGGGGTATGGCTTGATGCTCGATGTCTGCTCTCTTATTGTCCAATTTCTGGAGCCTGGGGACAGCGCAGGCGAAATTCGGTTCTCCGATCCACGACGCGATGATGCGCATATGGCGCGTGTTTTCAGGAATTTTTGACCGCATGGTGGGATCGCCACCGTGACCCCGCGGAATTCCGCTCTGCAGGGGCCACTGTGCTGCGCTGGCCAGCTCAGGGGTCTGCCTCCGACCTTTCCCACCTCCCTGAAATGATGACAGACATCACTCTCACTGGCCCACAGCGGACGGTCATCATCGAAGCCAAATATTACCACGAGGCCTTGGTCACCCGTCGCGAAGACGCAACAAAAAAAGTCATCAGCGCACATCTTTATCAGTTGCACGCCTATCTTTCCGCGTGGCGCCATGGCGATCCCGATCGCGCACTTCCCGAGGGGATGCTGATCTACCCAACGGTGCGCGAGCCAGTGGATCTCGCCGTCCACATCTACGGCTATGCGGTACGCGTGCGCACCGTCAATCTTGCGCAGCCATGGCCGGACATTGCATCTGAATTGCGAAGCCTCGTGGTAAGCCGTCCGTGATATGCCGCCACGCCTGGTGATCACGTCGAAACAGGTTCTCTCAACGCGAATGCGCGGGCGGGACGGCAAGGCTCTAGTGAAGCCCTCCGTCCCTCCCATGGCGTTCGTCACACTGGAGGATGAATACGGGATCGCGGAATCAGTCGGGTTCCCCGACATCTATCACGCGTGCGGGGCGGCCATCGAAGCAGGCAATCCGTTCTGGGCTACTGGACTCGTCATGGTGGAGTTTGGTAGTCGCGACGTTCCATGTTCATTTAGGCTGTCGAGCAAATCCCGGACTGAGACAGGATACGCCCGGCCGGATCATTTCGGGCAAACGGGCCGCCACGGCTATTCCAACGGCCAAGCCTCCCCCTTCGACTTGACAAGCCCTTTGGGATGGGCTTGAGGTAAGCCCCTCACCCGACTCATTTTCCATTGGCAATCCCATCCCCGATGCGCATGCTAATGGCTCTTAGCGTCCTCATCCGTTCGGACTGGCGGTCCAAGAGTCCTCCCCGTCTCCTAGGATCACTATCTCATGGCAGCCGTTGCCCTCGGACAGCGAACCCGGATCATCCGCAAGGATGACGCTCACGCGGGAGGTGCCGGTACGATGAAGAAGCAAGCCGTCCGGATTTCCTTCATCGTCTTCGGATTAGCCCTCGCCCTGGTCAGCGCCCACGTTCTCGACTCCACCATGGGCAGGGACAACGGCAGCACGATTCCGCTCGGCCGCTATTTCGCCGCCGCGCCCGCCATCATCGCGTGGCTCGTCTTCTCGGTGATCTTCCTGCTCTTGGACATCTGGTGCGCGACCTGGATGGAGAGCAGGTTCCTGCGCGGACTGCTCTGCTTCATCGCGGCACCGTGCGTTGCCATCGCCGTGACCGTCTCGATCGTGGAGTTCCTCTCGTGAGATGATGGGTGGGCTCCGTGGATCGGCTCGGCTTCCTGCGATGGTGGCTGGTCAGCCACCTGTGTCCACCATTGCCACGCACCTCCGAATGCCAGCATGGGCGGTGATGCACAAGCTCCCTGGCGGCACTGATATCGCGATCCTGGCGCTTTTCGATCCGGCGCGTGCGATGAGCGCACGCCCGCCTTCCGACGCGGACATGGAGAAGATCGTCTCCGAAGAGCACGCCATCATCGTGTCCACTGATTCCGATGGCGGGTACCTCCTGCACTTCTTCATCGATGAACCCGTCAACGAGTCGGTCAACAGGTACGCTGCGAGGCCCAGGCGTTTCCCCTCGTTCAGGATCTCATCGGGATCGCTCGCATTCGGCGGGGCGAGAGCTTCGTCCGGGATTGGAAGCCCAACCGCGCGATCCGATCCGATGCCGCGATCACCCCCGGAACCTACGACGTCACCGTCTGGGAGACGGACTACCCCGAACAGCTTCCACAACGACCTCATGGACCAGCGCCTCACGCGGGCTGAGCGCGGGCTCGTCAACCTGCCGGGCTGCCTCATCCCACTGGCGATCGGCTCCCTGGTGGCCTCCCTGGCCATCCTGTACATGCTCGCGATGTCGCTGTGGTTTTCCCTGATCGTCGCGGTCGCTTCCGTCGTGGCCTTGCTGACGCTCATGCGGTCTTCGTCCTGTGAACGGGCTTCGGCGAAGTGGGACGCCATCCAGGACGGATATCCTTCGTTGATCGCCCAGGTCAGGCGCATTCCCGATGCGTGATCGCGGTGGAGCAGCCAAGGCGACGGGGCGCCTGTGGCGGGCAGCGGACGCTGCGAAGGCGGTGATGGAGGTGAGGAGGGTTTGATCGCACAGTGCTGAGGGCTTCAGAAACGAACCGGATGAGGTGCACCGGCCCCTCCATCAGCCGGAGGGCCTGCACCCCGATCCCTGCACCAGGCTCATCAACGGCCGAGCGCTCCCGGCCCGAACCGTTGATCCCCCACCGCTCTGCCCCACAGTCGCCGCCGCCGAGAACCCCAGTCCATGCCCGACGACCGTGACCGCATCGACGCCCTGTTCCACGCCGAGCGCGGGCGCGTGCTGGCCACCGTCGTGCGCCTGGTCAAGGACCTGGACCTGGCCGAGGACGCGGTGCAGGAAGCCTTCATCGCCGCCATGCGGCAGTGGCCCGAGGAGGGCTGGCCGGCGAACCCCGCCGCGTGGCTGGTCTCGTGCGCCCGCTTCAAGGCCATCGACCAGCTGCGGCGGCGGACGCGCCTGCAGGAATCGCAGCCGGAGATCGCCGAGCGCGTCGCGGCCATCGAGGCCGCGCGGCACGAGCTGTCCGAGCGCGAGATCCAGGACGACCAGCTGCGGCTGATCCTCGCCTG
The DNA here is from genome assembly GCA_963818245.1 of uncultured Planctomycetota bacterium. Classification (GTDB taxonomy): domain Bacteria; phylum Planctomycetota; class UBA11346; order UBA11346; family UBA11346; genus BOG-1363. Next base: position 21,096 of record CAWFSD010000027.1, read on the forward strand.
CTGCCACCCGGCGCTCGATCCGCAGGTCCAGGTCGCCTTGACCCTGCGCGAGGTCTGCGGACTGACCACCGAGGAGATCGCCGCCGCCTTCCTCGTCGCGCCCGCGACCCTGGCCCAGCGCATCGTGCGCGGGAAGACCAAGATCCGCCAGGCGGGGATCCCCTTCCGCATCCCTGGAGCGGAGGAGCTGCCCAGGCGCATCGAGGCGGTGCTGGCGGTGTGCTACCTGGTCTTCAACGAAGGCTACTCCGCCTCCGCCGGGTCCCACCACCTGCGCCCGGACCTGTCGGCCGAGGCGATCCGGCTCGGGCGCCTGCTGTGCGCCCTCGTTCCCGACGCCGAGGTCTTCGGGCTGCTCGCCCTGATGCTGCTGCACGACTCGCGGCGCACGGCCCGCACCACCAGCGCGGGCGATGTGGTCCTGCTCGAGGAGCAGGACCGCTCGCGCTGGGACCGCGCGGCGATCGCCGAGGCGCGCGCCTGGCTGGCGCGGGCGGTGGCCGCCGAGCCGATCGGCGTGTACACCGTCCAGGCCGCCATCTCGGCGCTGCACGCCGGCGCGCCGAGCGCCGAGGCGACCGACTGGCGGGGGATCGTCGGCTGGTACGACGTCCTGATGCAGGCCTCGCCCGCGCCGGTGATCGCGCTCAACCGCGCCGTCGCGGTCGCCATGCGCGATGGACCGGAGGCCGGCCTGGCGCTGGTCGAGCCCCTGCGGGCCGAGCTGTCCGGCTACCACCTGTTCCACGCCGCCCGCGGCGACCTGCTGCGCCGCGCCGGCCGCGCCGCGGAGGCCGCCGACGCCTACCGGCAGGCCCTGGCCCACGCCCAGCAGGAACCCGAGCGCCGGTTCCTGGCCCGCCGCCTGGCCGAGCTCGCTTCCGCCGCCCACGGGTGACTCCAAGCATTGTCCAGGCGGGTGCTTGCGGGTACGTCTGGGCGCACGCCAGATCGCTGTCGATCCGGCGGCCGGCCGTTCGACGAATGGGTGTCAGGCGCGATCGATGCACGGTCCCGCCGCAACCACAGGAGCCAGCCATGAAAGTCATCGTCTTCGTCAAGGCCACCCCATCGTCGGAGGCCGGAACCATGCCCAGCGAGCAGCTGCTCGCGGAGATGGGCCGCTACAACGAGGAGCTGGTCAAGGCCGGCGTCATGAAGGACGGCGCCGGCCTGCACCCGTCCGCCAAAGCGGTGCGCGTGCGCTTCTCCGGCAGCGAGCGCACCGTCATCAACGGACCCTTCGCCGAGACCAAGGAGCTGGTGGCCGGCTTCTGGCTGTGGGAGGTCCCCTCCCTGCAGCACGCCATCGACTGGGTGCGGAAGTGCCCGAATCCGATGCCCGAGTCGTCCGAGATCGAGATCCGGCCCTTCTACGAATTCGAGGACTTCGGCGCGGCGCTCACGCCGGAGCTGCGCGCGCAGGAGGCCCGCCTCGAGGCGGAGGCCGCCCTCAATCGCGCGACGGTCCAGCCCTACCTGTTCCTCAACGGCCGCTGCGAGGAGGCGCTGGCGTTCTACGCCAAGGCCCTCCAGGCCAAGGTCGGCGTGGTCATGCGCTTCGACCAGAGCCCCCAGCCGGCTCCCCCCGGGATGCTGAAACCCGGCTACGAGAAGAAGATCATGCACAGCGAGTTCACCGTCGGCGGCATGACGCTGTTCGCCTCGGATGGCTGCGGCGAGCAGTCCCGCCCCGAGGGCTTCCGGCTCGCCATCACGGTTCCCACCGCGGCGGCCGCCGACCTCGCCTTCGACGGCCTCGCCGACGGCGGCCGGGTCGACATGCCGCTCGCCGCCACCTTCTGGTCGCCGCGCTACGGCATGGTGACGGACCGCTTCGGCATCGGCTGGATGGTCATGGTGCCCGGGAAGCAGCCGTGAGCGGATCCCCTGCGCTCGCGGGACCAGGAGCACCCCTCCTGGTCCCGCGCGCACGCCGCATCACCGGCGTGGTCCTGAGCGGGCTGGTCGGCCTGTTCATGATCGGCGCCAGCGCCATCCCCAAGTTCATCGACTGGCCGGGCAAGGCGGCGATGATGGAGCACCTGGGCCTGCCCCTGGCGCTGGTCCCGACCATCGGCGCCATCGAGATCGCGGTGACGCTGCTCTACCTCATACCGCGGACGTCGTTCGTGGGGGCCGTCCTGCTCACCGCGCACCTGGGCGGTGCGGTGGCGACGCACCTGCGCGTCGCTGACCACTGGTGCTTCCCGGTCATCATCGGCGTCCTCGCCTGGGCGGGACTCGCCCTGCGGCGACCGCTCATCCTCCAGCTCGCGCTGGGCAGGACCGGCGGCATCCCGCGGCCCCTCGGGGCGCAGCCATGAGGTACATGCTGCTGGTCTACAGCCCGGAGCAGGCCTGGACGCCGGAGGAGTGGACCGCCTGCGTCGCCACCTCCCTCGGGGTCTGCCAGGACCTGCAGACGGCCGGACGCTTCCGCGCCGCCTCGCCGCTGCAGCCGGTGGCGAGCGCCAGCACCGTGCGCGTGCGCCACGGCGAGACGCTGATCACCGCCGGCCCGTTCGCGGAGACCACCGAGCAGCTCGGCGGCTTCTTCCTCATCGACGTCCCCGATCTCGACGAGGCCATCGCCATCGCCGCCCGGCTGCCCTCCGCCGCGAAGGGCACCATCGAAGTGCGGCCGGTCGCGCCCATGGACGGCCTGCCGCCCGAGGGCTTCCCGGACCGCGCGGCGGAGGGCGCGCCGCAGGGGCGGTACATGCTGCTGTGCTACGATGACGAAGCCGCCTGGAATGGCCTGGGACCCGCCGCGCTGCGGACCGCGCAGTCCGCAGCGGTGGAGCTGGCGCGGGACCTGGATGCCCGGCGGCAGTACCTCAGCGCCTCGCCGCTGCACCCCATCGCCACCGCCACCAGCGTGCGGTTGCGGCAGGGCAGGCTCGTGGTCAGCGATGGCCCCTTCGCGGAGACCCGCGAGTTCCTCGGCGGCTACTACCTGGTCCACGCCCGCGACCTGAACGATGCGATCACCATCGCCGCCAGGCACCCCGGGGCCGCGGTCGGCAGCGTCGAGGTCCGGCGCCTGGTCGATCTGCCGGCCGACGCGAGCGCTCCGCGAGGGTGAGCGGCGGCCGCGATCAACGCGAGCCTCAGGCGAGCTGGGGCTCCTCCCGGCTCGCCTCTCCGGCGGACGCGATCCGTCCGCTCAGTGGTCCCCGTGCTCCGCGGCGTTCTTCGGCGCGCCCTTCGCCTTCCGCTGGCTGAGGAACTCGATGAGGTCGCGCAGGTCGGTCGGCGGCAGCACGGCGGCGATCTGCGGCATGATCGAGATCGGCCCCTCGCGCTTGACGATGTCGCCGGCGGCGATGGCCTTCTTCTCGCCGCTGGGCAGCAGCAGCTCGACCTTGCCGTCCTTCTCCGCCTTGAGCTGGCCCATGACGGTCTCGCCGCTCTTCGTGGTGATCGTCATGGTGCCGTAGCCGTCGGCGATCTTGGCGTTGGGCGTGATGACCGATTCCAGCAGCGTGACGCGGTCCTGGCGCAGGGCGACGCCGTCGAGCGGGGGGCCCTGGATGCCGCCCTGGCCGTCGACGCTGTGGCACTGCGTGCAGGCGCCCGCACCGCGGAAGACCAGCTCGCCCTTCACGGCGTTACCGCCTTCCAGCGCCAAGCCCTGGACGTTCTTCGGATCCGCGGCGAAGGCCTCGGCCAGCTTCTTCAACGCCTCCTGGTTCGAGGCGCGCATCGCCAGGTGGAGGTCGAGGTGGGTGGCGGCCGGCAAGGCCGTCGCGCGGTCGTTCCACAGCTTCTCGAAGCGCGCGCCGGCACCGTCGGCCTCGATCAGGCGGCGGATGGCGACGCGGACGCGCTCCGGCGACTTCGAGACCAGCGCCGCCTCGGCCAGGGCCTCGCGCCCGTCCAGCTTCAGCTTGAAGTGCAGGTCCAGCAGCGTGGCCTGGATCTGGTCCTCGGGCAGCTTCATCAGGTCCGGCAGGGCCGCCTTGAAGTCCTCTTCGCTGGCGCTGAGCGCCCGCAGCGCCGCCACGCGGGTCGCCATCTCGGTCTTGCCGTTCAGCGCCTGGGCCACGAGCAGCTTCGGGGACAGCTTCATGCCCACCTGCTTGGCCAGGTCGAGGCCCTTGGCCAGCAGCGGCGACTTCTCGTTCTCGAGGAAGGCGCTCAGCTCGTCGTGGATGCCGGGGTAGATGGCGTCCTTGCGGTCGCCCAGCGACACGTGGTCGTTGTTGATCAGGTCGTACTCCGGCAGGTGGTTCCAGCGCAGCAGCAGCGCCGAGGCCCTGCTCGCGCACCGGCATCTGGATCCGCGGATCGGCCACCAGGCGCAGCGCGGCCTTCGCCCCCTCGACCCCGCCGAGCAGGTAGTCGATGATCAGGACGCGGCGCTGGTTGGTGATGGCGTAGTCGCCGGCCTGGCCCGTCAGCTTCAGGACCTCGGGGTAGGCGGTGGTCACGCGGTTGTCGTAGATCGCGCCCAGGGCCGACATCTTCACCAGCTTGTCGCTGTCGCCCAGGAAGCGCGCCACCTGGCCGCTGCGCAGCTGGCGCAGCACCAGCACGGCGCCCAGGCGCGATTCGCGGTCCGCCGCCCCGACCTTCGCCACGGCACCGGCCTCGTCGCCGATGGTCGCCAGCGCGTTGACGATGGCGAAGCGCAGGTAGCGGTCCTTGGCCGCGTCGTTCTTCAACAGGGCCGCCCACAGGGCGGGCGCGGCATCGGCCTGCTTCATCTTGCCGAGGGCGATGGCCGCATGGCTCTGCACCCGGCGCGAGGCATCGCCCAGGCAGGTCAGCAGCACCGGGGCCGCGGCCGCCACCTTCAGGTCGCCCAGGATGCGGCAGGCCGAGACGCGCAGCTCGACCTCATCGGAGGCCGCCGTCTTGAGGAACAGCGCCAGGTGGTCGCCCTTGCCCTGGCGCTGCAGCTGGCCGAGGCCCCAGAGCGCGTGGAGCTTCGCGTTCAGACCGTCCGGCCCGGTCAGCGTCTGCTGCAGCGTCTTCGCGTCGCCCCGCGCCACCAGCTCGAACTGGGCGCGCTCGCGCACGCGCATGTCCACGTGGCCGAGCAGGTGCTGCAGGTCCTGGCGCTGCTTGAAACCGCCGGCGAAGATGGTCTTCGTCTCCTGCACGGACGCGCGCTTCAGGCCCTCCGGCCACTCGACGGCGTGGATGGCGCCGCGGTCGTTGGCGCTCCACCCGCCGCCGAAGTCCAGGACGTAGATGCGGCCATCGTAGCCGAGGTCGACGTCGGAGGCGCCGACCCCCTTCAGCACCACCAGCGGATCCTTGTCGCGCATCTTGAAGCCGGCGCCGTCCACGGTCAGCTTGAACGACAGGGTGTTGCAGTTGGCCGCGTCGCCGCGGTAGTTGGTCACCAGGAAGCTGCCGCGCAGGGCATCGGGCAGCGACTCGCCCGCCGCGTACACGATGCCGGACGGGCCGCTCTCGAACAGCCCGACCGGCGGCAGCAGCCACTGCGGCTGGTCGTCCATGTCGGGGCGGAACATGTTCTCCTCCGTCCACCGCGAATTGGTGGTCATCACGTCCTTGTCCGGGAAGGCCCAGCGGTACTGGTGCGGGACCTGGTGCTCCTTGTGCCAGCCCGCGTCGCCGCCCTCCATGGCGTAGACCACGCGCGCGATGTCGCCGAAGTCGCCGGTGTTGTCGAAGGTCACCAGGTCGCCGGACTCGTCGAAGGCGAGCTCCTGCGGGTTGCGCAGGCCGCTGAAGAACACCTCCATCTTGCGTGCCGTCGGGCTCGCTGCGGAAGATCGCGCCGCGGTTCGGCGCCATCAGGCGCACGCCCTCCTTGGTCACGACGTTGAAGCCGCGGTCGCCGATGCTCCAGTAGAGCCGGCCGTCCGGGCCGCGGATGATGCCGTGCATGTCGTGGCCCATCATGCTGATGCCCACGCCGAACCCGGTCAGCAGCTTCTCGCGGACCTCCGCCTTGCCGTCGCCGTCGCGGTCCTCGAAGCGCCAGAGGTTGGGGATGCAGGTCAGGAAGACCTGGTTGTCGTAGGCCAGCGCGCTGAAGGCGAGGCCGTCCTCGGCGTTGCCGAGGCCCTCGCTGACGTACTCGGAGCGCTTGTCGGGGATGCCGTCCCCGTTGGTGTCCTCCAGCAGGGCGATGCGCTCGCTGCCCTTCGTGTATTGACCCTTGGTCGGGTCCGCGAGCAGCATGTCCCGGCGCTCTTCGACCGTCTGCAGGCCGAAGTCCTTCAGCGTGAACTGCCGGGCGCCACGGATGTCGATGATCGCGCCCTCGCGCAGGCGCGGGCTCTCGACGACGTAGATGCGGCCCTTCTCGTCGATGGCGAAGCTGGTGGGGTTGTCCAGGAGCGGCTTGGCGGCGATCTGGTAGCCGACCAGGCCATCCACCAGCAGCTTGCCCTTGAATGGCGGGCGGACGGCGTCCTCCGCGTGCAGGGACGCCAGCGACAGGCAGGACGCCAGCACGGCGAGGGTGGGGGTCGCAGCGGCGCTGAGGAGGGTCTTGGGCAAGCGCATGTGGCGGATTCCTGGGCGGTACCGGTGACGTTTGTGCGAACCGAACCCTGTACCATCGCTTCAGGACCACACCAGTCCTACTCCTCGCGTGCAGCCATCGAGACTCACAGACCGGGACGCGACGCCGGCCACGCCACCATCACCCGATGGTCGGTCCCCTATCGGTGCAGCCGGTCGACGTTAGCCTGACGGCACGATGAAACGGCTCTGCGTCTGCGTGATCGTCCTGGGAGCCGTGTGCGCGCTCTGGATGAACGCGCCGCCTGCGCTTTCCCCGGGGGCGGTTCCGTCCCCGTACGCGGCCCCGTCGTCCTGGGACGCACGTCCGGCGCCGCCCCTTTCCGCTGCCAATGATGCGCTGCCTCCGGCCACCGCGCAGTCCCCTGATTCCGCACAAATCCAGGAACTCCTCCGGACTGTGGCCGCGCGGAAGGTGGCCTATGAGCGCGCCATGCAGGACGCGCTGCGGACGCGGGAGGAGTGGAAGAAGCGCTGGGCCGCCGACACCGCCGCAGTCAACGCCGAACTCGCCGCGGCTGAGCGAGCGATCGCCGCGGAAACGCAGGCGAAGAAGGAGGCTGAGACCCGCCTGCAGGAGATCGAAGCCCGCCTGCGCGAATCCATCGCCAACGCCAAGGCCGCAGCCGAGCAGGACCAGCGCGAACGCGCCGCACAGGCTGCGGCGCCGCCACCGGCCCCGCAGCAGGCGTCCGATTTCTAGGCCGCCTCGCTGAGCGGCGACCCGTCGCTGCGGAAATGCTGGATTCACGGACAGGCCATGTCCGCCCCCGTATGCATCGTGGACACGCATCGACGGACGGCTCTCGAGCGCACGCACGCCATCCGCCGGTGACTCCGCACGCTGCGCTCTTCCCTCGTCACCCCACCGCGGCCTGCACGCGCGCACCGCCCTGCCGGACTCGCCAGAAGCCATACGACGACCCCCAGAGGATCGCGGTGCCCGCCGCCCACCCCCACGCCTGCGGGCCATCGCCCACCGCGAGGTGGGCGATCAGCGCGGAGACGAGCGTGATGGCGAAACCGGCGTAGGCCCATTCCTTGAGCCGCGCCGGGACCGGCGCCAGCAGGACCACCACCCCCAGGAGCTTGGCGCACGCGAGTTCGACGCGGAAGTAGGCCGGGAAGCCGAGGTGCACAAAGGCCTCCGCCACCTGCGGCAGGCTCAATTGCGCGTAGGCGGTGAAGCCCATCTGCAGGCAGAGGAGCGCGGTGGCGATCCAGAAGCCGGCGGTGACGCCCGGCGAGCGGCGCGCTCCCGGGCCCGCTCCCCCGGGGCTCACGGCTGCCTCGCGAGCAGGTCGACGAGCTTGCCGCCCATCAGCTTCCAACCGTGGCGCGCACCGCCGAAATTCTGCTTCTGGGACGGCTTGAATCCCGCGTGCACGAGGGCCAGGCGCGTACCCGAACCCGCGGGCGCGAGCGTGAAGGTCACGACGGTGTCCAGGTCGCCGACGACCCACGTGGAGCTGAGGCTGCGCGGCGGATCGCTGGCGAGGAGCCGGCAACGCACGATCCCGTCCCACCCGGGCTGCGGCGGCGCCGTGAACGCGAACGCGGCCCCTGGCCGCAGCTCGAGCGCGGCGATGGGCAGGAGCCACGCGCTGAGCAGCGCGGGGTCGGTGAGCGCGCGCCACACCTTCTCCGGCGCGTGGCGCAGGTCGAACACGAAGGAGAGGGCGTCGCCCTGTCCGGCAGCGGTCTCGTCGGTGAGGGTCATGGGTCCAGGTTCTCCAACAGGCGTTCCAGGCGGTCGACGCGCTCCGTCCAGAAGGCGCGGTAGTGCGCGATCCAGTCGATGAGCGGCTCGAGCCCCTTCGGCTCGACGCGGTAGTGGACGCGGCGCCCCTCGCGCCGGGCGTTCACCAGGCCGGCCTCCTTCAAGGTGGCGAGGTGCTGCGAGACCGCGGGCTGCGAGATGGCGAAGCGCGCCGTGAGTTCCTTCACCGCCGATTCGCGGCGCGTGAGCGATTCGAAGATCGCCCGGCGGCTGGGATCGGCCAGTGCCTGGAAGATGCGGTTCTCGGCGATGGCTGCGCTGGGCATGACAACATATAAGTCATTACTTATATGTTGTCAATGCTGCGGCCCAACCGCGTGGTCGACGGGCCGCTCCGGAAAAGCCGGCCGCGGGACAGGCCGGAGAGGACTCCACCCACCCGGCCGAATTGGTGGTGCGGACCGCCATCTCCGCCGCCGGATGGGAGGTGCTCGTAGAAGGGCACGGGCTGTCGCTGCCGTGCCGGGGTAGACTCTCCCGATGCGCCCCCTGCACTCCGCCTGGAACTTCCTGTGGATGGGCGGCACCCTGCTGATCCTGGCCGGGGTGGGCGCGGGCCTGGTCGTCCCCCTCTACCTCTCCTCGCTCCTTGCCCAGGACTTCACGACCGGGGAGCGCATCGGGCATTTCAGGAGCCTGCTGCGGTGGGGACCGCTGGGGCGGCACTTGGCGCGGACCTACGCGCGGAATACCTTCCATCACTGGAGGATGTACGGTTTCGGGTACGCCGATACCCCGGGGGTCATCCTGCCCGGCTCACCAGCCGCGGACGTCGTCGAGGTGCTGGGCCCGCCGGACCTCCACGCTGCCGATCACGACATCTGGTGGATGTCGCGGGACGCGGTGGGCAGGCAGATGCTGTCCAGCCCCGGGGACGACGACGGCTTCTCGAGGTCCCATGAGTGGAACCGGCGCATCGTCGCCGAGTACGACCTGGACGGCCGGCTCCTGCGACTTTTCATACCGGACATGCGCTTCGATGGTCAATCCCTGGAACCCAACCCCGAGCGCGCTCCTCCACCCATCGAGCAACCTCCGCCACCAGCGCCGCCGGGCGGGCAGCCGTGACGGCGCTGATCAGGCGCGGGCAGGGCTCGCCTCCCCTGGCTCGCGCGCGCGGGGGATCGCGCCTGGCTGGCGTGGCCTCAAGGATTTCCGAGCACCCGGTACAGGTGGACTCCGTACCCATCGAAGCGATCCGCGAAACGGTGCCCGCTGATCGGGATCGCGCGCCCCTCCCCGATCACCTCCACGCTCGTCCCGTCCGGAACGGTGAAGGTCGCCATCGTCGCCCCTGACCGCAGTGCGCCCGCGAACACGTAGCTCTCGCTGCCCACGCGCTTCGCCAGCACCGCCACCGGCACCGCCGCGTCCGCGGAGGCGACGCTGACCCCCGCCAGCGCGAGCGGACTGTTCAGCGCCGGCGCCAGTTCGCGCACCTGCCGGTTGATCGCCGTCAGCCCCGCCAGCATCGCCGGGTCGTGCAGCGGGCCGGCCTCGTCGAAGGACGGGTTCCACGAGTGGCAGAAGTAGCCGATGCCGCCCGCGCCGTGGATGAGCGCCAGCCACACCTCGGAGCGCACCTGGGCGGGCGTGGGCTTGGCCGGCGCGTCCTTGCCGATCAGCGTGGTCTCGATCCAGCACCACACCGGCTTGCGCCCGCCGCCCGCGGCGCGCAGGCGCGTGACGCCCTTCGGCACGAACTCCAGCTTGCCGCCCACCGCCTTCTCGGCGGCGTTCACCGGGTAGATGTCGAAGGCCAGCACGTCGCCACCCGCCGCGTAGGCGGTGTAGTCCTCATCGTGGCCGGTGCGCACGCCGCGGCCGATGTAGTCGGTGAACGAGGTGCCCTGGCCGAGGTTGAGGAACACCGGCCGGGTGGCGTCCTTGGCCTTCATCGCGGCGTAGCGCCGGGCGATCTCCGCCGGTTCGATCGGCGGGCCGTAGCCGCCGCCCTTCTGCTCCTGCGCGTTGTCGGGCTCGTCCTCCTGCGTCCAGCCGACGATGGTGCGGTCGGCGAGGTGGGCGAGGCCGACCGCGTTCTGCGCGCACATCACCGGCATGCGCGCGGCGGTCAGCTCCTGCAACTGCGCCTCGGTCGGGCCATCCCACAGACCGATGTAGAGGTTCACGCCCGCGGCGCGGTAGGCGGCGGCGTTGGCCGGGCTCTGCAGCCACACCGCGATGGGGAAGAAGGCCGGGTCGGTGGGCAGGCCGTTCGCCCACGCGGGTGGCGCGTCCGCGGCTGCGGCCCAGGGGGCGGCCAGGGTCGCCAACGCCAGGACGATGGCCACCTGCGGGCGCGGCTTGGGCGTGGCGATCATGGCGGTCCTCTCCGGGGTGCGGACCCCGGCAGCAGAGCACCAGGGCGGCTGGAGGCGATGCGATTGTGGGCGCGGAGAGGATGGTTGTGACCTCCACGCGGACGCCGCCGGGATCGCGACGGTCATCGCCGCAGAGGCGCAGCGGGCCACAGATGACGGCCCGTGATGGAAAACTCCGGCCCAGCGCCCGGCCGTCCGCTGCGGCCCGCTGCGCCTCTGCGGCGATGACCCTCCTCAAGCCCCCCTGCTCCAATGGCTTGGAGAATGGCCGCACCATCGGCCCGGTCGCGGGAGAGCGACCGGGGGGATAGGAGAAGAAGGTGCCGATGGACAGCGGCGAAACCGCTCTCACCTGGTTGAGCACCCCCCGTTTCTGGGTTACCCTGACCCTGCACCTCTGCACCTCTGCCAAAGCCCAAGCACCGCGCGATGCCCAGCGACGACGCCACCGATCCCCTCGCCAACCGTCGCATCCTGGTGATCGACGACAACGCGAACATCCACGCGGACTACCGCAAGATCCTGGTGCCGCCGGCGGTCTCGGCCGACCTCGCCGAGCTCGAGGCCAACCTCTTCGGCGAGACCGCGAAGGCGGCGCAGCGGCCGGCCTTCACCGTGGACACCGCGCAGCAGGGCGAGGAGGGGCACGCGCGCGTGCTGGAGGCGCTGCGCTGCGGCCAGCCCTACGCGCTCGCCTTCGTCGACATGCGCATGCCGCCCGGCTGGGACGGCATGGAGACCGCGCTGCGCGTCCTGGCCGACGACCCCGACATCCAGATCGTGATCTGCACCGCCTACTCCGACTACTCGTGGGACGAGATGGCGCAGAAGCTGGGCGCCACCGACCGCGTGCTGATCCTCAAGAAGCCGTTCGACACCATCGAGGTCATCCAGATCGCCCAGGCGCTGTGCCGCAAGTGGACGCTCGGCCGCGCAGGCGAAGCAGCGCGTGGCCTCGCTCGAGACCCTGGTCCAGGAGCGCGTGCGCGAACTGGCGGCGAGCAACGCGCGCCTGTCCACGCTCATCCAGGTCAGCCCGGTCGGCATCATCGTGCTCGGGCCGGACGGCCGGGTGGCGAGCTGGAATCCCGCGGCCGAGCGCATCTTCGGCTGGAACGGCGGCGAGGTCATCGGCCACCCGCTGCCGGCGAGCATGCCCGACCACCTGCGCGTGCTGATGGCGAGCGGCGAGCCGGCGCCGGTGGCCGGCGACCGCCAGGGAACCGACGTGCACGTCAAGCGCAAGGACGGCGTCGGCGTCGAGGTCGCCACCTACAGCGCCGCCCTGCGCACGGCGGCCGGCGACCCCGACGGCTGGATCGTGGTGGTCGCCGACATCACCGCGCGCAAGCAGATCGAGGGCGAGCTGCGCCGCGCCAAGATCGCCGCCGAGGCCGCGGCCACCGCCAAGTCCGAGTTCCTCGCCACCATGAGCCACGAGATCCGCACGCCGATGAACGGGGTGATGGGCATGGCCGAGCTGCTGCTGACCACGCGCCTCGACGCCGAGCAGCTCGACTTCACCAACATCATCCACAGCTCGGGCGAGGCGCTGCTGGCGATCATCAACGACATCCTCGACTTCTCGAAGGTCGACGCGGGCATGCTCTCGCTCGAACCCATCCCCTTCGACCTGCTGACCACGGTCAGCGGCGTGGTCGAGCTGCTCGCGGCGCGCGCCGAGAGCAAGGGCATCGAGTTGTTCCACCGCTTCGCCCCCGACCTGTGCCCGGCGGTGGTCGGCGACCCCGGGCGCGTCCGCCAGATCATCACCAACCTGGTCGGCAACGCGGTCAAGTTCACGCTCAAGGGCTACGTCTTCGTCGACGTCGCGCGCGCGCCCGGCGGCGGCGTGACGATCGCCGTGCACGACACCGGCATCGGCATCCCGCGCGACAAGCTGCGCCTGCTCTTCCAGAAGTTCACCCAGGCGGACTCCAGCACCACGCGCCGCTTCGGCGGCACCGGCCTGGGGCTGGCGATCTCCAAGCAGCTCGCCGAGCTGATGTCGGGCGGCATCGAGGTGACCAGCCAGCCGGGCGTCGGCTCGGTGTTCACCGCGACGCTGCCGCTGCCGCCGGACCCCGCGCCGCCGCGCGCGCGCACCCTGTCCGCCGACCTCACCGGGCTGCGGGTGGTGGTCGCCGACCCCCACGCGCTCAGCAGCCGCATCGTCGCCGAGCAGCTGCGCAGCTGGGGCTGCGCGGTGCTGCCGGCGGCGACCGCCGCCGAGGCGCTGTCCGCGCTGCGCGCCGCGGGCGCCGGCCGCGCGGTCGCGGTCATCGACGCCCACCTGGCCGACGCCGACCCGCTGGCGCTGGGCGCGGCCATCCGCGCGACCCCCGGACTGGAGGGCGTGCCGCTGATGCTGCTGGCGACGGTCGGGCAGCGCGGCGACAGCAAGAAGGCGGCCGCCGCCGGCTTCAACGCCTACCTGACCAAGCCGGTGCAGCTCTTCGACCTGCGCGACGCGCTGGGGGTGCTGTGCGCGAACGGCCAGCGCGCGGGCAGCGAGCTGGTCACCCGCCACAGCCTGGCCGAGGCGCGCGGCACCGGGTCCTCCGGCTCGAGGCGGCGCATCGCGGTGGCGCCGGCGGGGTCCGCCGGGCAGCCCGGACCGGACGTCCTGGTCGTCGAAGACGACCCGGTCAGCAACCTGCTCGTCTGCCGCATCCTCGAGCGCCTCGGCTGCCGCGTCACCACCGCCGGCACCGGCAGCGCCGCCACCGCGCTCGCGGCGTCCCACGACTACGCGCTGATCTTCATGGACTACCACCTGCCCGACCTCGACGGCGTCGCCGCCGCGCGCGTGATCCGCAGCCGCCCGGGCGGTGCGCGCGCGCGCATCGTCGCGATGAGCGCCAGCGTCCTGGACCAGGACCGCGAGCTGTTCAAGGCCGCCGGCATGGACGTGCTGATCACCAAGCCGGTGACGCTGGAGGAGATCCGCGCGGTGGTCGCCCAGGTGGCGGGCGCGGCGGCGGTCCCGGAAGGGACGGGCGCGCAGGCGCCGCGGTGAACATCTCGGCCAAGATCTGGCTGAGCATCAGCGCCCTGGTGCTGGGCTACCTGGTCACCGTCATCATCGACTCGCTGCTGGGGCTGCGCGCCGAGCAACGCCTCGACCACACCGCCACCGCGCTGTTCCCGCTGACCACGCTCAGCCGCGAGGCCGAGATCGCGATGCAGGGCCAGGTGCAGGCCTACCAGGACGCGGTGCTGACCGGCGACCCCGACCAGTTCACCGTCGCGGGCAACGCGGCCCGCGCCACCGCCCAGGCGCTCGCCGGGCAGCTCGCCCTGGCCGACCTCGACGACGCCCAGCGCGCGCGCATCCGCGGGCTCGCCGACCGCCACGCCGCCTACACCGCGGACGCCGGCAAGGCCTACCCCGCGCTGATCAAGGGCCTGTCCGGCGCCGAGGCCACCGCCGAGGCCGCGCGCCTCAACTCCGCGGCGACCGCGCTGCGCACCGACTTCGCGGCGCTGGTCGCGGAAGCGACGCGCGAACTGCGCCAGGAGCTCGCGCAGACGGTCGAGCGCAGCCAGCACCAGCGCCACCTCGGCGTCGCCGTGCTGCTGGTCGCGGCCGGGGTGAGCTGCACCCTGGTCTACCTGGTGATCTCGCGCTGGACGCACCGCCTGGGCGGCCTGGTGCAGGCCAGCGAGCGCGTCGCGCGCGGCGACTTCAGCGTCGGCGTCGCCGACCGCGGCGGCGACGAGGTCGGGCGCCTGTCGCAGTCCTTCGCCTTCATGCAGGCGGCGGTCAGCGCGCGCAACGAGGAGCTGCGCCGCTTCACCGAGGGCCTGGAGGAGACCGTGCGCCAGCGCACCAAGGAGGTCACCGACCGCAACGCCGAGCTGGTCCACGAGATCGACGAGCGGCGGCGCGCCGAGGCCGCGGTGCAGTCGCTGCACAACCAGCTCCTGGACGCCTCGCGCCAGGCCGGCATGGCCGAGGTCGCGACCGGCGTGCTGCACAACGTCGGCAACGTCCTCAACAGCGTCAACGTCTCGGTGACGGTGATCGCCGAGCAGCTGCGCGAGAACAAGGCCGCCAACCTGGCCAGGGCCGCGGCGATGATGCTGGAGCGCGGCGCCGGCCTGGGGGCCTTCCTCACGGACGACGCGAAAGGGCGCCAGCTGCCGGGCTACCTGGCCAAGCTCGCCGAGCACCTCGCCGCGCAGCACGCCACCGTCGGCCGCGAACTGGGCGGGCTGGCCGCCAACATCGAGCACATCCGCGAGATCGTCCAGCTCCAGCAGTCGCACGGGCAGAGCATCGGCGTGGTGCAGATGCTGCGCCCGCAGGACCTCGGCGACGAGGCGCTGCGCCTGGGCGCGACCGCGCTCGCGCGCCACGAGGTCGAGGCGGTGGCCGACTACGCCGACGTGCCGCCGTGCGCCCTCGACCGCCACAAGGTCCTGCAGATCCTGGTCAACCTGATCACCAACGCGCGCCAGGCGATCACCGAGCAGAACCCGCCGCTGCGGCGCGTGGTCCTGCGCATCCGCGCGCCGCACGCGCGCGCCATCGCCTTCAGCGTCGGCGACACCGGCGTCGGCATCGCGCCCGACGTCCTGGCGCGCATCTTCACCCACGGCTTCACCACCAAGAAGGACGGCCACGGCTTCGGCCTGCACAGCTGCGCCAACGCCGCGCGCGAGATGCACGGCACGCTCACGGTGCACAGCGACGGGGTCGGGATGGGAGCGACGTTCACGCTGGAGCTGCCGGTGGACGGCGCCGCGGCGGCGGGCGCGTGAGCGCGCCCGGAATGGCCAGGTCCGGGTCGCGGGTCGTGCGCATCACTGCAATCATCCTGCTAGCGTCGGTCGCAATCGTGATCGTCGGGTTCCACCTCACCGGCACGACGTGCTGCTGCCGCAGGGCTCTCCACGTGTCCAACCTCGATCCGGCAGCCGCGACCAAGTGGACCCTGCTCGCGCTCGACGATGGCATCGACGATGGGATCTTCTCCGCGCTCGAGGACATGAAGGGCGACACCGTCGGCTTCCCGTACGGTTACACGTCCCATGAGCTCCTCGGGCTCGAATGGAAGTGCAACAACGGCTGGCCGAAGCGGCTGACTCTGGTTTCAAGGAAGGAAGGGGGCTATCGGATCATGGAAGCGCTGATCGGCGAGGACACCCACGAGATCGATATGACCCGGATCGCGGTGAAGGCTCGCTGACCAGGCATCTGCACAGCCGTCGGAACCGGTGGATTGCGGTTGGCCGGTCTGGCGCCGTGCCCATGCTTCAGCGACCGTGCGGGGCGCCGGCCCCGCAGCCGCCGAGGAAGGCCACGATGCGCCGCCATCATCTGCTCGCACTCGCGCTGCTCGCCGCCTGTTGCCTGCCGCTGGCCGCCGCCGACCTGATCAGCGCCGACGACGAGAAGGCGCTGACCATGCTGATGCGCACCCTGCGCGCGGTCGGCTTCCCCGACCCGGCCGGCGCGACCTTCGTGCACGGCCGACTGGCGGTGACGGCGACGTTCGATCCGCGGCGCGCGCCGCCGCTGCCGGGCGCGGCCTCGACCAGCCAGGAGACCCACCCCGGTTCGCCGCTGGTGACCTGCGGCTACGCCTTCGACGGCCTGCACCTGCACCTGCCCGACGGGTCGTGGATCATCGCCATGGCCTACCGCTTCCGCCCGGCGGTCCGACGACCGCGTCGACTCCGCGAAGTGCCTGGCGTTCAACCCCGCCCTAGAATCGGCGCTGGCGAGCATCGCCCATCCCTTCGCCCCGGCGCAGGTCGCCACCTGGCTGGAGGCCCTCGATCCCGCGGCGCGGCCGCGCGTCGGCGCGGCGCTGGCGATCATGGTGCCGATCAGCTTCCACCTGACGCAGCGCACCGAGGGGCTGCCGGTCACCGCGGCGGTCCTGCACCTGGCCGGCTGGCCCGACCTCGGCGCCGCGGCGGTGGCCATCGCCGACCAGCGCGCGCGGCAGTTCGGGCAATTGCAACCCTGGCGTGAGCCGGACCAGCCCTTCGACCCCACGGGTGCCGACGGCCCGGCTGTGGCCGCGGAGCGGGCCTGGCGCGCTGGCCACGCCACCGTCACGCCCGAAGACCCCCTCACCGCCTTCCGCCGCGCGCTGTTCCGCTGGGGCCGCGCCCAAATCAGCGCCGCGCCCGAGGAGGCGCTGGTACCGCCCCCCACCGCCGCCGCGCTGTGCCGCACCCTGCTCGACCCGCTCGACCCGCAGGGCAACACCGCGCGCATCATGGCCCTGCTCGCCGCCACCCACGTCCCGGTGGTGGTGCGCGCCGACGCCGCGCTGGACGAGCGCCTGCAGAGCTGGGAGGCGCGCCCGCGCGCACCGCGCCTGGTGGTGACCGGGGGCGTCGACGGCGCATCCCCCAGCACCGCCTTCGTCACTCCACCCATGGCCTACGTGCCGGACGCGAAGGACTACGACGGCCTGATCGGGCTGCTCGACGACGAGCGCCCATCCCGCTGCATCGACGCCAGCGGGGCGCGCACGGTAGGCGACAACGCGCTGCGCGCGCTCGCTGCGCTGTTCAAGGCGGATCCGCGCGCGCTCGCGGGATTGCCCACCGACCACCCGTGGACCGCCGCGGAACGCAAGGCCACCGCGAAGGCGCTGGAGATGTGGTGGCAGGGGAACCGGTACAAATACGTGAAATAGGACAGCCGGGCACTGGCGGTCAGCGAGACGCGGGAAAATCGGCCTCCAGATCCGGCACAAGGGAAGATCGCCAGGCAGCGAATAATGAGCCCGCGGAGCGGGCGGAAGAAGGTAGCCCAGGGCGTAAGCCCCTGGGAATTTCGCGAATCGAACGATCGAGCCCGCGGAGCGGGCGACACCATTTCACACGCTCCTTCATTCGTGCGAGCGGGTTGATGAGCACGGCGAAATTCTGTCGCCCGCTCCGCGGACTGGATCCCGGTATCGCCATGGGTCCCAGGGCTCACGCCCTACCCGTTACCCACAACTCCCCTCGTTTCCGCCCTGGATGTCAGCGATTTCGGCTGAAATCTGCGAAATCTCCCCAAATCTCCCCAAATCTGCGGATTCTTCTGCGGGTCTTCCGAAGGAGAATCCGCAATTGGGGAGATTGGGGAGATTCAACCGGGTTTGATCACATCCACGGCGGTGACTTGTGGGTAATGAGCAGGGCTCACGCCCTGGGCTATTTTCTTCCGCCCGCTCCGCGGGCTCATATGCCGTTCCGCACCAGCCCCTGCGCACCCGCTTGACCGTTATTCTGAACCCAGTGTCATATGCCTCGCGCCTCGCGCCTCGCGCCTCGCGCCTCGCGCCTCGCGCCTCGCGCCTCGCGCCTCGCGCCTCGCGCCTCGCGCCTCGCGCCTCGCGCCTCGCGCCTCGCGCCTCGCGCCTCGCGCCTCGCGCCTCGCGCCTCGCGCCTCGCGCCTCGCGCCTCGCGCCTCGCGCCTCGCGCCTCGCGCCTCGCGCCTCGCGCCTTCCCCTCCCCCAGCACGCCTCTACAAACCTCCCATGCCCAGCCCCCTCACGCCGCCCAGCGGCCGGACCTTCCAGACCAAGCAGGCGATGGTCTACCACACCCTGCGCGAGGCGATCGTGCACGCGCGCCTGCAGCCGGGGGAGCGGCTGGTGATCGACGACCTGGCGGCGCAGCTGTCCGTCAGCTCGATCCCGGTGCGCGAGGCGCTGCAGCTCCTGCAGGCGGAGCGCCTGGTCGAGCAGAAACCGCACGTCGGCGCGGTGGTCGCCGCGATCACCCCGGACGCGGCGCGCGAGATCTTCGCCCTGCTCGAGGGCCTCGAACTGGCGGTGTTCCGCGGAGCGGTGGAGCACGTCGCGCCCGGCGACCTCGCCGCCCTCACCGCCCTGGTCGAGCGCATGGCCGGCGCCGCCAACGACGGCCGCTGGCTCGAGCTCAACCGCCGCTTCCACCGCGCCATCGCCGAGATCGCGCGCATGCCGCGCGCCCTCGACCTGCTCGAGCGCGTGTCCGATGACTGGGAGCGCCTGCGCCGCCACCGCTTCCGCGACGCCGGCCACCCCGACACCAGCGCCGCCGAGCGCGAGCACCGCGCCATGATCGCCGCCCTCGCCGAGGGCGCGGTCCCGCGCCTGGAGGCGCTGGTGCGCCAGCACAACCGCGCAGCGCTGGCACACTACCAGGAAGCGGCGGGCCAGGGCGCGGCCGCATCGGCGGTCGCCGAAAAAGCCAAGCCGGACAGGCGGAAAAAGCGGCGCAAAGGCGCGTAAGCACGTTTCCACGCCGCCGCACGATCACGGGCGCCAACGGCGCGGCCCCGATTTCCAGCCCAGGGCAACGCGCAGGTTCCAGAGCCGTTCGACCGCATCCCGGACGTGGAGGAGGAGACTCGTGGGTAATGAGCAGGGCGTTGCCCTGGGCAGGTGATCGACGTCGCGCCGTTGCCGCTCTCGATTCGCGATCCGACGATGGCGCTCGGCACGGATGGAACCTGTCTCCCGGGGATCGGTCGCGCACTGGCACCAGAGCCGTCGCTCGCGCCCCGGGCCCGATCACCCGCGCCTCAGACCTCCTCCCAGGTGATCATCACCTCGTGCTCGCGCCACTCCCACGGCGGCACGAAGCAGGTCGTCGAGGTGCCGTGGAAGGCCGGGTGGCGGTCGGGCGGCGACTCGCCGTCGGGGAAGGGCTTGGTGGACAGCTCCATGCCGCGCGCGCGCTCGACGCCGTTCCAGGGCGCGCCGGCGCGGCTGCGGTGCTGGGTCCACAGCGTCAGCCACGGGAAGTCCTCGGGCGACCAGCTGTAGGTGAGGCGGCGCTTCCACGTCGGGTTGGTCAGCGCCCACCAGCCCTCGGCGACGCGGCCGGCGAGCACGTCGCCGCACGGTGGCGCGTCGGGTTCCGGCATCGCCAGGGCGGCCGCGCAGGGGATGCCCGCGGCCACGTCCGCGGCGCTGAAGCGGCTGCCGGGCTCGCCCGGCCCCGGCCACGGGTGGACGCGGTCGATGCCGGCCTCGACCTGGACGCCGTCGATGAAGGGCGCGCCCAGCGAGACGTGCTCGCACCACTCCAGCTCGCGCGGCGCGAGGTCGTCGTGGCGCACGCCGCGCGTCAACAGCAGGGTCTCCCCGCAGATCGCGAAGCGCGTGCGCACGTGCAGCCGCGCCTCGGGCAGCAGCGCGGTGATCTCGATCTCGGCGGGCGAGATGCGCGTCAGCATCCAGTCGGCCACGCCGGCCTCGCCGTGCACCGGGCGGTTCTCGCCCGGGCGCGGCGGGCCGAAGCGGTCGATGCACACGCTGTGCCCGACGATGCCGGCGAGCAGCGAGGCCTCGATGCCGCCGTAGGGGCCGCCCGGAAGCACCGTCGCGGGGTCCGCCGCCGCCCAGTGCGGCTGCCACAGCGGGTTGAGCTCCTCGCCCGGCCGGCGGATGGCGGCGAGGTGCCCACCGCAGCGCGTGACGACCACCTCGAGCCGCGGCCCGGCGATGCGCCAGGCGGTCTGTCCGCGCCAGGTGGTGATGGTGAGCTCGAGCGCGTCGGCGCGCCAGATCGCGTCCTCCTCCGCGTCGTCGGCCTGGGCCTCGGGCATGCGGATGGTGACCATGTCGAGGTCGTCGCCCTCGTCCGCGCCGTGCGGCGCGCCGGACGCGTCCTCGCCGGGCGCGGGGTTCCCCGACGCGCTCACTTCACGTCCCCGCGCGACAGCACGAACGCGACCAGGTCGCGCAGCTCGCCCGCGCTCAGGCTGTTGACCAGCCCGGGCGGCATCGGCGAGATCTTCGACAGGGTGATGCTCTTGACCTTGGCCTTGGGCACGCTGGTCGGCTCCGCGCCGGGCACGTAGGGGTAGACCTTGACCACCGCCTCGTCACCGGCGCCCTCGTTGCTGACGCGGCCGCTCAGCACCTGGCCGTCGGTGCAGATCACGGTCATCGCCGCGTACTGGTCGCTGATGTCCTTGCTGGGCTCGATCGCCGCGGTCAGCAGCGCCTCGGCGTTGAACTTGTTGCCCACGCTGGTCAGGTCCGGCCCGACGTCGCCGCCGCTGCCGGCGAAGCGGTGGCAGGCGCCGCAGCCGATGCCCTGGAACAGCCCGCGGCCGCGCACCGCGTCGGCCTTGCCGCCCTCCTTGGCGAGGGCAGCCGTGGCGGTGGCCACCGTCCACGCCTGGCCCGGACCCTGCGGGAGAACCGCAGCGATCGGGCTGGGCGCGCCGAGCTTCTCACCGGTGATCGCCGCGAGCGCGGTGCGCTCGTCGGGCGAGCAGGTGTCGAGCGCCTCCTTGCGCAGGTGCGCGATGTAGCCCTCGAAGCTGGCGCCGCCCGGGTGGCGCGAGGCGGCCGCGACGAAGGTGAAGTACGCGCGGCGCTGGTCGAGGGTCCAGCCGTGGGTGACGGTGCGCAGCGCGTAGGCGTAGCGGATGCCCTGCTGCGGCGGCATGTCCTTGAGCATCGCCGCGACGCCGTTGCCGTAGCCCGCGTTGCGCGAAATGCGCGCCGTCCAGTCGGGGACCGGGGTGGGCGGCAGCGCGGCGATCAGCGCCATGGTCTTGGGGATGACGTTGGGGGAGTCGAGCACCGCGAGCGTGCCGACCAGCTCGACGTCGACCGCGGCGCGGCCGGTGGGCAGCAGCGGGTCGAGGCGCGCCGCCAGGCTGGCGCGGTGCGCCTCGTCGGGGCGGCCCATGCGGCCGAACGCCACCGCGAGCACGCGCAGCGCGTTGACCTGCTGCCCCTCGGGCAGCGCCGCGAGGTCGAGGCGCGCGAAGGCGTCGAGCAGCGCCGGCAGCTGGTCGGCCGCGCCCTGGCGCGCGAGGGCGAGCAGCGCGATGATCGCCGCCTGCGGGCTGCGCTCGGCGAGCGCGCGCGCCTGCCACTCCGCGACCGGGTTGTTCTCGATGGCGATGCGCGCCGCGTAGCGGATCAGCCGGTCGGGGTTGCCCAGTTCCGGCCAGGCGGTGGCCACGGCCTGCGCATCGGGGTGACCGTGGAAGGCCTCGAGCTTGCGGCGCAGCGCGCGCGCGGCGCTGGACGCCTGGTCGTCGTCCAGCGGTTTCGGCGCCGTGCCCTCCTCGCCGGTGTAGCGGATGCGGAACACCTGGCCGTTGCCGCCGCGGCCGCCCGCGGTGACGTACAGCGCGCCGTCGTCGCCCACCACCGCGTCGGTGACGGCGAAGCCGGGCCCGGCGCAGAAGTCCTCGAGCTCGCCGGTGAAGCCGGCGCCGGCGGGCTTCATGAACACCGCCGAGATGGTCCCGTAGGTCCAGTCGAGCGCGAACAGCGCGTGCTGCCAGCGCGGCGGGAACTTCGTACCGGTGCCGAAGACCACGCCGGTCGGCGAGCCGGGCCCGACGTCGACCACGGGCGGCACCGAGTCCTCGTAGGCGGGCGACCACTTGGCGCTGCCGCTGCGCCAGCCGAACTCGGCGCCGCTGACCACCTGGCAGATGCGCGTCGGGCGGTACCAGGGCGAACCCATGTCCCACTCCATGTCCGCGTCGTAGGTGAACAGCTCGCCGCGCTGGTCGAAGGCGAGGTCGAACGGGTTGCGGAAGCCCATCGCCACCACCTCGGCGTCCTTGCCGTCGAGGTCGGTGTGCATGATGAAGCCGCCGGGCGCCTTGGCGCCGACCATGAAGCCGCGCGGGTCCCACAGGCGCGGGATCAGCAGGTCCTCGTCCCAGTTCTTCGGGATCAGGCTGCGCGCGAAGGGCGGCATCGGCGTCATGTTGCCGCAGATGTAGTACAGGCTCCTGCCGTCCGGCGCGGTGATCACGCTGTGGCAGCCGTGCTCGCCGGTGCCGTTGATGTCGACCAGCTTCTGCGCGGTCTGCGCCCAGCCGCCGGCGCTGGCCGCGACGCGGTGCAGGCCGTGGTCGTGCGGCGAGGCCATCACGTAGAGGCTGTCCGGGGTGCGCAGCAGGCCGTGGGCGCCCTTGAAGGGGAGGCCTGCGAGGCGCTCGAGGCTGGCCTCGCCCGCCGCGTCCGCGTCACCGCCGGCGCCCGCGGGCGGCACCGTCAGGCGCCACAGGCCGTCCTTCTCATCGGCCAGGATGAAGCTGCCGTGGCGGTCGGGCGCGATGCTGATCCAGGAGTGGTGGTCGGTCTTGTCGGAGCGCTCCAGGCGCTCCGCGACGAAGCCGGGCGGCAGGGTCAGGCCCAGACCGGCGGGCCTGGCGGCGTTGGCGAAGCGCGCGGCGTCGACCTGGCCGGACCACGGCAGGTCGGCGGCGCCGAGTGCGCCGAGGACGCTGCTCGCGGTCCAGTCGGCATCGGCGAAGCCCGCCTTCTTCCAGCCCTCGGCCGGCTTCTCGCTGGCCTTCCACGCGGCGTCGCTGACCAGGGTGAAGGGCGCGCCGCCGGCGAGGGTGCCGGTCAGCTCGAGCACCAGTCCGGCGGCGCTGTCCTGGTTGACCGCCTCGACCGCGATGACGTTGGCGCCGGCGACCAGCTGCTTGCTGATGTCGACGCTGCCGGGTTCGGCCCAGGCTTCACCGTGCAGGACCTCCGTCCCGTTGACGAACACCGTGACGACGTTGTCGCAGGTGGCGATGAGGCGCACCTTCGCGGCCGCGGCCGGCAGGGTGAAGGCGCGCCGGAAGGAGACGTGCTGGTCGTTCCGCGCGGGGCCGTCCCAGATCCACTGCGGCTGGTCGGCCGCGGCCAGCGCGGCGAGCGCGCCGGCCAGCAGCGCGCCCGGCAGGGCGCAGCGGCGCGCGAGGCGCTCGAGCACGGATCCGTGGATGAGCGTGCGGACGGGCATGGGAGGACCCCGGTTCTGGATGGTGCGGCCCGAGGGCCGCGGTGGCAGCGGAGGCGGAGCGGCGGTCGCATGGGACCCCGCGACGCGGATCGGCAGGAGAACATACACGCAAAAGGCACGTGCGTTGCTGCGGCCAGGAACGCCGCGCACCCCGGCGGCGTGACGAAAAATGCGGATTTTACCGATATTCCGTACAGGCAGGCGCCACAGCCAGGAGGTTCGCATGCGAATGCTCCCAGCCGCCCGCAGCAGTCCTGGCGCGAGCTCCGGGAGATGGCGTCCACCGTGATGCGAAACCGCCGCGCGCACCAGGCGGTGCGCGCGGCGGGGTCGTCTTCACGAAGGCGTGGGCGTCAACCCGCGGCGGCGCCGGCCAGGCGGTAGGCGCCGACCTCGGGGGCCGCGGGATTCACCTCGGGGCCGAAGTAGCGCAGCATCACCAGCGGCTCGTTGGTCGAGGTGTTGGTGAAGGTCACGCCGGCCTTGGCCGCGGGCGCGGTGCAGAACACCTCGTCGGCGGTCAGGTCGGTGAAGCGGATCATCTTCGGGCAGTCGAGGCGCAGCTTGTTCATGCGGCCCTCGCCCTGCACCACGGTCAGGCCGTAGGCGCCGTTGTCCTTGATGACCACGGTCTGGCCCGGGTCGACGGTCAGTTCCTTGGCGCTGAAGCGCTGCTCGCCGCTCACGCGGCCGTAGACGATCCAGCGGTCGGTGCAGCCGACCGGCGACTTCTCGTCGATGATCGGCTCGAGGTAGTGGTTCTCCTTGAAGTGCGGGTCGACGTTCGACTCCCAGTCGAGCTGGTCGATGATGTAGTCGATGTCCTGGTGGTGCTCCTTGGGCACGTCCTTGACCAGCAGGGACCACGGCACTTCGCGGCCCTCGACCAGCGACTGGTACATGCCGAACACGTCCGAGCCCCACTGCGGCTCGTAGGTGCACAGCGAACCGGGCGCGTGCAGGATGCCGGGGCCGACCAGCCAGCCGCTGCCGGGCTTGAGGCGGTAGGCGGCGGACAGGTCGAGGATGCCGTTGTCGCCCTCGTTCCAGTTCTCGAGGCACTTGCGCAGCTGCGCCTTGGTGGTGCCCGGGTTGAGGCCGAAGAAGGTGTAGGGGAAGTTGTTGCCGACGTTGTTGTGCTGCGGCGGGAAGTAGTAGGCCTCGGGCTTGCCCGGCTGGCCGACCTTGGCGGCGCGCGCCGCGTCCTGGTGCATGTGGTGCGGGATCGGGCCCATGTTGTCGAAGAACTTCGAGTACACCGGCCAGCGCTGGTGCGCCTTCCAGATGTCGTCGCCGATCAGCGCGGCGCCGAACTCGGCGACCGCCTCGGCCAGGGTGCAGCGCTCGCCGCCGGAGACCAGGTAGCTGAGGCCCTCGTCGGGCTCGCGGTTGTCGTTGGCCGCGGGCGTGGTCGAGGCGAACCAGCGCTCGTCGATGCCGCCGCGGTCGAGGCCGTAGGCGTAGAGGTCGCGCGGGTCGAGCTTGAGGCGCTTGCCCGGCTGGAGGAAGGAGCGCGGCACCCAGCAGGGGGCGAGGCGCAGCAGGCCGCCGCTCTCCTCGAGCGCGCGCGTGACCACGCCGCGCACGTTGCCGGTGACGGTTTTGAGATTCTTGACGGAGGGTGCGTTCATGGGTGGGAGCATATCTCACCCCGTCCCAGGACCAGGGGATGGTCCTTGTCTTGGAATAGGACTGGTTTTACTCATTCCACCCCCCTACGAGGAACCCGCGAAATGGTTGACGCCGCACCGCGCCTGCTCGCCAGCCGCAGCCTGTTCGGGCCTTCGGCCGTGCGCATCCACGTCAACCGGCCGGTGCACGAAGGTGATACACCGCTGCATTGCCACGATTTCCTCGAATTGGCGTTCGTGATCTCGGGCCGCGCCGTGCACCGCACCATCGCCGGACTGAAGCCCGTGAGCGGCGGCGAAGTCTTCATCGTCAGTCCCGGACAATGGCACGCATTTGAGAGTTGCCGCGACCTGCGCACCTACAACTGCGTCATCGGCATGGACCTGATGCAGCGCGAACTGGCGTGGACCACCAGCGACCACGGCCTGGGCCGCCTGCTGGCGCGCGCCAGCGACCGCCAGGACGTGCTGGCGCTGCGCCTCGACGCCGGACTCGCTGCCCACCTGCATCGCCTGCCTGGAGCGCCTGCGCGAACTGCAGAGCGATCCGCACCCCGGCACGCGCCCGATCCAGCTCGGCAACCTGCTGGTGCTGCTCGGCGAGATCGCCCGCCACCAGTCGCAGATCGGCGGCGAGGTCGGCGCGAAGCCCGCGCACCCGGTGATCGCCGAAGCCATGACCATCATGGCCGAGGACCTGCGCCGCCCGTGGTCGATCACCGCGCTGGCGCGGCGGCTGGAGATGAACCCCTCGTACTTCTCGCGCTGCTTCGACCAGTGCACCGGCCTCAGCCCGATGAACTGGCTGATCCGCCAGCGCGGCGAGCAGGCCGCCATCCTGCTGCTCACCACCCAGCAGCCGATCGCCGCGATCGGCCGCGAGGTCGGCTGGGACGACCCCGCGTACTTCGCGCGGCGCTTCCGCGCGATCTTCGGGCAGACGCCGAAGGACTACCGCAAGCAGCTGCCGTGCCCGGCGCTGCCGCAGACGCCGGACGAGTGGATCCAGTGGTGACCGTCTCCCTCGCCGACATCGAAGCCGCGCGCGACCGCCTGGCCGGGGCGATCATCCACACCCCCTGCCGGCATTCGCCCGCGCTCAGCCGCCTCTGCGGAGCGGAGGTGTTCTGCAAGCTCGACCTGCTGCAGGCGACCGGCAGCTTCAAGGAGCGCGGCGCGCGCAACAAGCTGCTGCAGCTCGACGCCGCCCAGCGCGCCGCCGGGGTGATCGCGGCGTCGGCCGGCAACCACGCGCTCGGCCTCGCGCACCACGGTCGCCTGCTGGGCGTCCCGGTGACGGTGGTGATGCCGCGCTGGGCGCCGCTCATCAAGGTCGCGCGCTGCCGCGCCAGCGGCGCGGAGATCATCCTGCACGGCGAGACCTTCGACGAGGCGCGCCTGCACGCGCAGGCGCTGGGGTCCGCGCGCGGGCTGGCCTACGTGCACGGCTTCGACGACCCGGCGATCATCGCGGGGCAGGGCACGCTCGGCCTGGAGATCCTCGCCGACGTCCCGGACGCCGAGGCCATCCTGGTGCCCGTGGGCGGCGGCGGCCTGATCGCCGGCATCGGCACCGCGGTGAAGGCGCTGCGCCCGCAGGTCGAGATCATCGGCGTCGAAGCGCTGAACGCGCCCACCCTGCACCACGCGCTGGAGTGCGGCGAACTGGTCAAGATCACGCCGCAGCCGACGCTCGCCGATGGCCTGGCCGTGGCGGTGGCCGGTGCGCAGTGCCTGGAGATCGCGCGCCGCGTCGTCGACCGCATGGTGCTGGTCGACGAGACGCGCATCGCCACCGCCATCCTGCGCCTGATGGAGCTGGAGAAGACCGTGGTCGAGGGCGCCGGCGCGGTCCCGCTGGCCGCCGCGCTCGGCCGCGACCTGGGCCTGGACGGCAAGCGCATCGTCCTGGTGCTGTGCGGCGGCAACATCGACCTGACCATGATCGGCCACGTCATCGAGCGCGGCCTGGCCACCGACGGCCGCCTCGCGCGCCTCGAGGCGCTGATCCCCGACCGCCCGGGCGCGCTGGCGCGCCTGCTGACCGTGGTCGCCGAGACCGGCGCGAGCATCGGCCACGTGCACCACGACCGCAACTTCGCGCCCGCCGACGTGGCGCACGTGCAGGTGACGTGCACGGTCGAGACGCGGGATCACGCGCACAAGGAGCAGCTGCGCGCCGCGCTGGGGGCGGTGGGGATCGGGGCGACGATCACGCCGTAGCGCCGGGGGCGCGAGGCGCGAGGCGCGAGGTGCGAGGTGCGAGGTGCGAGGTGCGAGGTGCGAGGTGCGAGGTGCGAGGTGCGAGGTGCGAGGTGCGAGGCGCGAGGTGCGAGGCGCGAGGCGCGAGGTGATCGGTTGAACGATGTCGCGCAAGGGGAATGCGCTGAGGCTGGAATACGCGAGCCCGCGGAGCGGGCGGAAGAAACCAGCCCAGGGCGCGAGCCCTGGGAACCCGGACGAATGAGAAGAAAGCCCGCGGAGCGGGCGAAAGAAATTATCTCCGGGCGCCAGCCCGGGGCAGCGATCGGAGGCACCCCAGCGACAATTGGGTCCGCATAAGGATCCCGATCCCCGGGCTCACACCCGGGGGCATATTCTTTCGCCCGCTCCACGGGTTCGGCGATTCCAAATCACCATGTCCCAGGGCTGACGCCCTACCCGTTACGCACAAATCCCCTCGTTCCCACCCTGGATGTCAGCGATTTCGGCTGAAATCTGCGAAATCTCCCCAATCTCCCCAAATCTGCGGATTCTTCTGCGGGTCTTCCGAAGAAGAATCCGCAGATTTGGGGAGATTTGGGGAGATTTGGGGAGATTCAACCGGGTTTGATCACATCCACGGCGGTGACTTGTGGGTAATGAGCAGGCCGACGCCCTGGGCTGGCTTCTTCCGCCCGCTCCGCGGGCTCGTCCGCAGTGGCGCGATGTCCCACGCGCACCCCTCGCCTCTCATTCCCGATCCACGTGTCCTATGTCTCGCGCCTCGCGCCTCGCGCCTCGCGCCTCGCAGCCCCTCACTTCCCCAACGCATTCGCCGTCGCAAACAGCGTCGCCTCCGCCGCGCGTCCCGTCCGCCGCCTGCAGCCGCAGCGACACCTCCATCTGCATGCACGTGGTCATCCCCTTCACCGCCGCGGTCAGCGTGCGCTTGTCGGCGGACAGCGTGGCGCCGGTCACGTCGAGGTGGTCGTGGCCCTTGCGCTTGGGCTCGGCGACCGAGAACTCGGGCGAACCGTAGCCCTCGCTCCACACGTAGTTCCAGCACGACACGTCGACGTTGCTGGCGTCCGCGGCGCTCGCGTCGAGCGGCGTGCTGAACGTCACCGCGATGCCGCCCGCGGTCAGGTGCATGCGCGACCGGCAGGCAGGCGGGCCTGCCGGTGGCGCGCACGCGCTGCAGGCAGCCGTCGGTGGCCGCGTTGGTCTGCCAGCCCTTGATGCCGCACACGTAGACCTGGCCGTCGGCGGCGTTGACGCGGCCGCGCATGATGCCGGAGGCGAACTTCAGCGGCAGGGTCATCACCCCGCCCTGCATCACGCCGCCGACGTCCTCGTGCAGCACCAGCATCAGCGCGCTCTTGCCGAACGAGGTGTGCAGCAGCTGCCCGCCGAGCGGGCCCCAGCCGGGCGGCGCCCACACCTGGCCGCCGCTCGAGCTGTCGACCGACATCGGGATCCAGCACAGCGGCGGGTCCTGGACGGCGGGGTGGGCCGGCACCTGCTTCTTGTAGTGCGGCGGGTCGCCGACGTAGCCGTACCAGCCGCCCTGGCGCGCCCAGACGATCTTGGAGGCGGGCTCCCACTGGCCCTCGTTGTCGCTGAAGGTCAGTTCATCGTGCGGGCCCATGCCCATGCCGTTGGGCTGGCGCAGGCCGGTGGCGACCACGGTGGTGCCGCGCCCGTCCTTGGGGACGCGGCACAGCACCGACTGCAGCGGCAGGCCGACCGGGGTGTTGAGCGCACCCTTCGCGTAGTAGAAGTTCCCGGCCTGGTCGGTCTGCAGGTCGAACGCGAAGTTGTTGTAGGTCGGCCACACCACGGCGTCGTGGTTGAAGCTCTCGTAGCTGTCGGCCTCGCCGTCGCGGTCGACGTCGACCAGGCGGGTGATCTGGTCGCGGCCGAGCACGTACACCACGTCGTCGACGATGCGCAGGCCGAGCGGCTCGTAGAGCCCCGCCGCGAAGCGGCGCCAGCCCACCTTGGCGAGCGTGCGATCGACGCCGGAGGCGATCCACACGTCCCCGGAGAACGTGGCGATGGCGGCGCGGCCATCGCGGAAGAAATCGACGCCGGTGGGCCGGATCCACGATCTCCACGGGTTGGCGGTGGGCAGCGGGATGGTGTCGACGGCGTAGGGGCCGCTGTCCGCGCCGAGCGCGCCGGTGACCTCCAACGCGGCATCCCCACTGCGGGCCACCGCCGCGGCACAGCGCGTCGACGTCGACCGGTGCGGGCAGCGCGGCGATGGCCTGTCCAGCGGCCGCGGCGCCGTCGGCGGCGCCGGCCCAGGCGCCGACCTCCACCGTCACGGGCTGGGCGTGCGCGGGGATGGCCAGCACCACGCGGCCGTCCTCGCAGCGCAGCGTGGCGCCCGCCGGCGCGCCGACCGCGCCGACCACGGTGCGCCCCGCCGCGCCCTGCGCGAGCGACTGCTCGAGCACCGCGAGGCTGGCGCCCGCCGCGCCATCAGCCGCACCGGGGGAAGGCTGGCCACGCGCACCGACGCCGCCGCGCGCACCAGCGACCGCGCACACCAGCAGCCGCTGCTCCGCCGCGCTCGGACCCAGGCGCAGGGTGCGGGTGATGACGGTCGCGCTGCCGGTCCCGACCGCCCCGGGCAGTTCGCGCACCGCGCAGTCGCCGACGGTGTACGCGACCACCACCTGCGCACCGTGGCGGAACAGGCCGCGGTAGGAGACCCACGCCTCCGGCAGCCCCCCGAGCGCCTGCTCGCGCGGGTCGGCGAAGCCCCCGCCCTTCGCCCAGCCCGGGCCGATGCCGCTGCCGAGCACCAGCGCGCCCTGCACCGGCGCCGGCCCGGTGCCCTGGACGATGCGCGAGACGCAGGTCGCGGACATGTCGATGAAGCCGCCCTGCCACACCGCCGCCAGGGCCATGGTCTCCGCGTCGTAGCAGAAGGTGGTCTCGGGCGTGGCGCGCACCACCACGGCCTTGCTCACCACCACCTTCAGCGGTTCGGGCAGGGTCACGAAGTAGGTCATCAGGCTGCCGTAGTCCATGGTCGCGCCCGGGCTGGCGGGCGCGGGCTTGCCCTCGGCCGCGGCCAGGGGCGCGGCGCTGGCCGCGAGCACGGCGAGGAGCGCGCGGGCCACGCTGCGCAGGTCGGCGCGCCGGGACGGAAGGGCGGCTCGGCTCATGGCGGTACCTCGTATATCATATATGTTGCCTCGGACCGGCCGCGTGCAACCGGCCAGTGGCGCGGCGCACCCGCCACCGTGGACGGACGCCCATCAGGGCGCTATGCATACGTGCACACGAGCGACGGCGTTGACCGTTCCGGAAACGGCCCGCAGGATCCGTCCTCCGTCCCACGAACGCCACCGCAGACGCAGCCCACGGGCAGGGATCCGATGCAGCGTGCCACCTCCATCCTGATCGGCGTGTGCACGGTCGCCCTGCTGGCCTGCGTCATCGCCTTCGTGGTCTACCTGCACGCGGCCACCCTGGCGTGGAGCCCGAGCGGACCGGGCGAGTACGTCGTGCTCAAGGCGCGCTCGACGCTGTGCGCCGAAGTCGGCGCCGGCCTGCTCGTCGCCATCGTCCTGCTGCTGGCGGCGCACGCGCACGGATCCGGACCACTCGGGGAGAGCGCCGACGAGGAGTGAGCGCTGGCGCCTGCCGCAGGTCGGCGCACGCCGGCATTGCGTGACCGCACCGTGCGCGCCACCCTGCCGCGCCAGCCACCCACGCCCGGGAATCCGCATGCCCTCGCTCTTCGACCCCCTGACCATCGGCGCCCTCACCCTGCCCAACCGCATCGTCATGGCGCCGCTCACGCGCGCCCGCGCCGGCGCGCAGCGCATCCCCAACGCGCTGATGGCCGAGTACTACGCGCAGCGCGCCGGCGCCGGGCTGATCATCAGCGAGGCGACCTCGATCACCGACATGGGCGTCGGCTACGCCGACACGCCCGGCATCTGGTCCCCGGAACAGGTCGCCGGCTGGAAGCTGGTGACCAGCGCCGTGCACCGCGCCGGTGGGCGCATCTTCCTGCAGCTGTGGCACGTCGGGCGCATCTCCGATCCGCAGTTCCTGGCCGGCCGCACGCCGGTCGCGCCGAGCGCCATCGCGGCGAAGGGCCACGTCAGCCTGGTGCGCCCGCTGAAGGCCTTCGTCACGCCGCGCGCGCTGCGCCTGGACGAGCTGCCCGGCGTCATCGCCGCCTACCGCGCCGGCGCGCAGAACGCGCAGGCGGCCGGCTTCGACGGCGTCGAACTGCACGGCGCCAACGGCTACCTGCTCGACCAGTTCCTGCAGGACTCGACCAACAAGCGCGATGACGAGTACGGCGGCCCGATCGCCAACCGCGCGCGCCTGATGCTGGAGGCCGTCGACGCGGCGATCGCGGTGTGGGGCGCCGGCCGCGTGGGCCTGCACCTGGCGCCGCGCGGCGACTCCCACGACATGGGCGATTCCGACCACCTCGCGACCTTCGGCCACGTGGCGCGCGAGGTCGGCCGGCGCAGGCTCGCCTTCGTCTGCGCGCGCGAGCACACCGGCGACCGGCGCATCGGACCGCAGCTCAAGGCGCTGTTCGGCGGACCCTGGATCGCCAACGAGCAGTTCACCCAGGCCACCGCGACCCAGGCGCTCGCCGCCGGCGAGGCCGACGCGGTCGCCTTCGGCAAGCTGTACATCGCCAACCCCGACCTGGCCCAGCGCTTCCGCCAGGGCGCGCCCCTGAACGCGCCGGACTCCAGCACGTTCTACGCGCCGGGCGCGCACGGGTACACGGACTACCCGCGGATGGGGGAGCAGGGCGGCTAGCAGGGTGTTGAAAAATGGCGACCAAGCATCGTCGGCCCATCCGGCCTGGATGACTAGGCGGACGGAGTGAAGGAAATGCAGGGCATTCTCGAGCTTCGTCCAACGACGCCAGACAGGTCGGAGGGGCCGGCGAGGCGCCGGTCGAGCTTTTCGACAGCCCTGCGAGCAGCTCGCGCGCCCGTCCACATCCCACTGGGAATCCCGCCGCGCCCCGGATCATGTCCGCACCACCCCAGCAGGACACGACCATGGCCACGAAGCCCACGACTCCGGCGAAATCCCGCGCTTCTGCGCGAAAAGGCAGAGGCCGGGCCAAGGTCATCCTGGCCATCGATGTCGGCGGCACGAACGTGAAGATGCTGGCGAGCGACCAGACCGACCACCTCGCCTTCCCCTCCGGACCGACGATGTCGGCGCGCAGGATGGTGGCCGGCGTGAAGAAGACGGTCGCCGCGGCCGGCTGGAAGTACGACGTCATCACCCTCGGCTATCCCGGGACCGGTGCTGCACGGGCACCCCGCGGCCGAGCCGCACAACCTCGCCGGCGGTTGGGTCGGCTGCGACTTCGCCAAGGCCTTCGGCTGCCCGGTGCGCGTCATCAACGACGCGACCATGCAGGCGCTGGGCAGCTACCAGGGCGGCAAGCTGCTGTTCCTCGGCCTGGGAACGGGGCTGGGCTCGACCATGGTCGTCGACGGCAAGCTCGAGCCGATGGAGCTGGGCCACCTGCCCTATCGCAAGGGCACCTACGAGGACTACATCGGACTGCGCGGCCTCAAGCGCCTGGGCAAGAAGCGCTGGCGGAAGCACGTCGACGCCATCGTCGGGCACTTCATCGCCGCGCTCGAGCCCGACGAGGTCGTCCTGGGCGGCGGCAACGTCAAGGTCCTCAAGAGCCTGCCGCCGCGCTGCCGCGCGGGCGACAACGCCAACGCCTTCCGCGGCGGCTTCCGCCTGTGGGACGCGGACGGCGCGGAGAGCAGGCGGCCCGTGAAGCACGTGGCCGTGCACGCGCCGCAGCCGGCGAAGCGCGCGGGCAAGGACTCGGAACTCACGCGCATCTTCGCCAAGCGCGCGGGCCGGGG
Organism: uncultured Planctomycetota bacterium; assembly: GCA_963818245.1. Lineage (GTDB taxonomy): Bacteria > Planctomycetota > UBA11346 > UBA11346 > UBA11346 > BOG-1363. The sequence goes on from CAWFSD010000027.1 coordinate 54,163, forward strand.
CGGCGAGGGCTGATGCGCCCTGCCGCTCAGCGGATGGCGATCTTCTCGCCGTAGAAGTGCGGCCCGGTGCCGAGCACCGCGACGTCGAGGAAGCAGCGCAACCGCGCGAGGCGCTCGCGCAGGACGGTCTTGAAGCCGTGCTGGAAGTCGACGTCCGCGGCGTTGTAGCCGACAGCGACCACGCCGAAGCTGCGCGCCAGGTAGATGGCGCGCTCGTTGTGGAACTTCTGCGACACCACGGTGACGGCCTGCTGCGAGAAGACCGCCTTGATGCGGCACATCGAATCGAGGGTGCGGAAGCCGGCGAAGTCGCAGAAGATGCGCCCTTCCGGCACGCCGCGCGCGACCAGCGCCTGCTGCATCTCGCGCGGCTCGTTGTACGCGGTGGTGCCGTTGTCCCCCGACACCACCAGGAACTGCGCCTTGCCGGCGGCGAACAGCTCGGCCGCGGCGGCGATGCGGTTGTCGAAGTAGGGATTGGCGCTGCCGTCGGCGCGCAGCCGCGCGGTGCCGAGCACGATCGCGACGCGGTTCACCGGCAGGTCGGCGACGTGGTCGTAGGTGGCCGCGCCGCACGCCGCGATGTGCGCGTCGATCCAGACCACGGCCAGCCCAGCCGCCACGACGAGGCCGGCCAGCGCGCTGAGGATCCTGGTGCGGCGAGTCATGGGTGGATCCGGTGCGGACGGGACAGGGGAATCATGCGACACGCGTCTGCTTCCATACTGCCGTAACACTGCAAAATGCACGGTCGAGACCGTGCGCGACGAAAATCGCGCAGAAACCTCACCACGGTCACGCACCTCCTCGGTAGCGCCGCTGTCGCACGCCCGATGGCGCGCGGACACCCAGGTACTTGCCGATCAGCTAAGCCGGCAGTATTCCTCACCTACCATGGCCCGACCGACCCTGCTCATCGTCGAGGACAACCCGCGCGACGCCTATTTGTGGGAGTGCGCGCTCGAGAGCGCCGGCATCGCGCCGGCGGACACCGCCTTCGCCCGCGACGGGGTGGAGGCGCTGAAGCTGCTGCTCGCAGCGCTCGACCGCGAGGGCGGTTTCCGCCTGGTGATCACCGATCAGCACATGCCGAACCTGAGCGGCTCGGACCTCGTCTGCTGCATGCACGACGACGCCAAGCTGCGCGCCATCCCGGTGGTGGTCGTCAGCGGCGCGCTGCGCCACGAGGGGCCGGTCGCGCCCAGCGGCTGGTACCGCAAGCCCGAGCGCTTCGACGATCTGGTCGGTCTCGCGAAGGCGCTCCACGCCCAGGCGCTGGCCGGTAGCGCCGGCGTTGGAACGCGCTGAAGCCACTGCGACCTCATGTGCCGGCCGCTGGCGCGCGGGCGGGGCTGGGTCGGCGAGGACGAGACCAAGCCAGACGTGATCCTGCGGTTTCGTCCTACTCGTCCGTCATCCGCGTCCCGGCAACGTAAGCGGTCGTCGCTGGTACCCCTTCCACCGACGATACCGTCGGCGTGCCGGGCCTGGAACCGGTTTCACGAAGTCCCTGCGAAAGCGATCATCATCCTTCTCCACAACCGCCCGAAAGGCCCGCACATGCGTCTGACCTCGCGCCTCCCCCTCGCCGCCTTCGCCTGCTTCGGCCTCGCCGCCGCCCTGCCCGCCGAAGAGGGTGCGGCGCTGCCCGCGGCCGGCGCCGACGGCTTCATCACCATCTTCAACGGCAAGGACCTGACCTATTGGACCGGCCTGCCCGAGTACTGGGCGGTGAAGGACGGCGTGATCAGCGGTCACGAGACCAAGGACAAGTCCAAGCAGACCTTCCTGGTCTTCACGTCCAAGGTGAAGGACTTCGAGCTGCACTGCAGCTACAGGTTCGCGACCCCGGATGGCAACTCGGGCATCCAGTTCCGCTCGAAGCTGATGGACCCCGCGACCTCGCGCGTCGGCGGCTACCAGGCCGACTTCGACTCCAACCGCGGCTACGACGGTTCGATCTACGACGAGGCCGGCATCGCCGGCGGCCGCAACACCATGAGCAACCGCGGCGAGAAGACGGTGTGGGACGCCGAGAACAAGCGCCACAACGAGCCGCTGGCCGAGTCGGGCGACGCGCTCAAGGGCTTCATCAAGCAGGGCGATTGGAACGACGTCGTGCTGATCGCGAACGGCAACCACGTGACCTACTCGATCAACGGCCACGTCACCACCGACCTGACCGACGAGAGCCCCAAGGCGCTGACCGAGGGCGTGCTGGCGTTCCAGGTGCACGCGGGGTTCACCATGGAGATCCAGATCAAGGACGTGAAGATCAAGTTCCTCGACAAGAAGTGAGGGGACGCGCAGACACGATCCACGCTTCCACATGATTATGTGGGCGTTGATCCCCATCGGATACGTCGACTGAGATGCGTGGGCCGGCCCTTCAGGGCCGGCCCACGGCGTTTCCAGAGATCGCCCGTGAGAGGCATGGGCGCGCGACGATCCTCCACAGCATGGGAATTGAGCCCGCGGAGCGGGCGGAAGAAACCAGCCCAGGGCGCAAGCCCTGGGACCCATCAGCGATGAGACAGCAAAGCCCGCGGAGCGGGCGACAGGATTTCCGACGACGAGAGCGTTCTACCGTTCTATATCCACGTTGAACCATGCTCCTGGACGGGATCGCTAACGGTCCGCGATCCCTGCCGGTCGACATCGCCAGTTGAAACCAGCGACAAGAACCCGGCAGGAATCGCGGACCGTAAGCGATGATGGGTGTGGCGCGCTGGGTCCCAGGGCTCACGCCCTACCCGTTACCCACAAGTCCCCTCGTTTCCGCCCTGGATGTCAGCGATTTCGGCTGAAATCTGCGAAATCTCCCCAATCTCCCCAAATTTGCGGATTCTGCTGCGGGTCTTCCGAAGGAGAATCCGCAGATTTGGGGAGATTTGGGGAGATTTGGGGAGATTCAACCGGGTTTGATCACATCCACGGCGGTGACTTGTGGGTAATGAGCAGGGCTCACGCCCTGGGCTAGGTTTCTTCCGCCCGCTCCGCGGGCTCATTGGCAGTGGACCAGCCTCCCCTGCATGATCGCTTGCCCCTCATTTCCGAGCCCGTGCCCCCCGCGTCCCATGCCTCGCGCCTCGCCTCAGGGAGCGCCGAGCTTCTTCTTGGCCCCCTTCACCAGCGCCGGTGCCGTCACCGCGGACGGGGCCCGGTAATCGATCCCCGACGCCAGGACGTACGGCGGCGCGCCGGCCGGCTCACCGCTGCGCACCACCACCACGCTGCGCCACGGCGCGACCACCAGGCCCTTCGCGATCGGCTTGCCGTCGAGCTGGTGCCAGCCGCCAGCGGGCGCGGCGAAGGTGTGGGGCGCGTCGCCGTCGTTGATCAGCAGCAGCGCGCTGGCGCGCACCACGGTGGGCGCGGGATCGGCCCAGGCGGCGGCCATCTTCCACAGCGGCGCGTCGTCGTAGCGCTTGCCCTTGAGCGAGATCAGCGGCTCCCCCGGCACGGCGACCAGGGTGGTGCCGCTCATGCGGCCGTAGTCGCACTCGCCCTTGGCGTCGATGCAGCGCTCGTAATCGTTGCCCTTCCAGTTCGCGGGGATGTTCTCGGGGAAGGTCAGGCGCCGCGCGGGTTCGCCGGCGATCAGGGTGTTGCCGGTGAAGGTGCCGTCCTGGGCCTTGCCGTCCTTGCCGCTCAGGTGCACGGCGGCGAGGCGGTTGTTCACGACGACGTTGTCCTGCACCTGCCAGTGGTAGGTGTTGGTCAGGAACAGGCCGTTGCCGCCGCAGCCGAAGATGGTGTTGCCGGTGATCACGTGGTCGTGGTAGTCGCCGATGAACTCGGTCCAGATGCCGTGGCCGAGCGGGTACCACCAGTGCGAGGTCTCGAGGTTGCCGACGGTGTCGAGGACGACGTTGTCGCGCATGGTGATGGCGTTGGTGCAGGCGTAGAGCGCCGCGCCGTCGTTCAGCGAGCCCATGCAGCGCACCAGCACGTTGCGCTCGGCGATGGTGCCGGGCGCGGCGAGGATCACGCCGTCGTTGCCGATGTCGACCAGGCGGTTGCCGCGCACCACCACGCCCTTGCCCTTGTTGATGATCATGCCGCAGCCGTGCCACGAGCCGCTGCCGCCCAGGCCGAAGGCCATGCCGATGCGCTCGAGGTGGTTGCCCTCGATGAGCGTGCCGCCGCCGGCGGCGGGGTTCTCGAGCCAGGAGATGCCGGTGCCGTGCACGTCGGCGAAGGTGCAGCCGGTGATCTTCGTGCCGCTGCTGTCCCACGAGCTGCGGATGGCGTCCCCGCCGATGTCCTGGAAGACGCAGTTCGCGATCACCGACGGCTTGCCGACGCCGAGCGCGTGCCCGGGCATGCGCGCGAAGGCCAGGCCGTCGAGGGTGGCGCCGCCGCAGCCGAAGTCCTTGGCGTCGGTGGCGACCTCGACCAGCAGCTTCCTGGCCGCGTCCACCGGTGGGTAGAGGTAGAAGGTGCTGGCCGCCTGGTCGTAGTACCACTCGCCCGGCGCATCGAGCAGGTCGAGGCTGTCATCCACGTAGAACGCCGAACCCTCGCCCGTGAAGCCGTCCTGGAAGCGCCCCTCCGCGCCCAGCGTCAGCTTGCCGGCGCCATCGTCGTCGGTGATCGGGCGCGTCTCCCACCACCAGCTCCAGCGCCGCCAGCGCACCTGCGCGCCCTTCCAGCGCCCGGCGGCGGCGCCCGGTTCCTTGGCCCGCTCAGGCGCCAGGATCTGCTCGGGGGTGCTGCCCTTCTGCGCGCGCAGCCAACCCCGGTCGGGGTAGCGCGCCAGGGTCATCGCCCGTCCATCGACCCAGCAGTCCAGCACGCGCTTGTCGACCGCCGCGGTCAGCACCTTGGGATTCTTCGCCCACGGTCTGAAAGCGCTGATCACCACGCTGGTGGTCAGCACCGGCGCGGGCGCGCCCGGCGCCCCACCCGCCTTGACCGTCACGCCGCCGCGGAACTCCATGCCCGCGGGCTCGCGGTAGGTGCCGCCGCGCGCGACCCAGATGGTGTCGCCCTTGCCGGCGCGCGCGACCGCCTGGTGCACCGTGGTGAAGGGGTGCTCGGCGCTGCCGGAGCCCCCCTCCTCGCCCGTCGCCGAGGCCGCGACCAGGTACTCGCTGGCGGATGCCCCGGCGCCGGCGAACGCGGTGAGGAGGAGCATCGGCAGCAGGTGGAGGCTCGTGCGCACCGCAACATCCCTTCACGTGCCACGGCACGCGCACTATCGGTAGCCTACCCCCACCCCGCGACCACGGGCAAACGTTTTCCCCTGGTTGCACAGGGCCCGCCTCCGACCCGGCCACGCCGTAACGAGGGGCAAGCGCTCAGGCCGCCGGCCGGCCCACCCCCAGCGACGCCCGGGTCTCACGACGCAGGCGCTCGGCGAGCGCCGCCATGGTCGGATCGCGCGGCGCCGCCGGCGCGGCTTCGCCGCCCAGGCGGTCGCTGAGCATCAGCCCGAGCAGCGCCTCGATCAGGCCGCTGCCGGCCGTCGCGCCGCCGGCGCCGTTCATGACCACGCGCGGCACCAGCTCCACGCCGGACTTCTCGACCGCGCTGGCGAAGCGCTCCATCACCTGCTGGGTGAGCTGGTAGCGCGGCCCGCCATAGGCGCGGACCTGCTCTTCGATGGCCAGCGCCGTCGCCATGCCGACGCGCGCGGCCCGGTCGGCCTCGGCCCCGGCGATCGCCTTGATGCACGCCGCGTCGCCGCGCGCCAGGGCGGCGACCTTGTCCGACTCGGCCTCGGCCAGGGCGCGGATCTTGAGCGCCTCCTGCTGGCTGCGCGAGAACTCCGCCTTGCCCTCGTTCTCGCGGATGAGGATCGAGAGCTGCGAGCGGGTGATGTCGTTCTGCACCGTCGCCCGCGCCTGGGCCTCGCGCAGCGCGATCTCCTTGGTCGCGGCCTCCTCCTGGCGCCCGTAGGTCTCGATCTGCTCGCGCGCCACCTGCCGCGCGCGCAGCTGGTCGAGGATGGTCTCGGTGGTCCGGTCGTCCTTCTCCGATGAGGGCGTGCCGATCAGCACCTCCTGCAGCTCGAGGTTGTAGAGCGCGAAGCGCGCCTTCATCTCCTGCGCGGCGCGCTGCTGGATCTCCGAGCGGCTCTGGATCAGTTCGATCAGCGTCTTGGTCTGGCCGATGTCCTTGAAATACGCGGAGACCATCGGGTCGAGGGTCTGCTCCACCAGCTTCTTGATGTCGCCGAAGCGCTGGACGACCAGCGGCGCCTGGCGGTAGTCGATGTGGATGACCACCGACAGCGGCAGGACCGGCGCGAAGGCGTCGCGCGTGATCAGCGAGATCTCGCAGAGGTTCTCGTCCAGGCGGTGCGCGCCGGCCTGGCTGCGGATCCACTTCAGGATGATGTTCGTGGTCGGCACCTTGTGCACCTGGCCGGCGTAGGTGTTGAACGGGTACTTGCCCGGCATCAGCGGCGCGCTCCACACGCCGCGCTCGCCGTTGGCGACCATCTCGCCGTGGCTGTAGTCGGCGCCCGAGAGGTCGACGCCCTTGGCGCCGGTGTAGCTGACCACCACCCCGACCTCGCCGACCTCGATGACCAGCTTGGGCTCGAGCTCGACCGTGGCGAACAGCGCGTTCAGGTAGTAGGTGCCCTCGGCGAGCACCTGCAGCTGGCGCCCGCGCATGCCGCCGCCGGCCAGGAAGCGCTCCGGGTCCTGGAACTTGTTGTGGTAGGCGTCCACGACGTGGCGGTCGTCGCCGACCACCGGCGCGATGATCTCGCCCGCGGGCAGCGACGGGCCCTCGTGCACGGTGACGATGCCGATCAGGTCGAGGTCGTCCTTGATCACCAGCGGCGAGAAGCCGCCGCGCTCCGCGACGGTCGTGGTCAACGCCTGGATGACCTGCTCCTCGCTGGCGTCGAGCAGCATCCCGTAGGTGCGCTCGCGCGCCGCCACCACGAACTGCGCGAGGTTGATGGCGTAGGTGCCCTCGCGCAGGATCGCGCGCTGCGGCCCCTTCTGACCCCCAGCGGCGAGGAAGCCGCGCACGTCCTGGAAATCGCCGCCGGCGCTGAAGGCCAGCGTCTGGCCGGACGCGAGCGGCCGGCCGTCGCGCGCGAACACGTAGCCGATCGAGCCCTGGGGGATGGTCACCAGGGGCTGGCGGTGGACGCGGAACTGGAACGGCGGGAAGACGTGGAAGCCGCCGCGCAGCACCTCCGGCTGGTAGCCGGTCTCGCCGTTCAGCGCGATGAAGGCGCCGGACAGCGTGCGCGCGCCGAACAGCTTCTCGGCGATGCCGACCTGGTGGTTGGGGATGTAGCGGATGATGCCGGACGCGCGCAGGGCGATGATCGCGGCGAGCACGGCGAGCGTGCAGATGAGCAGAGGGATCACGGGGATCCTCCTCGAGGGGTTGGAGCGGTGGGTGGCGGTGGGACGCCGGCGCTGCGCGCCGCGTACGGGCTCAGCCGGGTGGCGGCCCGCGGTGGCGTGGAGTGGGATCGCGCGCAGTGCGCAGATCGGTCGCGTGACGGCAGGGCATGGCCCCTCCGGTGCAGCGAGACGCCCTTCTTCACGAGGTACGCCCCTTCGTTGACGCCTGCGAGGTTAGCTGACGGGCTCGGACCGAAGAGTGTCCTACGCGGCGTTGCCGCGATGCGCCCCTGGGACGCGCCGGGGAAACCGCTTCAGGGTTTCTCCGACGCCGGTGGGTCCCCCGCTCCGGGTGGGATTCGGCGTGATGCCGCGCATCGTATCCACCGGGAAGTGCAGTCAAACACCTGCATTTCCACCGCGGCGTCGCAGCGGAATCCCCTTGCGCGACGGGCGCGGGGCGAGTGGAACGCGCCGGCCCCGGTTATATCTCATACTCCCATCTTTTTTGTAGATTTATCTTGACCCTCTTCCCGCGGCCGCACCATCCGCAGCAGCACGGCAACACCCCGGCCTCGCCACGCCACGACGACCAGACACCAGCCATGACCCACCCCGACGACCCGCACCTGCTCACCCTGCCCGAGGCCACCGCGAACCTCTCGGTGCGCGCCAGCACGCTCATCGCCGCCGATCCGGGCACGCGCCGGGTCCTGGCGTTGATCGAGCGCGTCGCGCCGAGCGACGCCGCGATCCTGGTGGTCGGCGAGACCGGCACCGGCAAGGAGATCGTCGCCCGCCACCTGCACGCGCAGAGCGCGCGCGCGTCGCGGCCCGTTCGTCGGCGTCAACTGCGGCGCCTTCCCCGAGAGCCTGGTCGAGAGCGAGCTGTTCGGCCACGAGGCGCGGCGCCTTCACCGGCGCCGTCCGGCGCCCGCGCCGGGCTGGTTCGAGACCGCGCGACGGCGGCACGCTGTTCCTGGACGAGATCGGCGACCTGCCGCTCAGCACTGCAGGTCAAGCTGCTGCGCGTGCTGCAGGAGCGCGAGGTGGTGCGCGTCGGCGGGCGCAAACCGCTCGCGCGTCGACGTGCGCCTGGTCGCGGCGACCAACGTCGACCTCGAGGCGGCGGTCGGCGCCGGGCGCTTCCGCGCCGACCTCTACTACCGGCTCAAGGTCGTCACCGTGCGCCTGCCGCCGCTGCGCGAGCGGCCCGGCGACATCCTGCCGCTGGCCGACCACTTCCTGGCGCGCTACGGGCGGCGGCTGGCCGCGCGGCCCGCGTGCTCAGCGACGAGGCCGAGCACGCGCTGCTCGCCTACCCCTGGCCGGGCAACATCCGCGAGCTCGAGAACGTCGTCCACCGCGCGGTGCTGGTCGCGACCGGCGACGAGATCGCGCCGGGCGACCTCGCGCTGCCGACGCTGCCCGAGGGCGCGGCGGCCGCGACCGCGGTCACCGCCGTCACCGCGCCCGTGATCGAGGTCGCGGCGCCGGAACCGGGCAGCGATGAGGCGCTGCGCGCCGTGCTCGACCGGTTGCTCGAGGAGGGCCGCTCCGGCCTGCTCGACTGGCTGACCGACCAGGCGGTGCGCCGCGCCTACCTGCACGGCGACGGCAGCCAGGTGCAGGCTGCGCGGCTGCTCGGCGTTTCCCGCAACATCTTCCGCACCCTGATGAAGCGCGGCGGGCTGCTGTCGGGCGAGGGGCGCGTCGGCCGGGTGGTCGAAGACGCGCACCGCGAGCTGTTGAGCACGTGAAGGACGCCGTGTGCTGGCGCGACGCTGCGCCGGTCGCCGGGCGGGCGCAGCACCCGTGGGACTTCGCGCTCCCTGCCTGCCACGCATCAAATCCTGCTTCCCCACTGCTGCCGTGACAGCACGCGATCCCCCTCATAGCTCGCCACCAACCGCTTCCACGCGGCACGCGGTTCGCTTCTGCCCTACCTCCCCTCGAGGCCGAGCATGACCACCGCCACCACCGCCGAACCCACCCTCCAGATCCGCCCGGTGACCCCGGTCATCGGCGCAGAGATCTCGGGCCTCGACCTCAGCCGTCCGCTCACCCCCGCCGGGCGGGCGCAGGTGCTGGACGCGCTGCACCGCTGGCGCGTGCTGTTCTTCCGCGACCAGCCGCTCGACGACCGGCAGTTCCTCGCCTTCGGGCGCGGCCTGGGACCGCTGACGCCGGCGCACCCGATCGCCGCGGGCACCGCCGCGCACCCCGAGATCTGGGAGCGCGCCGCGGCGGAGTACCGCGAACGGCACGTCCACGACCGCTCCGTACCGGTGGCGCGGCCGCCGCGCGACTACCAGGGCTGGCACATCGACATCACCTTCATGGCCAATCCCAACCGCTACTCGATCCTGCGCGGGGTGCGGATCCCGGAGTACGGCGGCGACACGCTGTGGAGCAACCTGGCGCTGGCCTACGCCGGGCTGTCCGCGCCGATCAGGGCGCTGGTCGATGGGCTGACCGCGGTGCACCGCACCAGCGCCTACGACAGCGAGGGGAAGGCCGGGAAGCGGCCGGGCCCGTTCGCCGCGCAGCACGCCCTGGTGCGCATCCACCCCGACACCGGTGAGCGGATCCTCTATTTCAACCCGGGCACCATCAGCCACATCGTCGGGCTGAAGGAGCGCGAGAGCCAGGCGCTCATCGACCTGCTCGCCGGCGAGGTGGTGCGCCCCGAGTACACCGTGCGCTTCCGCTGGTCGCAGGACGCGCTGGTGATCTGGGACAACCAGGCCACCGCGCACGCCGGGCCGATCGACTACGCGCACTTCGACCAGCCACGCGTGGTGCGGCGCATCACCGTCGCCGGCGACCTGACCACCGGCCCCGACGGCTTCCGCTCGCGCCAGCTCGAAGGCGAGTTGTTCGGGGTCATCGGCTGAGGCCGGCCGCACTCTTCGCCCAGCTTGGAAGATATCGACCCGACGCCATCCCCGGCATCGAACCCGCAAGGAACGCCATGACCACGCAGACCCCGACGCGCACCGCTCCTTCCACTGCCGCCAGCGCCGCCGCAAAAGCTCCGCAGGCCGCGCCCTTCCCCTCCACCCGCTTCGGCAACACCGGCCTGACCGCCACGCGCCTGGTGCTGGGCACCATGACCTTCGGCCTGCAGACCGACGAAGCGACCTCGTACCGCATCCTGGACACCGCGGTCGACGCCGGGGTGACCTTCCTCGACACCGCCGACGTCTACCCGCTCGGCGGCGGCCTGCCCACCACCGGCCTGACCGAGGAGATCGTCGGCCGGTGGGCGCGCGGCAAGCGCGCGCGCCTGATCATCGCCACCAAGGCCGTGGGCCGGGTCGGGCCGTCGCCCTGGGACCAGGGCGGTTCTCGCAAGCACCTGCTCAGCGCCATCGACGCCTCGCTGCGCCGCCTGGGCACCGACCACGTCGACCTCTACCAGCTGCACTCCGACGACGCCGAGACCCCGCTGGAGGAGACCGCCGAGGCGCTCGACACCATCGTGCGCAGCGGCCGGGCGCGCTACGTCGGCGTGTCGAACTTCCTCGCCTACCGCCTGGCGCGCCTGCTCGGCCGCGCCGACAGCCGCCGCCTGGTGCGCGTGGTGTCGGTGCAGCCGCGCTACAGCCTGCTGTTCCGCGAGATCGAGCGCGAGCTGCTGCCGCTCGCCCGCGAGGAAGGCCTCGCGGTGATCCCCTACAACCCGCTCGCCGGCGGACTGCTGACGGCCAAGCACAAGCCCGGCGCGCCCACGCCCGGCACGCGCTTCACGCTCGGCACCGCCGCCGGCCGCTACCAGGACCGCTACTGGCACGAGCGCGAGTTCGCCACCGTCGCCGAGATCAAGAAGGTCGCGGACGAGGCCGGCATCCCGATCACCACCCTGGCGGTGGCGTGGGTGCTGGCCAACCCGAGCGTCACCGCGCCGATCATCGGCGCGAGCCGGCCCGAGCAGCTCGCCGAGGTGCTCGAGGCGGTGCGGATCACCCTCGATCCGGCGCTGAAGGAGCGGCTCGACGCCATCACCGCGGACTACCGCCGCGGCGACGCGGGGCGGTGATGAGCGCGCGTGGGCCGGTGGACCTGTTCCGCACCCTGGTCGTCATCTGTGTCATGACCGCCGGCTTGTCGGGCTCCGCGGCCGCGGCGGAGCCCGGCAAGCCGGCGGTCATCCGCTTCGGCATCTCCAGCATCGGCACCGGCGGCGTGCCGTTCGTGGGCAGCCACGTGATCGGCTCGGCGCACGCGAAAGGGCTGCTCGAAGCGGAATTCAAGGCCGACGGCATCGCCGTGGACTGGCTGTTCCACAAGGGCGCGGGCCCGGCCGTCACCGAGGACATCGCCGCGGGCAAGATCGACATCGCCTGGCAGGGCGACCTGCCGTCGCTGATCGGCCGCGGCCGGCCTGCGCACGCGCCTGCTGATGGCGGCCAACCGCGGCGGCAACACCTACCTGGCGGTTCCGGCGGGTTCACCGGCGCGCTCGCTGCGCGACCTGGTCGGCAAGCGCATGGTGATGTTCAAGGGCACCGCGACGCAGCTCATCGTCGACCGCATCCTGCGCCAGCACGGCTTCAGCGAGCGCGACTTCCACATCGTCACCCTCGACTCCGCGGCCGCGCTCACCGCCATCGCCGACGGCGACGTCGATGCGGCGTGGGGCACGCTGGCGTGGTTCGACCTGCGCGACCGCGGCCTGGTGCGCTTCGTGTTCAGCACCCAGGAGCCGCCGCCGGGCGCCGCGGAGCCGTGGGCGTCCAGCCAGTCCGCGCTGATCGTGACCGACGAGTTCGCCACCAGGTACCCGCGGATCGTGCAGCGCATCGTGGACGTGCTGGTGAAGGAGGCGGCCTGGGCCGCCGACCCGGTCAACAGCGAGCAGCTCTACGCGCTGTGGGCGAAGTCCGGGACTCCCGCCGCGCACTACCGCGAGGAGTACGGCGCGGTGCCGCCGGCGCGCCGGCTGTCGCCCCTGCTCGATGCCGAGTTCATGGGGAATTTCCGTATCGGCATGCAGCAGGCCGTGGAGAGTCGGCTCATCCGGGGACCGGTCGACCTCGACGCGTGGGTCGACCGCAGCTTCCTGGACCGCGCCCTCGCCGCCGTGCCCCGCCCCCTCCCCTGGGCGGAAGCCGGCGCGGGCCGCTGAACCCGCTGGGCGTGGAGCGCCCGGCATGAGCCGGGAGGACCGCCGTGACCACCGACCCCAACGCCCAGCCCGAACGCAACAGCCCGGCCGCGGCGCCGGTGGCCGCCACCACCATCACCACGCCCAGCGACGGGCTGGCGGTTCAGTGGAACGCGGTGGCCACGGCCGACGGCCGCGCCCTGCCGGTCTACATCGCCAGACCGCGGCAGCCCGGCCCATTGCCGGTGGTGGTGGTGGTGCAGGAGATCTTCGGTGTGCACGCGCACATCGCCGACGTGGCGCGGCGCTTCGCCCGGCTGGGCTGCCTGGCGGTGGCGCCCGAACTGTTCTTCCGGCGCGGCGATCCCCAGACCGCGCCGGACGCCGAGACCCTGCGCCGCGACTTCGTCGCGCGCACGCCCGATGCGCAGGTGCTGGCCGACCTCGACCGCACCCTCGACTTCGCGGTCGACCAGGGCGGCGATCCCGCGCGCCTCGGCCTGGCGGGCTTCTGCTGGGGCGGACGCATCGCCTGGCTGATGGCCGCGCACCAGCCGCGGCTGAAGGCGGTCGCCGCATGGTACGGCAGGCTGGCCGGCGAGCGCAACGAGACCACCCCGCAGCACCCCGGGGACGTCGCCGCCCAGGTCGCCGTACCGGTCCTGGGCCTCTACGGCGGGCAGGACCAGGGCATCCCGCTGCGCGATGTCGAGGCTCACCGCGACGCCCTGCGCACGGCCGGCAAGGACTCCCGCATCGTCATCTACCCGGACGCGGGTCACGCCTTCTTCGCCGATTACCGCGCCAGCTACCGCGCCGAGTCCGCCAACGACGCGTGGCGGCGCATGCGCTCGTGGTTCACCCAGCACGGGGTGCTGTGACCGGCCGTCAGCGGAGCACGTCCCAGGCGAGCCGCGCGATCAGCGTGGCGACCACCACCAGGAACACGCGGCGCACCCAGGTGCTGCCCTTGGCGATGGCGAGGCGGCTGCCGGCGAGCGCGCCGGCGACGTTGCAGGCCGCCATCGCCGGTGCGACCTCCCACAGCACCAGGCCGTGCGCAGCGAACCACGCCAGCGCGCCGACATTGCTGGCGCAATTGACCAGCTTCGCCGAACCGGCGGCGCGCAGGAAGTCGCAGCCGAGCAGGGCGACGAAGGCGAGGGTCAGGAAGGTGCCCGTGCCGGGACCGAGGAAGCCGTCGTAGAAGCCGAGCAGCGCGCCGAGCGCGAGGCCGCACCACAGCTGGCGCCGCGGCGAGGCCGCGGCGGCCGCGACGCGACCGAGGTCGGGACGCAGCGCCGTGTAGACGGCCACGATCACCAGGACGCCGAGGATCGCGGGCTTGAACACGCGCGGGTCGGTGCGCGGTACCAGGCTGGCGCCGAGGAAGGCGCAGGGCGACGCCATGGCGATCCCGGGCAGCAGCGCGCCCCACGGCAGCGCCATGCGCCGGCCATAGCCGATGGCCGCGGTCGCGGTGCCGAACAGCGAGGCGCACTTGGTGGTGCCCAGCACGGCGGCGATCGGCGCCTGCGGCAGGACGATGAAGAGCGTGGGCGTGGCGATCAGGCCGCCGCCGCCCACCACCGCGTCGACGAAGCCCGCGGCGGTCGCGCCCGCGCAGATCAGGCTGAAGTCGAGCCAGGGGATCATCGGAGCGAGGGCATCATGCGGGCCGCGCCATCCTGCGGCCGCAGCCTCCGCTGAGCGCGACCTGAAGCAATGCCGGTGCACGCATGGTGCGCGGGCAGCAGCCCTCCACCCAGGAGCTGCGTCCTGGGCAACACGTCGTGGCTCCCGATGAGCGAAAACGACGATTTCCCATGGCACGCTGCCCGCTCGGAAGCGTGCGACCGCAGCACCCAAGGAGGACCCGGCCATGCCCGCCAGCTCATGGAAGAACATCCCCTCGCCGTCGGCCGCGCTGAAAGCGCAGCTCGACCACCCCGTGATCGACACCGACCTGCACACCATCGAGTTCGGGCCGCTGCTCGAGGACTACATCCACAAGTACGGCGGTTCGGCGGTGGTCGACCGCTTCCGCAAGGGCTTGCAGCGCGGCTCGGGCTACGTCGCCAACGACTGGTACGACCAGACCCCGGAGCAGCGCCTGGCGCGGCGCTCGGCGCGGCCGCCGTGGTGGGCGCTGCCGACGAAGAACACCCTCGACCTGGCCACGGTGTCGATCCCGCGCCTGCTGCACGAGCGCCTCGCCGAGCAGGGCACCGACTTCGCCGTGCTGTACCCCAACGTCACCACCCTCGCCGCCACCGTCGGCGACGAGAACCTGCGCCGGCCGCTGGCGCGCGCGGTGAACCACTACCACGCCGACGTCTACAAGGCCTACGCCGACCGCTTGGCCCCGGTCGCAGCGATCCCGCTGCACACGCCGCAGGAAGGCATCGAGGAACTGGAGTTCGCGGTGCGCACCCTCGGCCTCAAGACCGTGCTCATCCCCGGCGCCATCCGCCGGCCCGTCGCCGAGGCGGCCGAGCAGTACCCCGCCAAGCACCACCCGACGGTCGCCCGCTACGCCTTCTGGGTCGACACGTTCGGCGTCGACAGTCTGTACGACTACGACCCGTTCTGGGCCAAGGTCGTCGCGCTGGGCGTGGCGCCGACCACGCACTCGGGTTCGCAGGGCTGGACCAGCCGCGCCACCGTGTCCAACTACATGTACAACCACATCGGCCACTTCGCCGACGCTTCGGAGGCGCTCGCCAAGTCGCTGTTCTTCTCCGGCGTGACGCGGCGCTTCCCCGAGCTGCGCGTCGGCTTCCTGGAGGGCGGCGCGGCCTGGGCCGCGAACGTCTACGCCGACCTGGTCGGCCACTGGGAGAAGCGCGGCGGTGAGCACGTGCAGAACTACAACCCCGAGGCGATCGACGGCGAGCAGCTCGAGGAGCTGTGGCGCGCCTACGGCGCCGACGTCATCGGCGAGCGCCAGCTGAAGCGCGAGGACCTGGTCGGCGGCGCGCTCGGCACCTCGAACAACTCGCGGCGCCAGCCGCAGGAACCGGGTGCGCTCGACGACTTCGCCGCCGCGGGCATCACCCGCATCGAGGACATCCGCGACCGCTTCGTGCCGAACTTCTTCTTCGGCGCCGAGGCCGACGACCCCACGGTCGCGCACGCCTTCAACACCAGGGTCAACCCCTTGGGCGTCAAGCTCAACGCCTTCTGGGCCTCGGACAGCGGCCACTGGGACGTGCCCGACCTGACCCGCACCCTGTCGGACACCTGGGCGCTGGTCGAGCGCGGGGCGCTGACCCGCGCGGACTTCCGCGACCTGGTGTTCACCAACCCGTACAAGTTCTACACCGAGGCCAACCCGGAGTTCTTCGCGGGCACCGCCGTGGCCGCCAGGCTGGGAGCCAGCGCCAGACCCGCCGCCACCGCCAAGGACAAGCGCGCCGGAGCCGCGGCCTGAACCATCACTGTGCCAACCGCTGCAGGCGACCTCCGTCGGGGGTCGGAGGCGCCTGCGGCGCGCGGCTTTTCCCAGGCGGATCCGCCTCCCGCTGCCCCCGACCGCCGACGCCCGGAGGTGATCCGATGTGCAGCGCGCATCGCGGTGACGCGGACCACGTGCGCCGTTGAGCGGACGGGGGGACGGTCCTAGGGTGGTGGCGACTGATCAGGTCGGCGCTCTCCGCAGGAGCGGCGCCGGCCCCACCGCGAGGAAGCGCCATGACCAAGGAATTCTGGACCAGCGTCGACCGTTACCTCTGCGACGCCCTCGTCCCCGCCGACCCGGTGCTCGAAGCCGCCCTCGCCGACAGCACCGCGGCCGGGCTGCCGGCGATCAACGTCGCGCCCAACCAGGGCAAGCTGCTGCAGCTCATCGCCCAGATCGCCGGGGCCAGGCGCATCCTCGAGATCGGCACCCTCGGCGGCTACAGCGCGATCTGGCTGGCGCGCGCGCTGCCCGACGGTGGGCGGCTGGTGACGCTGGAGCTCTCGCCCGCGCACGCCGCGGTGGCGGTGCGCAACCTGGCGCGCGCCGGGCTGGACGACCGGGTGGAGGTGCGCGTCGGTCCGGCGAGCGCGACCCTGGCCGCGCTCGCCGCCGAGCGGGCCGCGCCGTTCGACCTGGTCTTCATCGATGCGGACAAGTCCGGCTACCCGGAGTACTTCACCGCCGCCCTGCGCCTCACCCGGCCCGGCGGGGTGATCATCGCGGACAACACGGTGCGCGCGGGCAAGGTCGCCGATCCCGGATCCACGGACGTGAACGTGCTGGGCGTGCGCCGGCTCTACGAACTGATCGCGGCCGAACCGCGCGTCACGGCGACCACGGTGCAGACGGTGGGCAGCAAGGGGCATGACGGGTTCACGCTGATCCGGGTGGGATGAGGCGCGAGAACCGGGACGCACGAGGACGGCCGGACGGTGGTCTGCGACGCATGCGGGGTTCCGGTTCGTTTCCCGGCCGGTTTTCATGGAGGGATCGTGGTGGTCCTTCCTCATGGTCCTGCTTTTGACCTGGAGGCGGCCCAGACCGCAGCCCACCGGGCCGCTCTCGATCGAGCCGTGCGCGCGCTGGACGACGCCGTTCCCCGACCATCGACCCGTCTCATGTTGACCATCCCGCAGGCGCGCAACACCGCACTGTTGCCCAAACGCCAGGCGAGCGGGGGGACAGGTCGCAGCGAACGCGTTGTTCTGGGAATATCCTGATTTTCTGCGGAAAATGACCACCACAGACCCGCTTCCCGGACGACGACACCCGAGTCGCCGGCATGGGATTCGCTCTGACCGCATTCCCACCCGGGGACCGCGTCGGCCAGGCGGACTCGGTCTGCGCAACCCGCTCCCGCACCACCGACCCCCTGAAGCCCGCATGCCCGCCGCCACCCTCGCCCTGCCCATCCCCCACCTCGCGCACAGCGTCCCGCTCGGACCGCAGTTCGCGTCCTCGCCGCTGCGCTTCATCCGCCACATCGCCACCGGCGCTTTCCGGCGCTGGATCCTGCTCGCCCTGGCGCTGGAGACCGCCAACGCCGCCTGCGGCATCCTGCTGCCCTACGCCCTCGGGCGGATCATCACCCGCGTCACCTCCCGCCAGGGCGATCCGGCGGCGGTCCTGGGCGAGCTCGCCTGGCCGCTCGCCGTCTTCGCCGCGCTGTGCCTGGGCGAACTGGCGGCGGGCCGCGCGGCGGGGATCACCTGGTGGCACCTGGCGCCGCGCCAGCGCCAGCAGGTGGCGCGCGCGCTGTTCGGCTACGTGCAGCGCCACTCGCACCGCTTCCTGACCGAGCACTTCGCGGGGTCGCTCGGCCACCGCATCGGCGAGGTCTCGCAGGGCGTCAACCACGTGCTGTCCGCCGCGGTCAGCGAGTTCTGGCCGATCGGCATCACCATCGTGGTGGCGAACGCGCTGCTGTTCACCGCCAGCCCGTGGCTGGCGCTGTTCACCGGGCTGTGGTCGCTGACCTTCATCGCCGTGTCGCTCATCATCGCGCGCCGCGTGCAGCCGCTCGCCCACGCCGCGGCGAGCGCGCGCAGCCAGACCGCCGGGCAGATCATCGACACGGTCAGCAACCACGCGACGGTCCGGCTGTTCGCGGGCCTGGGCCAGGAACTCGGCCGCCTCGACCGCCGCTACGGCGTCGAGCTCGGCACGGTGATGCGCGCCAACCGCGCGATGGAGCGCATCCGCTTCTTCCAGTTCGGCGCCGCCGCGCTGCTGAAGGCCGGCATGGTCGGCCTGGCGGTGCTGCTGTGGAGCCGCGGGCTGATCGACGTCGGCAGCTTCGTCATGGCGATCAGCCTGGCGCTGCTGGTGATCGCCGAGGTGCGCAACCTCAGCCGGCGCTTCCTCGACCTGTTCGAGCACCTCGGCAACGTCGGCAGCGGCATCGCCACCCTGCTGGGACCGCACGAGCTGTCCGACGGCCCGCGCGCGCTGCCCCTGGAGGCGGCGCGCGGGCACGTCGCCTTCAGCGGGGTCGCCTTCACCTACCCCGGCGGCGGCCGGGTGTTCCGCGACCTGTCCCTGGACATCCCTGCCGGCCAGCGCGTCGGCCTGGTGGGCTTCTCGGGCTCGGGCAAGTCGACCTTCGTCAACCTGCTGCTGCGCCTCTACGATCCCCAGGCCGGCGCCATCCGCATCGACGGCCACGAGCTGCGCGCGCTCGCCCAGGACTCGCTGCGCCGCCAGGTCGGCCTCATCCCGCAGGACCCCACGCTCTTCCACCGCAGCCTGCGCGAGAACATCCGCTACGGCCGCCCCGAGGCCAGCGACGCCGAGGTCGAGGCCGCCGCGGCGCGCGCGCACGCGGACGCCTTCATCCGCGCCATGCCCGGCGGCTACGACGCCCAGGTCGGCGAGCGCGGGGTCAAGCTGTCCGGCGGCCAGCGCCAGCGCATCGCGCTGGCGCGCGTGATCCTCAAGGACGCGCCGGTGCTGGTCCTGGACGAGGCCACCGCCAGCCTCGACTCGCTCACCGAGCGCGCCATCCAGGAGGCCCTGGACGAGGTCATGGTCGGCAAGACCGTGATCGTCATCGCCCACCGCCTGTCGACCATCGCCCACCTCGACCGCATCCTGGTGTTCGCGCAGGGCGAGATCATCGAGGACGGCACCCACGACGCGCTGCTGGCGCGAGGTGGCGCGTACCACGCGCTGTGGACCCGGCAGGCGGACGGGGCGCTGCCGGAAGGGCCGGCGGCGGCGTTGGGCGCGGCGTCGGCGTGAGCGCGGTCGCCACAGCACGGAGGCGCGCAGGCGCTGCTGCCAGGCTTCCCGATCACGGAACGCCACGTGGTCGCCGCCCGCGGCGCGTTCGGCCAGCACCGCCAGTTCCGTGGCGTGGATCCTACCTCGCGCTGGCCGGCGGTGCCGCAGGCGGCGGCCCGACCACCGCCGCGAGCATGGGGTTCAGCGCGAAGTGCGCGTCGTCGGTCGCCCAGGACCGCCACGCGGCGCGGATCGATTCCGCGCTGTCGGTGGCCAGGTCCGGGATGGCCGGCGCGGCGCCCGGCCGGGTGGTGAGCAGCCCCCAGCTGTTGCTGCCGCTGGCCTTGTTCTTCCACGACCACATGGTCCAGCTGAACCCGGCCTGGTCGTAGGCGGCGAGCGCAGCGCGCCACACGTCCTGGTCGCCGAAGTGGTTGAACTCCCCGACGTACACCGGCACCCGCCACCGTGTCCACATCTCGCGGATGCCGGCCACGTCCCGGGCGACGCCGGCGTCGCCCTCCTGGGTGGTCTTGACGTTCCAGTGGTACCAGTGGAGCGAATAGACGACGTTGGCGTAGCCCGCAGCGCCCGGATCGCGCAGCGTCCGCCAGTCCCAGACGCCTTCCATGGCGATGAGGTGGTCGGGATCGACGGCGCGGATCGCGTGGTAGAGGCGGTCGTAGAGGTCGGTCACGGCGGTGGCGCTCGGCTCCTTCGTCCCCTTGGGAGCGGAATTGTTCGGCTCGTTGATGAGGTCGTACAGCGCCACCGCCGGGTTGCCGCGGTAGCGCGCCGCGATGGCCGCCCAGATGCGGATGGTCTCGCGCTTCATCTCCTCCGCGCTCCAGTATCCGCTGGCGGATCCATCCGCGTGCGCTGCCGGTGGCAGGTACCCGTGGTAGTCCAGGATGGTCCACATGCCGCGCTTCGCGGCCTCGTCGATCACCCAGTCGAGGTGGCGGAAGGCATCGCTCCGCCAGCCGCCCCGCTCGTCGATCAGGTGGTCGTGGCAGAACGGCACCCGCACGACGTTGAGCCCGCGCTCCTTGATCAGGTCGAGGTCCCGCGCAGTCACCCAATGGTCCTTGTAGGTGGTGATGAGGTCGTGCGCCGTGGCCGCGCCGAAGCGGCTGGTCAGCAGCGCGCGCACGTCGAACTCATAGCCGTTGTGCCCGGGATTGCGGTCGGGCAGCTTGTCGCCACGGTCGATCGGCGACATCCACCCCTCCCACTTCAGCCAGGCGCCGAGGTTGACGCCGCGCAGCTGGACGACCCCGCCATGGCCGCGCTGGTCGCGCACCAGCACGCCATCCGCGCCCAGGAACCGCTCCGCCGGCGCAGCGTCCACCGCCGCGATGACCTGGGCCGCGCCGAGCAGCGCGATCACGGGGAGCATCCAGTCATGCCAGCGGCGCCCGCGCGAGGGGTCGCGACCTCCGCAACCGGGCCGAGCCGCATGCGGAGGCACCTCCCGAAACGCGGCCATGGGGCGACGGGGTGGACGGCTCAGCGGCTGGTCGTGGGTCATGGGATCGTCCCGGTGGATGGACCCGCCACCGGCGTCGATGGCGGGGTTCGCCCGATCGTATATGAGACCCATATTCATGGCAATGCAGCAGGCCGGTCATGCGCACGCGATCGAGCCCTGCGTGAGAGGGATCCCCGTTCGCGCGCCCCATTCCGCACGGTTTCCACCGCCGTTCCTGTCCCAGGCATGGCGGCGATCGTCGCGCGCGTTGCCCCCATGACCCCACGGTGCATGCGCGGGCGCACTCCCGCGGACGCGATCACACGCGCGCAGCCACCGGGATGACTCCCGGTGGCTGCGCTGCGCGACGGCGGCGGCGGGCCGCAGCCCACCGGGACCATCCGCGGGTCACTGCTTCCTGGCGACCTTGACGTTGCCTTCGGCGTCGTATTCCTGCCAGAAGCCCTCCAGCTTGAGGTCCTTGAGCGCCTGGGCGAGGTACCTGGGGTTGGCCCACGCGTCGACGTCGATGTCCTTGCGGATGAACTTGAAGTCGAGGGACGCCTGCACGCCGCGCTTGTAGTGGCTGAAGAAGTGCTCGTCGAGCAGCGGCGAGAGGTGCGAGGCGAGGGTGTCGTCGCCGTAGTCCTCCTTGAAGTCGGCCCACGCCTGGCCGGACTTGGCCCAGGTGCGGAACACGTCCTTGCGGTTCTCCTCGTTCGATCCCCAGGCGGCCTCCTTGACCCACGCGGTGACCACGCGCTGGACGATCGCCGGGTACTTCTTCTCGAAGCTCTCGGTCACGTTCAGGGTGGTGAAGCGGCCGAGGTAGGGCGAGCGGCCGACGGTGCTGTAGACGATGCGGCCGACGCCGCGGTTGCGCAGCTGGAAGACGTCGTTGCCGCCGATGTAGCCGTCGATGTCCTTGGTGGTGATGGCGGCGCGGGCGGTGGCGCTGTCGAAGTTGAGCACCCTGAAGTCGCTGTCGGAGAAGCCGGCGTCCTTGACGATCTTGGCCCAGGCGAGCGAGCCGTTGGTGCCCTTGAACAGCGCCAGGCGCTTGCCCTTGAGGTCGGCCACCGAGTGCGCCGGCGAGTCGCTCGGCACTACGATGTAGGTGTTCTGGCGCCGCGCGTTGGCGGCCAGGACCTCGGTGACCACGCCGCCGGAGCGGTGGACGATCGAGGGCAGGTCGCCCAGGCCGGCGGCGAAGTCGAGCAGGCCGTTGGCCAGCGACTCGTTGAGCGCGGGGCCGGCGCCCTTGAAGAAGGTCCACTCGACCTTGATGCCGTCCTTCTTGAACTCGTCCTCGAGGATGCCCTTGACCGCGAGCGAGCCGGCGGTGGCGGTGCCGACCGGCGAGTAGCCGTCGTTGGCCACGCCCGGGTAGCCGATGCGGATGACGTCCGGCTGGTCGGCGGCGGCCAGGACCGCCAGGCCGAACGCGGCGGTGAGGAGGATGCGGAGGAGTCTCATGGGTGTCTCGCTGCGGGTGGGGTGGGTCAGAAGCCGTACTGGAGCTGGGCCAGGACTTCGTAGGACGTGGAGTGCTGCGTCGTCGCCGAGCTCTCGACGCGGCGGTTGAAGTTGACCTGCGCCTTGGTGGTCTGGGCGAAGAACACGTTCAGGCCGAGGGTGTCGATCTCGATGTGGCGGTCGCGCGCCTGGGCCGGGTTGACGTTGGTGCCGTCCGGCGTCCACAGGTCGAAGCGGAAGAACGGCTGCCAGGTGCGCGGCCACCAGTCGTCGAAGCGGCCGGTGGCCTTCTGGCTGGCGAGGAAGTTCTGGCCGAAGCTGTAGAAGAACGTCGCCGTGTTCGAGGTGCCGCGCTGCTTGGCCGTGCGCGGCGCGTTCTGGGTGCCGGCGTTGACGTCGTCGAGCGCCAGCACGTACTCGTAGGTCACGCCGAAGGGGAAGTGGTTGTAGTAGAGGTCGATGCCCCAGCGCTCGCGCTCGCCCTGCTTGACCACGAAGGCCGGCGCGCCGGCAGGGGCGGTCGGCGTCGCGACGATCGGGTCCTTGCCGTAGTACCCCGAGAAGCCGATGCGCAGCTCGCGCAGCCAGCTGTTGTACTCGGTCGGCACCTTGAAGTCGACGCGCCCGACGTAGTCCTTGAAGTTGTTGTCGTCGGCGATGTTGGCGCCGTTGCCGTTGACGATGCCGAAGTTGTACGACCACAGCGACGAGCGGTAGTTGTAGCCGTAGTCGTAGGTGATGCGGTCGTCGCCGCGGATGATCAGGCCGATCTGCCGGCCGCCCAGGCCGGTGGGGCCGACGAACTGGGCGTTGTTGATGACCGGGCGCAGCTCGTCGGTGGTGTTGACCTCCAGGCCGAACGGCAGGGTCTGCTGGCCGAAGGTGATGGTCATCTTGTCGATGTCCTGCGAGGTCGTCGGCAGCGGCGAGTAGACCACGTTGGCGTCGAGCAGGTTGGCGAAGTTGTTGTTGGTGCCGGTCTGCGGGGCCGTGCCCAGGCGCAGGTTGAAGGTCAGGTTGCGCCCTTCCGCGTAGTCGCGGTAAAGGCTGCCGGCGAAGAACACCTGCACCGCGCTCAGGTCGAAGGAGTTGTTGCGGTGGTCGACGACCGTGGGGTTGCTGGTGCCAACGCTGGCCTGGGGCGGCGGGTTCTGGACCGGCGGCTGGGTCAGGTCGATGTTGTTGAAGCCATAGCGCGTCTGCACCAGGCCGCCGATGGTGATGCCGCGCGCGCTGGTCGGCGTCGCGGTCTCGCGGTCGCGCTGGTACTGGTACTTGAAGCTCTCGAGCGAGTTGTTGACGCCCTGGACGTCGTCGTTGGTGATGGCCTCGTCCTTGAGCTTCTTGACCTGGTCCGAGAGCGCCTTGTTGCTGAGCTCGAGGGTGTCGAGCCGCTTCTTCAGCGCCTCGAGGGTGTCGCCGCTGTCCTCGGCGCGCAGCGCGCCGGTGAGCAGGGCCAGGGTGGCGGTCAGGGCGATGGTGGGGTTTTTCATGAGCTTCGCTGAGGTGGAACCGACGCGGAGGACCGCTCGGTGGGAGGACGAGGTCGCTGCTGGAGGCATGTGGCGCCGCATGCCGCGGCGCTGGCCGTTAGCGGGCGGTGTGCCAAGCGGGAGGCGTGGTAATCTCGGAATTTCCAGGGATTTCCTGTTGATCAGGCAGCACCCGCGGAGGCGGGCCTGTTGCCGCATCCGCTGCTGGACCAGCGCCCAGAGTGATGGTCGAGCTGGCGCTCGACCCTCCCGGCGGTCTACCGCGGATGGACAAGGTCCATCGTGCCTGCTGGCCGCTGCGAGCGCCACGCTGCAAGCTACCGATCGTCGCCGCGCTTCTGGCAGTCGCCGGGAGGGTCGAGCGCCAGCTCGACCATCGAGCGATCGGTTGGTCGAGCGCCCGCTCGACCATCGGAACCATGGCCGTACCGACCGCCACCGCACCATCACCAGCTGGCCTCATGAGAAAAACCCACGAGCCTGCGCCCGTGGGTGCCGATCGACCGCTGGGGACAGCGCTCAGGCGGCCTTCGCGTCCTTCGCGCGCACCGCGCGCGTGACGCTGCGCCGGCCGTCGATCGCCACCGGCACGTCGCCGTCGACGGCCACGCGGCGGACGATGCGCACCTGGTCGCCGTAGTCGTTGATCGCGTAGTGCTGGGTCGCGCGGTTGTCCCACACCACCACGTCGCCGACCGCCCAGCGCCAGCGCACGGTGTTCTCGAGGCGCGTGATGTGGTCCTGGAAGACGCGGAACAGCGCTGCCGAGTCCGCCGCGGTCGAGCCGGTGAAGTGCTTGAAGAAGTGCCCGAGCACCAGGGTGCGCTCGCCGGTGACGGGGTGGACGCGCACCAGGGGGTGCTCGGTCTCGTAGACGGTGGAGGTGAACTCCTCGCCCTTGATCCGGCGCACCTCGTCGCTGACGTTGTCCTGCTTGCGCTGGAGGTAGTCGTACTGGTTGGAGTGGACCGCCCACAGCCGGTCGGCCAGCTCGCGCAGCTCGGGACTGAGCGTCTCGTAGACGGCCGCGGTGTTGGCCCACACGGTGTCACCGCCGAAGGCGGGGATGGCCACGCCGCGCAGGATCGAGGCCTGCGGGTAGGCGTTGGCGATT
>CAWFSD010000028.1:0-15704 GCA_963818245.1 uncultured Planctomycetota bacterium
TTGGGGCGCGCCGTTGGCGCTCTCGATTCCCGGCCGGCGGTTTCTTCGTTTTCAGGGCCGCGCGTGATCCCATGAGATGTGGGTAATGGGCAGGGCTGGAAATCGGGGCCGCGCCGTTGGCGCTCCGGACAGTGGCGCAGGAGCAGATCGATGCATGGCGACACGATGCGATGCGGTGCGATGACCTTGAGATCGATACCGGAATCCGCTTCTACCACCGAGCCCTCTCACGTCGCTCGCCTCATTCCCGCGCGCTGAAATCCCCGCACCCATCCTGCGCGGAAACGTACACCCCGTGCCGCTCGCAGATCCCGTCACCGGCGCGTACCGACGCACGTGCCGATCCCATCGCGCTGAAGCCGGGGAACGCCCGCTCCAACGCCGCCGGGTCATCCACGAAATGCCGGCACGCCGCGCACCCGGGTCGCGGCGCGGCGCCGACCGGCACAGGTGGAGGCGCGCCGCCCACCGCGGTCTAGTGCGTCGCCACGCCGGCCCAGTAGCTGCCGAACACCTGCGTCGACAGCACGTAGCCGAGGATGACGTTCACCACCACGCCGGCGGTGAAGGCGAGGAAGGGCCGGCTGCCAGCATTGGTCAGGTCGCGCCACCGCGTGCACAGGCCGATGCTCAGGAAGCTGAAGGTGAAGGCCCACGTGCGCAGCGTGGTGATGGGCGCGATCAGCGACGGCTTCACCTGCTTGTTGTAGTCGGCCAGGGAATAGCCGTGCACCACCACGGTGACGAGCAGCGATGCGACCAGGAACCCGAGCACGAACTTGGGGAAGCGCGTCCAGATCTGCCCCGCCTGCGCGCGGCTGTCCAACCCGGGGTGCTCGGCGCGCTCCCAGCGCGTCACCGCGATGAAGGCCAGGACGAAGCACCAGATGCCGATCCACACGTCGCGGCCGATGACCTTGATCAGCGTGTACGAGGCGATCGCCTGGTCCGGAGTGCCGGTGATGCCGTTCTCGGGGCCGGCCATGCCGCCGTAGGCCTGGGCCGCGGCCAGGCCGGCCGCGTCGGCGAACTCCGACGTTCCGATCCAAGCGCCGCCGACGCCGGCGGGCAGGTGCAGCGCGCGCGCCGCGAAGGGCAGCGCGAAGATCATCACGATCGCCCACAGCACCACCAGGCTGATGGCGATCGGCGGGTCCTCCTTGCGGGCGCGCACCGCGCCGGCCACGGCGATCGCCGCCGAGACGCCGCACACCGCGCCGCCGGCGCCGAGCGTCGCCGCCAGGCGGCGGTCGAGGCCGAGCCGGCGGCCGACCAGGAAGATGGTGAAGAACGTCGCGAGCGAGACCACCGACGCCTGCAGGATGGCCACCGGTCCGGCCCACACGATCAGCGTGAACGGCAGCGTCGCGCCGAGCATCACGATGCCCAGCTTGATGTAGAACTCGACGCGGAAGCCCTCGTCCAGCCAGCGCGGCAGGCGCGCCAGGTTGGCGAGCACCAGGCCGAGGAAGAGCGCGAGCAGCGGCGCCTCGAGGTTGTAGCGCCGCGCCTGGTCCCAGGCGCTGGCGACCAGGATGGCGAGCGCGCCCAGGTAGAGCGCGGTGAACGCCGGCAGGAAGGCGCGCGGCCGGTGGCCGAGCGCCGCCATCGCCCCGGTGAAGAGCGCCGCGAAGACCGCGAACTGCGCGAGGTAGCGCGGCCAGGTCGCCGCGAGGTCGGCCCCGAGCTGCGCCGCGTTCGACCACTTCTCGGGCGCCACCGCCAGCCACGCGATGCTCGTGCCGCTGGCGAACAGCGCGTACGCCACCGCCACGATGCCCAGCCCCAGCCACACCGCCCACCAGTCCTCGGTGCGCCACCACCCGCGCGGCGCGGTCGGGGGCGTGTTCGCGGCGGGGACGGAGCTGGATGCGGTCGTCATGGGAAGCGCGATTCAGGTCTGGGGGAGCCTCCTGTCAAGGCGCGCGCGCCCAGGGCCTCGAGCCGAGCTCGAGCAGGCTACGAGACTCGCGAGACTCGCACCTGGGCGCGCAGCGCCCTCAGGGAATATCCGTGCGGAACGGCACCGCCGGCAGATCGGCCTTGCTGTACAGGTCGCACTCGGGGTTGTCGGCCCAGGCGTAGCGCACCGCGGTCGGCTTGGCGACCTTGTCGCTCGTGACCACCACGGTGTCGCCGACGATGGTCGCCGTCGCCCAGACGAACTTCCTGTCTTCGCCGGCGATGGCGAAGCCGGTGAGCGCGCCGCCGCCCTTCGCGACCAGGCCGCCGCCGAGGTGGGTGAAGGTCAGCACGGCCTTGGCGTCCTCGACCTTCATCGCGGCGAACACCGGGCCCGAGCTCTCGTTGTCCTTGCCGTAGGTCAGGGCCAGGGCGTTCAGCGCCAGGCGGTGGCCGACGGTCTGCTTGTCGGTGGGGTGGATGTTCTCGGCCATGCCCACGTCGATGATCGTCGCCAGGCCGGTGTTCTTCACCTTGGTGGTGGTCAGCCACTGCGCCTCGCGCAGCGCCGCCCAGTCGCTCTCGACCGGCTCGGCTTGGCGCGCCTTGTAGTTGGCGAGCTGCACGATGTAGAACGGGAAGTCGCCCTCGCCCCAGGCCTGGCGCCAGTCGCCGATCATCAGCGGCAGCAGGGTGCGGTACTTCAGCGGCTGGCCGGCGTTGGACTCGCCCTGGTACCAGATCGCGCCGCGGATCGCGTACGGGATGAGCGGCGCGAGCATGCCGTTGTAGAGGGAGGACGGACGGTGGGGGGAATTCTCATCCGCAGGCGGGTTCGGCTTCTTCGGGGCCGGCTTGCCGGCGGCCTTGGCGGCGTCGGCGGCGGCCTTCCACGCCGCAACCTCGGTCGCGTACTTCGCCTGCGCCTTGGGCAGGTCGGCCAGGCGCTTGTCCCAGGAGGGGGCCGCGTCCTTGAACTCGGCGCTGCCGGCGAGCGCCGCGCGGCTGGTCCAGGCCTCGGCCTCGGTGCCGCCCCACGAGGTGTGGATCAGGCCGACCGGCACGCCGAGCTTCTGGTGCAGCTCGCGCCCGAAGAAGTAGGCCACCGCGGAGAACCCCGGCACGGTCGCCGGCGAGCACTCGACCCACTTGCCGGAGCAGTCGGCGAGCGGTTCGGCGCTGGTCTTCTTGATCACGGTGAAGAGGCGGATCTTCGGGAAATCTGCAGCGGCGATCTCCTTGGCGGAGTCGTTGGCGCCCTTCAGGGCGAACTCCATGTTCGACTGCCCCGAGCCGACCCACACCTCGCCGACCAGCAGGTTCTTGAGCACGATGGTGTTGGTGCCGGCGACGGTGAGCTCGAGCGGGCCGCCGGTCTTCAGGGCCGCGAGCTTCACCTGCCAGCGGCCATCGGCGCCGGCCTTGGTGGACTGGCTCTGCCCGGCGATCGTCACGGTCACGTCCTCACCGACCGCCGCCGTGCCCCAGATCGGCAGCGGCGCGTCGGCCTGCAGCACGGCGTTGTCGCCGATGATCGCGGGCAGCTTGACCTCGGCGGCCAAGCGGGGCAGGAGGCAGGTCGCCAGGGCGGCGGACAGGAGCAGGGCGGATCGGGACATGGGGGCCTCCGGTGATCCGCGGTGATACGCCTGGATCACCGGGCCGCTGAGGGATGGGCGGGAAGCGGACGATCGATGCGCCGAGAGCCATGCGGTCCGCCCCTGGCGCGCATGGCTGCCGAACCGACCATGGTTGGCCGTGAGTCCAGGCCCGGGATGGACAGGGCGGCTGCGGGGCGCGCGTGGTCGAGCTGGCGCTCGACCCTCCCGGGGGTCTGCGGCGTGGACAGGGCTGGACGCTCATGCCGACGAGCCGTCGTGGACGGACGATGATCGCCTGCGTATCGGGTCTCTCGTCTCGTCTCTCGTCTCTCGTCTCTTGTCTCCGGTCTCGCGTCGCGCGTCTCGCGACCCGCACCCGCCAATGTGCGGAATCGTCAGATCCCATCCATCGTGCACACCTCCGGCAGGTGCCGGTACCTCCCATCAAGATCCAGTCCATACCCCACCACGAACCGGTCCGCGATGGTGAACCCCGTGTAGTCCGCGCTGGCCAGCCCGCCCGGCACGCGGCGGTCCGGCTTGTCGAGCAGCACGCAGGTGCGCACCCGCGCCGCGCCGGCGCACGAGGCCAGCACCGCCGCCAGCGTGCGCCCGGTGTCGAGGATGTCGTCGACCACCAGCACGTCGCGCCCGGCCAGGTCGGGCAGCGTCTCGTGCGCGACGGTGCCGCTGCTGACCGTGCCGCGGTAACTGCTGGCGCGCACGAAATGCAGGCGCAGGTCGGGGATGCGGATGGCGCGCGCCAGGTCGGCGGCGAACAGGAAGGCGCCGTCCATCACCGCCACCAGGGTGAGCGGATCGCCGGCCGTGCCCGCGCCGGCGCAGTGGTCGGCGGCGATCTGCGCCCCGAGCGCCGTGACGCGGGTCTGGATCTCGACGGCGCTGATCAGGCTCTGCGGCTGCATGGCCGGGATGCTGCCGCCCACCCTCCCCCACGCCAGCGCTGCGGCGCGCATCAAGGGCGCTGGTCGCCGCTCGGGAGGGTCGAACAGGAGGCCTGTCGGCTCCACCCTCCGCTTCCACCAGCCCAGGAACCCCGCTTGCCCCCCGCCCCCCCGATCTATCATGCCCTCCCCCGCCCCTGCACCCCCTGTTGGCCACCCGATGACCGTCTTCTCCTCCCGCGACCTCGCCCTGCACGCCGTCCGCCTCGCCCTCGACAAGGGTGGCGAGCAGGTGCGCCTGCTCGAATTCCCGGCCGGCGGCATGGTCTTCGACTACGCCGTGCTGGCCACCGGGCGCAGCGACCGCCAGGTGAACACCATCGTCGAGGAGATCTACCACTTCTGCAAACGCCACCACGTGCCGCGCATGCCCGTCGAGGGCGAGGCCGGGCTGGATGCTGATCGACTGCATCGACGTGGTGGTGCACGCCTTCGACCAGGAGCGCCGCGACCTCTACAAGATCGACAAGATCTGGCCGGCCGCGAAGGACGTCGACTACGACAAGCTGCTCAAGAAGCTGCCCGACCCCGACAAGCGCGCCGCCAAGCAGGCCTGAGCCGCGGCGGAGCGATCATGTTCAAAGCCCTCGGCAAGTTCTTCACGCGCATCAAGGAAGGCCTCGCCCGCACCCGCTCGGTGGTGGGCGGCGCGCTGCGCCGGCTGATCGGCCGCGGCCGCGCCATCGACCAGGACTTCCTCGCGAGCCTCGAGGACACCTTGCTGCAGGCCGACATCGGCGTGACCAAGACCGAGGAGATCATCGCCGAGCTCAAGGCGAAGTACAAGGCGGGCGAGATGGCGCCCGGCGAGGAGCTGCTCGACCTGCTCAAGCGCAGCCTGCGCGACGAGCTGCAGGCGCCGCGCGACGAGGAGCTCGACTGGGCCAAGCCCGCCGCGCCGGGAGCCAAGGCCGGCCCGACCGTGGTGCTGATCGTCGGCGTCAACGGCGCGGGCAAGACCACGACCATCGCCAAGCTCGCCAAGCGCTTCAAGGACCAGGGCCGCCAGGTGCTGATCGCGGCCGGCGACACCTACCGCGCCGCCGCCATCGAGCAGCTCTCGATCTGGGCCGGGCGCGTCGGCGTCGACATCGTCAAGACCCACGACGGCGGCGACGCGGCGGCGGTGGCCTACGACGCGGTCGCGGCCGCCGAAGCGCGCGGCATGGACCTGGTGCTGATCGACACCGCCGGGCGCCTGCACAACAAGGAGCACCTGATGCGCGAGCTGGAGAAGATCCGCCGCGTCATCCAGAAGCGCCTGCCGAGCGCGCCGCACGAGACGCTGCTGGTGCTCGACGCCACCGCCGGGCAGAACGCCATCCAGCAGGCCAAGGTCTTCGGCCAGGCGATGGGCGTCACCGGCCTGATCCTGACCAAGCTCGACGGCACCGCCAAGGGCGGCGTGACCATCACCATCCGCCGCGAGCTCAAGCTGCCGGTGCGCTTCATCGGCGTCGGCGAGACGGCCGACGACCTGCAGCCCTTCGACCCGGACGCCTTCATCGAGGCGATCTTCGCGAGCGACGAGGGGTAGCGGCGGTTCCAGGTCCCCCACGCTGCGTCCTTCCCTCGGCCGCTGCCGCCGCGAGCCGCCTCTTCGGCGCCTTCCGCGCCGACCGTCCATGCTGGAGAGGGCTCCCTGGCGGCGCACCCGCGCCCGGGCTACACTGGTTGCTGGCGGGAGCGGAACGCGCATGCCGAGAACCTACTTGCCGCGCTTCGCGCGCCGGTTGCTGCTGGTCAACGGCGTGGTGCTGGCCGCGCTCGCGCTGGTGGTCATCGGCGGCTGGTACCTGCACGTCCGCACGCTGATCTCCGTCCTGCCCGGCTACGTGCCGATGCAGTACAACACCGCGCTGGGGTTCCTCGCCAGCGGTGCGGGCCTGCTCGCGCTCGCTGGCAGCCGCTGGCGCGCGGCCACCATCCTCGGCGGCCTCACCACGGCCCTCGGGACGCTCACCCTCAGCCAGTTCATCGGCGGCTGGGACCTTGGGATCGACCACCTGCTCTTCGACCCCTGGGTGACGAGCGGGGTCTACGCCCCCGGGCGCATGGCCCCGGCGTCCGCCAGCGGTTTCATGCTGCTGGGTTGCGGTCTGCTCGCCCTCGCCCGGCCCCGCCTCGCGGGGCCGGGCCTGCTCACCGGCGCCATCCTCGGCGCGCTGGTGGTGGCGATCGGGCTGCTCGCCCTGCTCGGCTACCTGCTCGACCTGCCCTCGACCTATGGCTGGGGCAACCTCACCCGGCTGGCCCTGCACACCGCGGGGTGCTTCGTCCTCGGCGGCGGCAGCCTGGTCGCGCGCGCCGTGGCCGCGCACCTCGCGCGGCCGCTGGGCATCGCCGACCTGCGCCGCTCGATCCTCGCCAGCGCGGTGGTGGGCACCGGGCTGGTCGCCGCCCTCAGCGCCGTGCTCGCGGCCCTGCCGATGTACGTGCGCGTGCAGCAGTCCGAGCGCCAGGCGCTGCTCGGGACGGTGCGCGCCCGCGCCGGCGAGAGCGCCGGCCAGCTCGCCTCCGCGCGCACCGTGGCCGTGCAGATCGCCTCGCGCATGATCCCGCGGCGCGCGCTCGACGGCCTGGCCGATGGCGGCGTGACGCGCGCCCAGGCGGTCGCTGCGCTGCGCGGCACGCTCATCGAGGCGCTGCACGCCACCCCCGAGATCCGCGGCATCCGCTGCGTGCTGGCCGACGGCGCGGTGCTGCTCGAACTCGGCGACGCGCCGACCGCCCCGGCCGAGGCCCTGCCCGCCGACCAGCCGGCGGTCGCCGGTCCGTACGCCACGCCCGGTGGCGCGGTGCTGGTGGTGGGCGTGCCGCTGATCGGCGGCGGCGAGGGCGCGCCGCGCCGCGGGAGCGAGCAGGTGACCATCAGCTGCGCGCGCCTGGCGGCCATCCTCGCCGACCGCGACGGTCTGGGCGGCGGCGGCACCGTCTTCCTCGCCGGCGCGGGCGGCGCCGTGCTGTGGCAGGCGGACGGCGCGGGCGGCCTGAGCGCCTGCGCCGGTGACGCGGTGCCGATCGCGCGCCAGGCCGCGCGCCTGGCGCTCACCGAGGGTTCCGGCGCGCTCACCGCCGACCTCACCACCGCGAACCCCGTGCTCGCCGCCTACGCGCCGGTCGGCACGAGCGGCCTGGCGATCGTCGCGCGGCTGCCCGCGGGCGAGGTCTTCGCCGGCGTGAACCAGCAGTTCGCGCTGATCATGAGCTGCGTGGCGGGACTCATCGCGCTCGGCGCCGGCGGCCTCTACCTGCTGGTCAGCCCCCTCACCGCCGGCCTGCTGGTGCACAGCGACGAGCTGTCGCGGCGCATCGTCGCGGCCACCGCCTCGCTCGAGGGCGAGCTCGCCGAGCGCGCGCGCGCCACCGCCGCGCTCGCCGCCTCGGAGGCGCGCCTGCGCGGCGTGATGCAGTCGGCGGGGGCGGCGATCCTGCATACGGACCCCGGTGGCAGGGTGCTGTCGTGGAACCAGGGCGCGCAGGCGATCTTCGGTTACGCCGAGTCCGAGGTCATCGGCCTGCCGCTCCAGCTGCTGATGCCGGAGCGCTTCCGGGCCGCGCACGTCGCCGGCCTCGCGCGCGTGGCGGCGACCGGCGTCTCGAAGCTGGTCGGCCGCCCGGTGGAGCTGGTCGGACTGCACCGCGACGGCAGCGAGTTCCCGATCGAGCTGACCCTGGCCACCTGGGAGGCGCAGGGCGCGCGCTTCTACAGCGGCGTGATCCACGACATCAGCGCGCGCCGGCGCGCGCAGGACCAGCTCGAGCGCGCCCACGAGCGCCTGCGCCAGGTGATCGCCGCGGCGCCCATCGCCATCGCCATGCTCGACCGCGAGATGCGCTACCTGGGCTGGAGCGGCAGGTGGCTCGAGGACTACGCCCTGGACGGCGCCACCCTGGCCGGGCGCAGCCACTACGAGGTCTTCCCGCACGCGGCCGAGGAGCGGCGCGCCCTGCACCAGCGCTGCCTGGCGGGCGAGCGCCTGGGCAGCGACGAGGAGACCTTCCCGCGGCCGGGCGGCGGCGTCCTGCACCTGCGCTGGGCGATGCACCCGTGGCGCGACGAGGGCGGCGCGGTGGGCGGCGTGATCATCGTCACCGACGACGTCAGCGCGCTGGTGCACGCGCGCCAGGCGGCCGAGGCCGCGAACCGCGCGAAGTCCGACTTCCTCGCCAACATGAGCCACGAGATCCGCACGCCGATGAACGGCGTGATCGGCATGACCGGGCTGCTGGCCGGGACCGCGCTCGACGCGCACCAGCGCACCCTGCTCGACACCGTGCGCGGCTGCGCCGACGGCCTGCTGACGATCATCGACGACATCCTCGACTTCTCGAAGATCGAGGCCGGCCGCCTGGAGCTGGAGAGCGTCGACTTCGAGCTGCGCGCGGTGGTCGAGGACGCCCTCGCCCTGGTCGCCGAGCGCGCCGAGGCCAAGGGCCTGGAGCTGCTCTGCCGCTTCGCCCCGGGGCTGCCGCCGCAGGTGCGCGGCGACCCGGTGCGCCTGCGCCAGGTGCTGGTCAACCTGCTCGGCAACGCGGTCAAGTTCACCGCCGCCGGCGAGGTCGAGGTGCGCGTCGAACCCGGCGCCGACGGGCTCATCGCCTGCGCGGTGCGCGACACCGGGATCGGCATCCCCGAAGCGGCGCTGCCGCGGCTGTTCCAGTCGTTCAGCCAGGCGGACAGCTCGACCACGCGCCGCTACGGCGGCACCGGCCTGGGCCTGGCCATCTGCAAGCGCCTGGTCGAGCTGATGGGTGGTACCATCGCGGTGGAGAGCGCCGTCGCCGGCGGAGCGGGCGCCGGCAGCACCTTCCGCTTCACCAGCCGGCTGCCCGCGGCCGCCACCACGGCGGCGCCCGCGGGGACCGGCCTGTCCGGGGTCGCGGTGCTGGTGGTCGACGACCATCCCGGCGCGCGCGCGCTGCTCGGCGAGCAGGTCGCGGCCTGGGGCGCGCGCTGCACCACCGCCGCCGACGCCGCCGAGGCCCTGCGCATGCTGCGCGCCGCCCGCCAGGCGGGCACCCCGTTCCGCCTGCTGGTCGCCGACCTCGGCATGCCGGTCGTGGACGGCGCGGCGCTCGCCACCGCGGTCGCCGCCGACGCGCAGCTCGAGGCCACGCGCGTGGTGCTGCTCACCACCGTCCAGCGCCACGAGGCGGCCGCGGCGCTCGCCGCCGCCGGGCGCGCGCGCTGCCTGGCCAAGCCGGCGCGCGCGCACCTGCTGCGGCTCGCGTGCGACGAGGCGCTGAGCGGCGCCGCGCCAGCGCGCAGCGCACCGGCGCAGCCGGCCGGCGCGCGCCTGGCCGGGCGCGTGCTGGTCGCGGAGGACAACGCGGTCAACCAGCGCCTCGCGCAGGCGCTGCTCACCCGCCTCGGGCTGACCACCGTGCTGGTCGGCGACGGCCAGGCCGCCCTCGACGCGCTCGCCGCGGGCGGCTTCGACCTGGTGCTGATGGACTGCCAGATGCCGGTCCTGGACGGCTACGCCGCGACGCGCGCCCTGCGCGAGCGCGAGCGCGGCGCCGACGGCCCGCGCCTGCCGGTGGTGGCGATGACCGCCAACGCCATGAGCGGCGACCGCGAGCTGTGCCTGGAGCGCCGGCATGGACGACTACCTGTCGAAGCCGGTGCAGCTGGAGCGCCTCGAGCGCACCCTGACGCGCTGGCTGCCGGCGCGGCCCGGCGCCCCCGCCGCTGCGCCCCTGCCGGCTCCAGCGCCCGCCGCCGCGGTGGGCGCCGGAGCCGGCACCCTCCCCCTCCCCCTGATCGACCGCCCCACGCTCGCCCGCCTGCGCAGCGAGGTCTGCGACGAAGGGGTCATGGCCGCGATCTCCGCCGCCTTCCGCGACGAGGCGCCGCGCCTCGGCGCGCGCCTGGCCGACGCGCTCGCCACGGGCGACCACGCGCGCGCCGGCCGCATCGCCCACCAGCTGCGCGGCACCAGCCTGGGCCTCGGCGCGCTGCGCCTGGCCCACCACGCCACGGCGCTGGAGCAGGCCGCGCGCGCGGGTGACGCGGCGCAGGTCGCCGCGCTCGGCGCCGCGGTCGCGCCGCTCATCGACGCCACGCTGGCCGACCTCGCCTGGCCGGACTGATCAGCGCGCGCCCGCCGGCGCGCGCTGGCCCGCGACCAGCCCGGCGTGCGCCAGCACCTCGTCGAGGGTCGCGACGAAGACCACCTCCAGCCCCGCGCGCACGTGCTCGGGCAGCTCGTCGTAGTCGCGCTCGTTGGCGCGCGGCAGCAGCACCGTGGTCAGACCGCTGCGCTTGGCCGCGACCAGCTTCTCGCGCACCCCGCCGATCGGGTAGACGCGCCCGGTCAGGGTCAGCTCCCCGGTCATGCCCAGGCGGCGCTTGACCGGGCGGCCGAGGGCGAGCGAGAGCAGCGCGGTGGCGATCGCGCAGCCCGCGCTCGGACCGTCCTTGGGCGTCGCGCCCGCGGGGACGTGCACGTGCACCTGGTGCTTGTCGAACCAGCCGCTCTCGACCCCCAGCCGCGCCGCCTGGCTCATCAGGTGGGCGCGCGCCAGGGTCGCGCTCTCCTTCATCACGTCGCCGAGCTGGCCGGTGAGGGTCAGCCCGCCGCTGGCGCTGGGGTTGGCGACCACCTCGATCTCGAGGGTGGCGCCGCCCATCGCCGTCCACGCCAGGCCGGTGACCACGCCCGGGATGGGGTGGACGATCAGCGCGTCGTCGCGCATCAGCGGCTTGCCCAGCCACGGCACCAGGTCTTCCGCGCCGAGCACCACGCGCGGTGGCGCCGCCCTGGGCTTCGACTTCGGCGCGGCTGCCGGCGCGGCGCTTGCGCGGGCCCTCGCGCCGCGGGCCCGCCGCCCGCCGCGGCCTTGGCGGTCGCGACCTTGCGGCAGACGCGCGCGATCTGCTGCTCGAGCTGGCGCACGCCCGCCTCGCGCGCGTAGTCGCGCACCAGGCGGCCGAGGCCGGCGCGGGTGAAGGTCAGGTCGCGGCGCGTCAGGCCGTGCGCGGCGAGCTGCTTCGGCACCAGGTGGTCGTGGGCGATGACCAGCTTCTCGGCCTCGACGTAGCCGGACAGGCGCATCACCTCCATGCGGTCGCGCAGCGGTTCGGGGATGCCCGACAGCTCGTTGGCGGTGCAGATGAACAGCACCTGCGAGAGGTCGATGCGCACGTCCAGGTAGTGGTCGAGGAAGTCCTTGTTCTGCTCGGGGTCGAGGACCTCGAGCAGCGCCGCCGCCGGGTCGCCCTGGTGGCCGCTGGACAGCTTGTCGATCTCGTCGAGCAGGATCACCGGGTTCATCGCGCCGGCGCGGCGCAGCGCCTGGGCCAGCTTGCCCGGGCAGCGCGCCGACGTAGGTGCGGCGGTGGCCCTTGATCTCGGCCTCGTCGCGCATGCCGCCCAGCGACAGGCGGAAGAACTTCCGCCCGAGCTGGCGCGCGATCGACGCGCCGACCGAGGTCTTGCCGGTGCCGGGCGGCCCGACCAGGGCGATGATGCCCCCGCCGCGCTCGGCCTTCAGCCGGCGCACCGCGCAGAACTCGATGATGCGCTGCTTGATCTCCTCCAGACCGTAGTGGTCGGCGTCGAGCCCGGCGCGCAGCGCCGCGCAGGTCGAGCTGGTCCGGCGTGACCACGCCCCACGGCAGGTCGCTGAGCCACTCCAGGCGCGTGCGCACCACCCCGTACTCGTTGGCCGCGGGGTCGAGCAGGCCGAGCTTGCGCAGCTCCTCCTCCATGACGCCGCGCACCTCCGCGCTCATCGCCGCGCCCTTCTGGGCGAGCACGTCCCGGAAGCGCTGCAGGTCGAGGCTCTTGTCGTCGCTCTCCAGGCCGAGCTCCTGCTTGATCGACTTGAGCTGCTCGTTGAGGAAGAAGCGCCGCTGGTGGTCGCTGACCTTCTCCTCGATCTGGTGGGTGATCTTGGCCTTCATCTGCGCGAGCTGCTGCTCGCGCGCCAGCAGCAGCAGGACCTTCTCCATGCGCGGCACGACCTCGTAGGTCTCGAGCACCTGCTGGATGTCCTCGCGCTTGGCGGTGGTCAGCGACGCGGCGACGTCGGCGAGCCGACCGGGCCCGTCGATGTTGTTGAAGTTCGCCAGCACCATGCGGATCTCGTCGGCGAACACCGGGTTGTGCTGCACCAGCTCCTTGAGCGCGGCGACGATGGCCATGGCGCAGGCGCGCACCTGCGGGTCGGCCGCGTCGACCTGCGGGCGCACCACCGCGCCGCGCACCAGCAGCACCGGCTCGGCGCGCTCGAGGGCGGCGATCTGGAAGCGCGCCAGCACCTGGGCGAAGACCTGCAGTCCGCCGCCCTCGATCTCGTGGTGCTTGACCACGCGCGCCACGCTGCCGATCGGCAGCAGGTCGCCGTAGGCGAAGGCCGCGCTGTCGTCGAGCGCGGTGCGCGTCAGGAAGAAGCCGATGTGGCCACCGTGGTCCTTCAGCGCCGCGCGCACCGCGTCGGCCAGGCGCCCCGCCGGGATGACGAGCGGCAGCGTCATGGTCGGGAACACCGGGCGCTGGTTGAGCGGCAGCGCGACCACCACCGTCGGCAGGTGGTCGCCCGGGAGCAGCACGGCGTGGTCGCGGTCGGGAGCCGACTCGACCTCGGAGTGGGCGGCCTCGCCCTGGCGGACCTCGACCTCGATGGGCGGCAATGGGCGATCGCTGGAACGGGTCATGGAACCCCCTGTCAGAGTGGCGCGGATCGCGGCAGCTCCGAGGGGACGTGGCACAAGGTGTGCCAAGCGTTGCATTTGTCCGGGTCACCCTGGGCATGAGCTCGGAGCCGCGACGTGCGCGTCCGAGACGCGCCGCGCGCAGCCCGCAGTCCCCCCGCCGTCCCCCTTTCCCCATCCCGCCAGCCGCCTAGGATCGTCGGCGATGCCCGCAGCGCTGATTTCCCTGAATGCCCTGCTGCCGGGCGCGGGACTGCTGCTCCGCCGCCGGCCCGCGGCGGGGGTGGCCTTCCTGGTCCCGGCCCTGCTGTGCCTGAGCGCCGGCGCCCAGGCGCTGGTCGAGGTCGATGACCCGGTGGCCTGGCAGCGCGCCCTCGCGGCGACCGGGCTGTGGGCCCTGCTCGGCATCGGGGCCAGCATCGCGCTGTGGCGCAGCGAGCGCGTCCGCCCGCTCGACGGCACCCTGGTGCGCAGCCTGCACCGCGACGCCGCCAAGGCCTTCCTGGTCGGCGACCACGCCGCGGCCACCGCCGCGGCCGAGCGCCTGGTGCGGGCCGCCCCCGACGAGCCTGGCGCCTGGCGCCTGCTCGAACTGACGGCGTCCGCCGCAGGCCGCGCGCGCCAAGCGGCTGGCGCTGGCGGACGGGCCGGCGCCCTGGAGGATCGGCAGCGTTGACCCGCCTCCGCCCTCCGCCACCCCCGGGGCCCCGACCGTGAGCAAGATCCGCATCGTGAACGGACCCTACCGCGGGCGCGAGAAGACCCTTGTCGACAAGTCCCTGACCATCGGCCGCGACGCCGAGGCCGGCATCCAGATCCTCGACCGCTCGGCGAGCCGCTTCCACGCCGAGATCTTCCCGGTCGGCGGCATGTACTTCGTGCGCGACCTGGAGTCGAAGAACGGCACCTACGTCAACGACGAGCGCCTCGGCGACGAGGAGCTGCTGCGCGAGGGCGACGTCATCAAGATCGGCACCACCGAGCTGATCTTCGAGGGCGGCACCGCCCTGGCCGACGAGGACAGCTCGCACCGCATCGCCTACAACGACGACCCGGACGTGCTCTCGAACACCCTCGAGTTCCGCATCGACGAGCTCTCCGACATCGACGAGATCAAGGACGACGAGCCGCAGCACGACAACGCGCGCAGCCTGCGCATCCTCTACCAGGTCGGGCGCATCGTCAGCGAGCCCAACGACGGCGCTGAGAAGGAGGCCAAGGTCCTCGACTGCCTGGTCGGCGCGATGCCCGCCGAGAGCGCGCTGATCTTCCGCCGCGAGGTCGCCACCGGCAAGCTGGTGCCGACCACGGTGCGCACCGCCGGGCCGCAGATCCAGCCGGTGATCAGCCGCTCGATCATCAAGAAGACCTTCAGCGAGAACAAGGCGCTGCACAGCGCCAACGCCAGCGAGGACGAGCGCTTCGACCGCCACTCGAGCATCGTGCAGAAGGGCATCCGCTCGGTGATCTGCGTGCCCCTGGCGGTCGCCGGCCACACCCGCGGCGTGCTCTACCTGAGCCGCGGCGTGGGCGCGCGCGCCTTCGACCAGATCGACCTCGAGCTGATCTCGGCCTGCGCCATCCAGGTCGGCCTCGCCCAGCACGCCGCCGAGCAGCAGCGCCGCCACCGCGCCGCGCTGTGGCAGGTGATGAGCACCATGGTGCGCGCGCTCGAGACGCGCGCCGGCGTCCTCGGCTGCGGCGAGCGCTGCGCGCGCTCGTGCGTGGCCCTCGCCGACGCCACCCACCTCGGCGCATCGAGCCGCGAGCGCCTGCGCCAGGCCGGCATGCTGCACCACTTCGACCGCCTGTGCGGCGACGACGCGGCGAGCCGCGCGAAGGCGCTCAACCTGCTCGAGAGCGTCGAGGACCTCGAGAGCCTGCTGCCGCTGGTGCGCCTCGCGCACGAGCGCCTCGACGGCAGCGGCCCCCAGGGCCTGAAGGAGGACGACCTCGACATCGAGGCGCGCATCCTCGCCGCCGCCGTGGTCTTCGAGGAGCGCACCGCCACCGACCCCGGCGCCGACCCCAACCAGGTGATCGAGGAGCTGCTCCACGACCCCACGCTGGACCCGACGGTGATGCAGATGCTGAGCGGGTGCCACCTGGACGGCAGCCTGTACAACATGCGCGAAGGGGTTTGAGGCGGGGGAAGGGTCGCAGGCCAGGGCAGCGCCCTGGGTAGGAACGTGAAAAATCGGTACGAGCCTGAAGGGCGACTCGAACCCAGGCCTGGCGGTTCGACCGCCCATGCAGGGCCACGGTGCCCATGTGGCAGGATCCCAGGCCGTTGCCCGGGCTGGGGTCGGGCGCGCAGTTGGCGCCTCGATTCCGGTCACTGGGATTCCGCGTCGGACACCCCGTGCAATGTGGAGCGCGGCACGGGCCGATTCAACCGTTCACCGCTTCCGCCGCTGCTCCTGCAGCGCCAGCACCAGCTTGCGCAGATCGGCCAACGGCAGGGCGCGCAGCCCGCCGATGCGTGCGCCGAGTTCGGCGCCCGCGAGGGTGACGAGCTGCTCGCTGGTGAGGATGGCGATGTCGACTTCGATCCGCCCCGCCGCCGGCGCCTCG
>CAWFSD010000029.1:0-14167 GCA_963818245.1 uncultured Planctomycetota bacterium
GGGCAGCAGGCCCGGACCGTAGACGTGGATCGGTCGGCTGATCGCGACGCGCAGGCCGCGCTCGCGGTGGAAGGCCATGGCGAGCGCCTCGGCGAAGCGCTTACCCTCGGTGTAGCAGCCGCGCTCGCTGGTGGGGTCGCTGGGCCCACTGTAGCTCTCGGGCGTCGGCACCGCGTCATCGGGGGGCGAGCCGTAGATCTCGCCGGAGCTGAGGAAGAGCAGCCGGCCGTCCGTGGGCAGGCGCTGGGCGAGACCCGCCAGGCCCTGGGCGTTGGCGAGCAGGGTGGCGACGGGGGCGGCGAGGTAGCGCCGCGGCGAGGCCGGCGAGGCCGCGTGCACCGCCCAGTCGCAGGGCGGCAAGTCGGGGGGCAGCGGTGCGCTGAAGTCGACCGCGGCGGTGGTCGCACCCTGGCCGGCGAAGCGCCGCTCCAGGCGCGCGCGGTCGCGGCTGGCCACGGTCACGCGCAGCGTCGGGTCGCGGCGCGCCTGCCAGCACAGCGCCTCGGCGATCGCCCCACCCAGGCAGCCCGAGGCGCCCGCGACCAGCACGCGGCGGCCGCGCAGCGGCGCGGCCTCGAGGCCCTGCCAGAATCTCCTCCAGCTCGTCCGCGCGCAGGTGGCCGGGCCACGGGGTCACGGGCGGAAGATCCGCAGCAGGGTGGCGATCTGGTGGTCGACCTGGTCGGCGGAGAGGCCGGGGTAGACGCCGATGAACAAGCCCTCGTTCATGATGCGGTCGGCGCCCGCCAGGTCGCCGATGGTGCGGAAGCCCGCGCCCGCGCTGTCGCGGCGCAGCTGCACGAAGGCCGGTTGGCGCACCAGGTTGCCGCCGAAGAGCATGCGGTTGCCGATCTTCGCGGCCTCGAGCGCGCGCGCGACCGCGGTGCGGTCGCGCCCGCCCTGCGGCTTGATCAGCATCATGAAGCCGAACCAGCTCGGCTCGACCAGCGGCGCGCCGGCGGCGCGCGCGAAGCCCGCGGGCGTCCAGGCCGTCGCGTGGGTGGGCAGCATGAAGTCCACCTCGCCGTCGAGTTCGGCGAGGCTGCGGCGCAGGTGCGACCAGTTGTCGCCGCGCGCGGTGATGAAGCGCGCCAGCTTCTTCAGCTGCGCGCGCCCGATCGCCGCTTGCGGGTCGAGCGGCTTGAGGTTGTAGCCGAGGTGGCTGTAGATGTACTTGTGGTCGTAGCCCTGGGCAGCTCACCGAGCTGCCAGTCGAAGCGCTTGCCGCAGGTGTTGTCCTTGCCGCGGGGGGCACCAGCAGTCGCGGCCCCAATCGCGGAAGCGACTCGACCAGGACTTGAGCAGCGGTTGCTTCACGATGTTGACCGCCCCGCCCTCGCCCAGGGTGAGGTGGTGCGGCGGGTAGAAGCTCTGCGTCGAGAGGTCGCCGAAGGTGCCGGTGGGCGGCCGTCGTAGCGGCTGCCCAGGGCGTCGCAGTTGTCCTCGATCAGCCACAGCCCTTGTCCTTGCAGAAGCGCGTGACCCGCGCAGGTCGAAGGGGTTGCCCAGGCGTGTGGGCGAGCATCACCGCCTTGGTCTTGCCCGCGCACGTAGGCGTCCTCGAGCTGCGCGACGATCGCGTTGGCGTCAGCGGGTCGACGTCGATGAACACCGGCACGGAGCCGTTCTGGACGATGGGCGCGACCGTGGTCGGGAAGCCCGCGGCGACGGTGATGACCTCGTCGCCGGGGCGCAGGCGGCGCTCGCCGAGCTTGTGGCGAGGTCAGCGCGGCGAAGGCGAGCAGGTTGGCCGAGGAGCCGGTGTTGACCAGGATGCTGGTGCGCACGCCCAGGCGCGTCGGCGAGCTCCTTCTCGAAGGCGTCGCCGTGCGGGCCGAGGGTCAGCCAGAAGTCGAGCATCGAGTCGACGCCGGCGGCGACCTCGTCCTCGTCGTAGACCCGCCCGGCGTAGGGCACGGCGCTGTGGCCGGCGACGAAGGGGCGGGGCGCCTCGCGCAGGCGCACCAGCTCACGGGTGCGCTCGAGGATCTCGCGGCGCAGCTCGGCGACGCGCGCGGCGGAGGGGTCGTCGGTCACGGGAGCCACGCGAGTTTCTGCCGCGCGGCGGCGGCGACGTAGGTGTCGAGCTGCTCGTCGAGCAGGGTGGCGGCGGCGGCGCCGCCCGCGAACGCGCGGTACCAGCCGACCGTGGCCCGGATCGTCTCGTCGAGGCCCCAGGCGCCGTGCCAGGCGAGCCGCGCGCGCGCCTTGCTGCAGTCGAGCTTGAGCAGGCCGGCCTCGTGGAGGTGTTGGTCGGGGGCCCCCGCGGCGTCGATCTCACCGCTGCCCCAATGCGCCACCAGGCACTGGGCGAGCTCGCCGACGGTGACCACGCTGTCGTCGGGCGGCCCGAAGTTCCAGGCCTCGGCGAAGGCCTGGCCGTCGGCACCGAGCAGCCGCGCGCCGAGCCGAGGTAACCGGAGAGCGGCTCGAGCACGTGCTGCCACGGGCGCGTAGCCGCCGGGTTGCGCAGGACCAGCGGCCGTCCGGCGGCGATGGCCGCGCACGAAGTCCGGCACGATGCGGTCGGGCGCCCAGTCGCCGCCGCCGATGACGTTGCCGGCGCGCGCGCTCGCCATGCCGCGGGCCGCCCGCGACTGCGAAGAATGAGCGCCGGAGCAGGCGATGGCGAGTTCGGCGGCGGCTTTGCTCGAGCTGTAGGGGTCGTGGCCGCCGAGGGCGTCGCTCTCGCGGTAGCCCCAGGGCCACTCGCGGTTCTCGTAGCACTTGTCGGTGGTGACGACGACGACCGCGCGCACGCCGCCGGTCGCGCGCACCGCCTCGAGCAGGTTGACGGTGCCCCGACGTTGGTGTCCCAGGTGGTCTGGGGTCGGCGTAGGAGGCGCGCACCAGCGGCTGGGCGGCGAGGTGGAAGACCACTTCCGGGCGGCACTCGGCGACCGCCCGCGCCAAGGCGGCGCCGTCGCGGATGTCGAGCACGTGGTGCTCCAGGCGCGCGGCCAGCCCCGCCGCGGTGAACAGCGCCGGCGTGGTGTCGGGAGCGAGCGCGATGCCCGTGACGCGCGCCCCCAGGCGCAGCAGCCAGTGGCTGAGCCAGGAGCCCTTGAAGCCGGTGTGGCCGGTGACCAGGACGCGGCGGTCGCAGTAGGCGTCGTTGAACATCACCAGCGTTCGGTCCAGGGCGCGCGCCCGGACTCCCACAGGCCGTTGAGCAGCTGGTGCTCGCGCGCGGTGTCCATGCACTGCCAGAAGCCCGCGTGCAGATACGCGGCCATGTCCCCTGTGGCGGCGGCGCGGCGCATCGGCTCCTGCTCGAGGATCAGGCCCTGGTCGTCGTTCAGGTAGCGCGCGAGGAAGCCGCGGTCGAGGGCCATGAAACCGCCGTTGATGAGCCCGGATTCGGACTGCGGTTTCTCGAGGAAGCGCGCGACCAGGCCGTGCTCGAGCTGGATCTCGCCGAAGCGCGCGGCCGGGTGCACCGCGGTGACGGTGATCGCCCGGCCCTGGGCGCGGTGGTGGGCGAGCAGCGCGGCGAAGTCGACGTTCGCGACCCCGTCGCCGTAGGTCAAAAAGAAGT
This sequence comes from uncultured Planctomycetota bacterium, assembly GCA_963818245.1. Taxonomy (GTDB): domain Bacteria; phylum Planctomycetota; class UBA11346; order UBA11346; family UBA11346; genus BOG-1363. Next base: position 3,539 of record CAWFSD010000029.1, read on the forward strand.
CGCGGTCGTCCGCGCGCAGGTAGCGCGCCGCGCGCGCCACGCGCCCGCCGGTCATGGTCTTCTCGCCGGTGTCGGCCAGGGTCACCTCCCAGTCGTCCTCGGCGCTGGCGCCGTGGTAGACGATGCGGCCCTCGCGGCCGAGGGTGATGGTGGTGTCGGTGGCGCGCGCCCGGTAGTTGACGAAATAGTCGATGATCGCCTCGCGCTTGTAGCCGAGGCAGAGGATGAAGCGGCGCACCCCGAAGGCGGCGTAGGTCTTCATGATGTGCCACAGGATCGGCTGGGGGCCGATCGGCACCATCGGCTTGGGCAGCAGTTCGGTGACGTCGCGCAGGCGCGTGCCCATGCCGCCGCAGAGGATCATCACTGGGGGCATCGGGGCGGGCGGGGTGGGCATCGTTGGGGATCGTCCTCTCGGGAGTATGGCGCGCGTTCGCTGGGCGCGCGCGGGTCATTTGCACACGGGCCGACGTATGCGGCCAAGTGAAAAGGACTTTCATCACGCTGCAAGGGGGCAGGCGAGGGGGTGAGGAGGTGGCGGGAGGGGGGAAATGGTGCAGAGGATGCATTGGGAGTGCGGGAGGCCGGGAGGCGAGCTCCAGCTCGCCTCTGGGCGGAACATGCCTCAGGAGAAGGAACGGCGGTCGGACAGTCGCAGCGGATGAGTTCGGAAGGCATGGAGGCGAGGCGAGCTGGAGCTCGCCTCGCCCGCGCGGAGCACGGGCGGTCGGGGCGGAAGCGGCAATCCGGGGTGGGGGGGGCGGCGTATGGAGAGCGAGCGAGGTCGTCATGGGGCATGCACGCACATCCATCTTGCTGCTCACGCTGGTGGCGTTCGTCGACCGGGCGGGCGGCGGTCGCAGGCGCTGCGGAGGGCGCCGGCGCCGCGGCGGCGAAGAGCGGAGCCGCTGACCTGGATGCCCTGGTCCGACGACGTCTTCGCCCGCGCCAAGCGCGAGCACAAGCTGGTGCTGCTCGACCTCGAGGCGGTGTGGTGCCACTGGTGCCACGTCATGGCGGAGACCACCTACCGCGATCCGGCGGTGGTCGCGGTGCTGCGCGCGAAGTACCTGCTGGTGCGCGTGGACCAGGATGCGCACCCCGACCTCGCCAACCGCTACGAGGACTACGGCTGGCCGGCGACGGTGGTGTTCGACGGCGATGGGCGCGAGCTGGCCAAGCGCCGTGGCTACATCGCGCCGGCGGGCATGGCCTCCATGGCCCAGGCCTTCGTCGATGATCCCACGCCGGGACCGTCGGTCACCGACGGCTCCGGGGCGCCGGTGGCCGCGCCCCACGCCGATGGACCGCTGCCGGCGGAACAGCGCGCGGCGCTGCTCGAGACCTGGCGTGGTGGCTATGACCGCGCGCAGGCGGGTTGGGGTACGGTGCACAAGTACCTGGACTTCGAGGGCGTCGAACTCGCCCTGCTGCGCTCCGCCAGCGACGTCGATGCCGCGGGCATGGCGCGCGGCACCCTCGACGCGGCGCGCGCGCTGATCGATCCGGTGTGGGGCGGCGTCTACCAGTACTCGACCGGCGGGGTGTGGAACGAGCCGCACTTCGAGAAGATCATGGAGGTGCAGGCTGGCGCATTGCGTACCTACGCCCAGGCCTATGCGCTGTGGCACCGGCCCGCGGACCTGGCCTCGGCGCAGGCGGTGCGGCGCTACCTGCGCGACTTCCTCACCGGCCCCGAGGGCGCCTTCATGACCAGCCAGGACGCCGACCTGGTCCCGGGCGAGCACAGCGCGGAGTACTTCGCGCTGGACGATGCGGGCCGGCGCGCGCGCGGCGTCCCGCGCATCGACACCCACCGCTACGCGCGCGAGAACGGCTGGGCGATCGCCGCGCTGGTGGCGTTCTACGGCGTGACCGGCGACGCCACGGCGCTCGCCGACGCCGAGCGCGCCGGCGCCTGGGTGCTCGCGCACCGCTCGCTGCCGGGCGGCGGCTTCAGCCACGACGGCAGCGCTGCCGGGGGGCTCTACCTGGGCGATACGCTGGCCATGGGCCGCGCCGCGCTCGCGCTCTACACCGCGACCGGCGCACGTTCGTGGCTCGAGGTCGCCAGCGGCGCGGCGCGCTTCATCGCGGCGGACTTCCAGCCGGCGGAGGCGCCTGCCGGTGGCCAGCGCGCCGGCTTCCTCACCGCCGCCGCGCGCGGCCAGGCGCTGCCGCCGCTGCCGCAGCGCGACGAGAACGTGGCGCTGGCGCGCTTCGCCAACCTGCTCGCGCGCCACACCGGCGACGCCGCGCACCGCGCGCTCGCCGCCCAGGCCTTCCGCTGGGTCTCCGCGCCGGGCGTCGCCGGGCTCCGTCCGACCGCGCCGGTCCTGGTCGCGGACGCCGAGCTCGCCGCCGAGCCGCTGCACATCACCGTGGTCGGCCCCAAGGACGACGCGCGCGCCCAGGCGCTGTTCACCGCAGCGCTGGCCGCGCCGGTGGTGTACAAGCGGCTGGAGTGGCTCGATGCGCGCGAGGGGGCCCTGCCCAATCCCGACGTCCACCTGCCGACCTTACCGGAGCCGGCGGCGTTCCTGTGCGTCGATGGCGCATGCTCGCTGCCGGCGAAGACGCCGGAGGCGCTGATGCAGCGGGTGGCACGAGCAACCCGGTGAGGGGGCAGCGGTAGGCGCCAGCGCGGGGTATCACGCGCCAATCGGATCAATAAGAGCGCCAGACAGAGACGAGCCCTGTGCTATCGGAGGAACTCCAGACGTTAGATGCATTGCCCGCTGGGCGCGCAATCAGAGGCGAACCGTGGAAAGTCCACGGAGTCGCTCGGTAATCGGCTCACGATGGTCTCGTCAGCCATCAGCCGCTCCCAGCAGGCAGCGGCCCTGGCCGACGCCTACTCCCCCGCCAACCGCGCCGCGCGCCGCGCGTGCACGCGCAGCGGCAGGGCCTGCAGGCGGATGAAGCCGGTGGCGTCGGACTGGTTGTAGGCGCCGCCATCGGCCTCCATCGAGGCGATCGCGGCGTCGTACAGGGAATGGGCGCTCTCGCGGCCGACCACGGTGACGTTGCCGCGGTCGAGCTCGAGGGTGACGCGGCCGGTGACGTGGCGCTGGCTGGCCTTCAGGAAGGCGTCGAGCGCCTCCATCTCTTCGCAGTACCAGAAGCCGAAGTAGGCCATCTGCGCGAAGCGCACGGCGAGCTGGTTCTTGGTGTGCAGCAGGTCGCGGCTGACGGTCAGCGCTTCGAGGTCCTGGTGCGCGGACAGCAGGATGGTGCCGCCCGGGGTCTCGTAGACCCCGCGCGACTTCATGCCGACGAAGCGCGACTCGACCATGTCGATGCGGCCGATGCCGTGCTTGAAGCCGAGCTCGTTGAGCGTGCGCAGCAGGTTGGCGGGCGAGAGCTTCCTGCCATCGACCTTGACCGGCACGCCGGCGACGAAGTCGACGGTGACGGTCTGGCGGCGCGCCTTGACCTGGGCGATCGGCAGGGTGCGCTCGAACATGCGGTCGAGCGGGCGCACCGCCGGGTCCTCGAGCATGCCGGCCTCGAAGCTGATGTGCAGCAGGTTGTCGTCGCTCGACCAGGGGTCCTTCTTGGTCGCCTTGACCGGGATGCCCCACTTCTTCGCGTACTCGATGGCCTCGACGCGCCCCTTGATGTCGGTGTTGAACTCGGGGTCGCGCCACGGCGCGATGATCTTCACGCCGGGCAGCAGCGCGTAGGCCGTCAGCTCGAAGCGCACCTGGTCGTTGCCCTTCCCGGTGGCGCCGTGCGCGATGTACTGGGCCTTCTCCTTCTTGGCGATCTCGACCATGTGCTTGGCGATGACCGGGCGGGCGAGCGAGGTGCCGAGCAGGTAGCGGCCCTCGTACTTGGCGTTCCACGCGATCGCGGGGAACACGAAGTCGCGCACGAACTCCTCCTGCACGTCGCGGATGTAGCACTTGCTGCCGCCGCTGTTCAGCGCCTTGGCCTCGAGGTCCTCGTACTTCTCGACCTGGCCGACGTTCGCGCAGAAGCAGATGACGTCGTAGCCCTTCTGCTCGAGCCAGCGCACGATCACCGAGGTGTCGAGGCCGCCGCTGTAGGCGAGCACCACCTTCTCCTTGCGGGCCGCTTTGCCGGCGCGGGCGGGAGCGGCGGCCTTCGCGGCTTTTGCGGACTGGGTGGTCTTGGCCATGGTCGGTTCCTCAGGCATCCGGACGCTGCCGGGGTTCGTGCGAGCGGCGCAGCCTAGCGGGCACCCCCGGCGAAGCCAGCGCACCGGGGCGCCTCTCCGCTTGCCCGCCTTGCTCGGCTCCTGACCATGCCGCCCTCCCCGGAGTGCCCGATGCGCCCGTCCCTGCTCGCCTGCCTGTCCGCTGCGCTCGTCGCCTGCGGACCGCTCACGGCCGCCGACCAGCCGGCACCCCCGAAGCCCGCCACGCCACCGGCGTCGACCGCTGCGGCCCCCGCGGAGCCCGCCCCGGCGGTCGATCCGGTCACCGCCCGGCGCGCCGGCGCGGCCGCCGACGCCATCCTGCAGCGCGAGGCCGACGCCAAGCTGAGGCCGGATCCCGAGGCCGAGAACACCCTGGCCGAGGCCGAGGTCCTGCTCCTCACCGCCCAGACCTACCTCGACCAGAAGCAGCCCCTGAAGGCCGGCGAGACATTCGTGGCGGCCAGCGCCAAGCTGCAGGGCATCCCGGTCGAGCAGCGCAAGGCGCTCGGGAAGCGCCTGGTGGCCGCCAACGGCAAGCTCACCGGTCTATCGCGCCTGTTGTTGGAAGAGCCGAAGCTGGATCCGGGCCAGGCTGGTCCGACCACGCCCCCGGCCGCGTCCGTTCCGCCCACCCCAGCCAAGCCCTGATAAGCGTTTACGCGGCCGCCCGCAGGACCACGCGAACGAGCGTGCCGGTGCCCGGGCTTGTGGCCCAGGATGTGCTAGAAAGCCAGCCTGCCGCGTCAGAGTGACCAGCGAGACCCCCGATGGCGACCACCAAGCGTGATTATTACGACGTCCTCGGCCTGGCCAAAGGCGCCAGCACCGACGACATCAAGAAGGCCTATCGCAAGCTGGCGATGAAGCACCACCCGGACCGCAACCCGGGCGACAAGGAGGCCGAGGCCAAGTTCAAGGAGGCCGCCGAGGCCTACGAGGTGCTGTCCGACGAGCAGAAGCGCGCGCGCTACGACCAGCACGGCCACGCCGGGGTCGAGGGCATGGGCCACGCCGGCGGCGGCTTCAATTCGATGGAGGACATCTTCGCCGCCTTCGGCGACGTCTTCGGCGGCGGTTCGATCTTCGACCAGTTCTTCGGCGGCGGCGGCGGTGGGCGCAGCGAGCGCAACCAGGGCGCCAGCCTCAAGCTCGGCATCGAGATCACCTTCCGCGAGGCCGTGAAGGGCACCACCAAGACCATCGACCTCAAGCGCAACGAGCCGTGCGAGACCTGCAACGGCAGCGGCGCCAAGCCCGGCACCAAGGCCGCCACCTGCCGCCTGTGCGGCGGCCAGGGCGTGGTGCGCCAGGGCCAGGGCTTCTTCGTCATGCAGACCACCTGCCCGCAGTGCCGCGGCGCGGGCAAGAGCATCGCCGACCCCTGCGGCACCTGCGGCGGCCAGGGCGCCAAGCCCAAGAAGGTCACCATCAAGCTGAAGATCCCCGCCGGCATCGAGGACGGCAGCCGCCTGCGCGTCGGCGGCGAGGGCGAGCCCGGACGCGACGGCGGCCCACGCGGCGACCTCTACGTCTACGTCAAGGTCGCGGCCGACCAGTTCTTCGAGCGCCACGAGCAGGACGTGGTGTGCAAGATCCCGGTCACCTACGGCCAGGCCGCCCTCGGCGCCGAGCTGGAGGTGCCGACGCTCGAAGGCGCCGCCAAGCTCAAGGTCCCCAGCGGCACCCAGCCCGGCGACCTGCTGCGCATGCGCGGCCTGGGCATCCCCGATGAGCGCGGCTACCGCGGCGACCGAATCGTCGTGGTGCAGGTGACGGTGCCCAAGCGCACCACCGACCGCCAGAAGGAGCTGCTCAAGGAGCTGGGCGAGATCGAAGAGAAGAGCGCCGAGCACAAGGGCTTCTTCGACAAGATGAAGGCGCTGTTCGAATGAGCGCCCACCGCCTGGCGGAGCCCCGCTGCGCCCGGCCCCCGTCGGTTCCAGCCAGGCAATGAACTCCAAGAAGCGCCGCTTCCCCTGGATCTTCCCGCAGCGTCAAGGATCAGCCATGCCCACTCCCGAACCCAAGCCTGCCCCCGAGAACGAGCCGCAGGACGCGGCCCAGACCCAGGACCAGTCGAACGCCCCGGAGGCGGACGCCGACGCCGAGGACCTGGTCGTCCCCGCCGCCGAGTTCACCGCGCTGAAGCGCGAGGCCGCCGAGTGGAAGGAGCGCTGCGCGCGCTCCCAGGCCGAGTTCGACAACGTGCGCAAGCGCCTGCGCAAGGAGGCCGACGAGGCCGCCACGCGCGGCGTGGTGCGCTTCGTCAAGCCGATCCTGAACGAGCTCGACAACCTCGCGCGCGCGCTGGCGGCCGCCAAGCCCGAGGCCTTCGTCGAGTTCGCCCAGGGCGTCAGCATGATCCAGACCAGCCTGCAGGCGGTGCTGGCCAACGCCGGCATCGAGAGCATCCCCTGCGAGGGCCTGTTCGACCCCGCCGTGCACGAGGCCATCGCCGAGCAGGCGTCCGACCTGCCGCGCGGCACCATCGTGCAGGTGCACCGCCCCGGCTACCGGCTCAAGGAGCAGCTGGTGCGCGCCGCGCAGGTGGTGGTGTCCAAGGGCGCGGACAAGCCGGCCGGGTGAGCGGCGACCGCGCCTGACCCCCGTCAGAGCATCGGCAGCGGTACGGCGTGGGGCGCGGCGCCCGCGCCGGTGGCCGCAGCGATCGCGGTCGCGAGGATGGCCAGGAACACGAACACCGCGAGGGTCGCCAGCGCCGACAGCACGGTGCCGATGATCCCGCACACCAGCCCGGCGGCGGCGAGCTCCGCGCCCAGGAGCGCGTCCGGCGCGGCCACCACCGCGCGGCGCGCGCGCACCGCCAGCACGACGGCCGTGACGCCCAGCGCCAGCCCGAGCAGCGGCACGTAGCCCAGCAGGATGGCGAGGACGCCGAAGGCGAGGCTGGCGACGGCGCCGGGGGCGAAGGGTTTCATCGCGGTCTCCGCGCTAGGCGTACCAGTCGGGCCGCGCTTCAGCAATGCCAGGCACCGCCGGTCGGCGCGTATGGGGTCGGTTCCACACGTGCGGGCCCTGCCTGGGACCGCGCGCCGCCGGCGCGCTCGCGAGAGGATGCGGAAGCGGGCCAGCGGCGCGCGGTCCCAGGAAGGGTCCAGGCGCTGGTTGGCGAGTTCCCAGGCAACCGCCCCGTGCATCCCGCGGAGGCGATCTAGCATGCCGCCCATGCCCGGCCCCGATTTCTACGGCATGAGCCACGACCAGACGCGCGCCTGGGCGGAGGGGCTCGGCCTGCCCGCCTTCCGCGGCGCGCAGCTCTTCGAGGGCCTCTACCGGCCGGGGGTGGCGCGCTTCGCCGACCTCAAGGGCCTGCCGCGCGACCTCGCGGCGCGCCTGGACGGCGAATACCCGCTGCTGCCCGCCAGCGAGCACCGCCGCCAGGAGAGCCGCGACGGCACGGTCAAATCGCTGCTCAGGCTGCACGACGGCAGGCTCGTCGAGTGCGTGTCGATCCCGACCAGCGACCGCCACACGGTGTGCGTGTCCAGCCAGGTCGGCTGCGCGGTGGGCTGCACCTTCTGCGCGTCCGGGCAGAACGGCGTGGAGCGCGACCTGACCGTCGGCGAGATCGTCTACCAGGTGTGGTTCCACCACCAGCGCCGCCCGGTCACCAACGTGGTGTTCATGGGCTCGGGCGAGCCGCTGTTCAACTACGACAACGTGCGCGCCGCCATCGCCGTGCTCGCCGAGCCCAGGGGCCTGGGGCTGGGCCGCCGGCGCTTCACCGTCTCGACCTCGGGCGTGCCCAAGCGCATCCGCCAGCTCGCGGTCGACGAGCCGCAGATCACCCTGGCGCTGAGCCTGCACGCCGCCGACGATGAGACCCGCGACCGCATCGTGCCGATCAACCGCCGCTGGCCGCTCGCCGAGCTGCTCGCGGCGATGGACGACTACAGCCGGCTGGTCAACCGGCGCATGACCCTCGAGTACGTCCTGCTCGCGGGCGACAACATGAGCGACGCGCACGCCGAGCGCCTCGCCGAGATCGGGCGCCGCTACGGCGCGCACATCAACCTCATGCCCTTCAACCCGGTCGAGGGCAGCCCGCACCGCCGCCCGAGCTGGGACGAGGTCGAGATCTTCTCGGCCCTGGTCGAGCACCTCGGTGGCCACCCCACGGTGCGCGGTCAGCGCGGCGCCGACATCGACGCGGCCTGCGGGCAGCTGCGCAAGCGCGAGCTCGCGGTCGCGGCGCCCGAGCGCGCCACCCGATCAGACGGTGGGGTAGGGTCGGTGTCGAAGCGGCGCGATCGCGCCGCGCTCACTTCTCCGGGAGCTTGGCCAGGGCTTCCTTGGCCTCGCTCACGATGGTCTCGACGCCGAAGCGCTCGATGACCTCGCCGAGGCGCTTGCGCGCTGCGGCGAGCGCTGCGGCGGCGACGGGCGGCGCGGTGCCGGGCGCGTTGTAGTCCACCATCAGGCTCTCGACGCGCGCCTTGGCCTGGTTCCAGGACAGCGTGGCGGAGTCGGTGATGTAGGTGCGGATGCTGGTGAAATCGGCCTTGTCGTACTTCTTGGTGTACTCGTCGAGCTTGTCGAGCGCCTCCTTGTAGCGCTCGCTCTTGACCAGCACCTCGGCCTCGCCGTGGGCCTTCTCCTCCTGGTCCTTGGTCACGGCGTCCTTGCGGCGCGCCTTCTCGGCGTCGATCTTCGCGACCTGGGTCTGCACGTCGATGATCAGGCCGGGGTAGTCCGCGGCGTAGTCCGGGCGCGGGCCGGCCTCGGGCTCGACCGGGTTGGCGAGGAAGTCGGTGACCTGCTTGGTGAACTTGTCGAGGTCCTCGTCCGAGTACTCGAGCAGCTTGGAAAAGCCCTCGATGACGCGCTGCTTGCTGGCCGCGGCCTTGTTGTCGCGCTCGAGCTTGGCGATCGGCTCGCTGTAGCCGTTGAACTTCTGCTCGAGTTCCACCGCGCTGTTGCCGTAGGGGACGCCGGCGAGGTTGGGGTCCTTCGGGTCGGGCGTCACGGCGTTGCCGAGCGCGGGGATCTCGATGGCCTTCTTGCCGGCCGAGACCGCGGCGCGCGCGCGGTCGGGCTGGCGGTTCTTGAGCGCCTGTTCGACCGCGTCGAGGTTGGCCCGCCCGTCGGCGAGGGCGGCGGTGGCGACGCGCTGCTTGGGGTCCTCCTTGCCGAAGAACCAGAAGGCGGCGGCACCGGCGGCGATCAGCACCACCAGCAGCACGGCGACCTTCATGCCCCAGCGGAAGTTGGCCTTCTTCTGCTCCTGCTCGGCCGCGGTCAGCGGGCGCGAACCGCGCGTCACCGGCACCTTGGCCGAGGTCGCGGTCATGCGCCGCGAACTGCGCCCGGTGGCCGCGGGCGCGGCGCCGTCGTCGAGCAGCTCGCCGTGCGGGTCCGCGGCGTTCGCTTCGAGGCCTTCCGAGGGCGGCGAGCGCCGGGGGGCCGGGCGGGTCGCAGCGGTACGGCGGGATGACGGGGGCATCGGAGGTCTCCTGGAAGCGGGTCTGACAGTAGCCGGGCCACCTACGTCCACAACGGGCGCACCGCGCGTCGAGGTGCGCTGTGTGGTCCTGGCGGGGACGGTATCAGGCACCCCGGGGGTGGCGGTGCGGAAAGCCCGACATGGCGCGCAGCGCCGGCTCAATGCGTGGCGATGACCTCGTTGCGGGCATTGAGCGCCAGCACCTTGGGACGGTGGGTCTTGAGCTCGTCCTCGCTGTAGATCGCATAGGCGACGATGATCACCCGGTCGCCCTTGTAGGCGTGGCGGGCGGCGGCGCCGTTGACGACGATGTCGCGCTTGCCGCGCTCGCCGGGGATCAGATAGGTCTCGAGGCGCGAGCCGTTGTTGCAGTTCAGCAGCTGGATGCGCTGGTTGACCAGCATCCCGGCGCGCTCGATCAGGTCGATGTCGACGGTCAGGCTGCCCGGATAGTCGAGCTGGCAGTCGGTGACCGCCGCCTGGTGGAGCTTTGCCTGGAGCATTTCGCGGAGCATGGCCTGTCCTTCTGGCGAAGGGCGCAGCGTAGGGTCGGAAATACGCGAGCCAGCGAGATGTGTCGCAGATGGAGCGATCGTCCAATCAATCGGACCTTCATCTATAAGATTATAATTTATCCGTACTTAGATAATCATGGCTTGCTCCTGCCTTGCACCTCCGTCTCTCCGCGTCTCCCTGTCGACCCGTCTCGAGGAGCCTCGGGAAGAGGGATCGACATGGAGGTGCGGAGAGACGGAGGCCGATTCGGGAGGAGTCTCTGACCATTTCAGAAACGGTCTCCGGCAGTTTCGCACAACGAATCGCACAACAGTGCACGATCAGGCGGGTTTGACGCGTTCCACCAGCTCCAGGCCATGGCCGGAGAGGGCGCTGATGTGGCGCTCGCTGGCGGTGATCAGGCGCATGCGCCGCACCCCCAGGTGGTGCAGGATCTGGGCGCCGATGCCGTAGTCGCGGGGGTCCATCCCGGGATCGGGCTCGG
>CAWFSD010000030.1:0-65692 GCA_963818245.1 uncultured Planctomycetota bacterium
CAATGCCGTTCACTTAGTAGCCGACCGATTCCTGAATCTTCCGTATGGAATTCGAGATACTCGGGGGAATGACCTGCCTGGCCTCGGCTTGTACGAGTGTCTTCGTGCTTCTGTGATGAAGCGGGGGATATCGGGCATTCGACCCTCAATGGCGCTGAGGATGCAGACTCTTGCGATCTCGCGGCTGACGGTGCGATTGGCCCGTTTTCCGTCGGTGAGACCGTCCTGAACCGCGCCATGGATGACCGCAATCAGGGCGATCCACATGAGCACGGTTGCAATTTCTTGCTGGATGCCGTCAAGGGTCCGCGCGTGGAAACGCTCGATGCCGAAGGCTTCCTTTATCTCCCGGAAGAGCGATTCGATGTCCCACCGTTTCCCATAGAGATCGAGGATGTCCTTGGCCTCGAAGCCGTGCTTCGGCAGCAGGGTGGTGAGGACGATCATCGTCTCTCGCTTCTGATGTTTGAGCGGCCGGCCCGGCGGCGGATTGCGGCGAATCAAGCGGATAGCGACGGTCTTTCCCTTGGCCCAGGTGTAGTCGATAACCGCTGTCTTGGCCCCCGAATCCAGGAATTTCTTCACTTCCGGCCATGCTCCCGCCTTGCCTGCGGTCATGCGCATGACCACATCTACGCCACTGCGGACCAGCGAGGCCAGGACGGCGCGTGATGGGTAGCCCCGGTCCATGATGACGACGTCGCCGCGCCGGAAGCGCTTGAGGAGCGGTTCTATGGCCGCGCGTTCACCAGTCCCCTTCTCCAGGAGAACCCATTCCAAGGGCAGCCGCCGCACCACATCGAACGCTACGACGACCATTGCACGTGGGTAATGGGCGAGAAGCCACGGGCTCCAATGCGGACGATCCAGGTTCTTTACCAGCGACGGGGTGTTTGGACACACCAGGCTGGTCGCATCCACTGCGATGAAACGTCGATCTCCGCTGAAATGCTTCAGCGCACCGGGCAATAATCCACTCACGTGATCGACGAGTTGATGCAGGACCTGCCGGAAGGATTCGACCGACACCTTGCGACGCGCCACGCTCAGACTGCTGCGCGTGGGAGCTGTCGACATGCACAGCCAGCGGCAGGTCTCATCGGCCAAGCTCGCCAACATGCTGGCGTAGCTCGTGCGTTGATCAGGACGAGTCAGCAACATCACGGCGACGACGATCGACCGTGGTGACCATCGTCGCAAGCGCGTAAATGAGGTCGCCAGTCCAGCGAGAGCGATGTCGAGGTGGTGGAGGAGGTCGTGTGGTGTTCGCGGAGTGCCCATGAGGCGCCGCGACCAGATCTTAAAGCACTGTCAATATTTATTTTACGCGAATTTTAAAGTGAACGGCATTGACGGGAGCCCATGGGCTTCTCGCTCCGACTGTCCGCGCAAGTGGCATGCTGCTACGCCGTGCTCAGTCGCTACGCTCCTTCCGCCGCGGCTAGGCAGCACGCCACTTGCGCTCGGGTGTCTTTCCAATTGCCCACCACGCGCCTTCTGCATGCTGTCGTCGTATCGGCCATGGCCCCCGTTACCTCTATGTTAGCGCTGTAAAATGATGACATTCAGGGAATTCGCAAATTCTCATCCTCTGCAACGCGATGCGAAAGACGGCGAATATTTCTTCAAGTGGATAGAAAAGCATTGGGATTCCTTTTGTCACTATGATTTCATAAGCTACTATCACACAGCGATCGTCTTCTCAAATATCATAACCAAGTTGTGCGAAGAAATATCCGCTGGTGATGCGACAAGGATTCCAATCGTTATGTCCTGGCTATTGGAAAACAAAAAGTCACCATTCGGGCTTATCTTAAAAATAAAGGCGTACAGAACTCTTATAAGAAACGTCTCAATGCTAGACTGGAATGACCACGAAAGGTTGTCCTCACTCCAGGAAATTGCCAATGGCATGCAGTACAGACCAAGGGAATTCCTATACCTTGATAAACTGCTCATCAAGTTGCACACATCGCTAACCAGTCGGTGAACGGGAGCCCATGGGCTGGTCGCTATGACTGTCCGCACAAGTGGCATGCCACTACGCCGTGCTCACTCGCTGCGCTCGCTCCGCCGCGGCTAGGTGGCACGCCACTTGTGCTCGGCCCTCTTTCCAATTGCCCACGAACGTGGGTCGCGCATGCTACGCCCATTCGGCCATGGCCCCCGTTACCTCTATGTTAGCCACCGGAACGGTTATGGGGGCAAATTAACATCGCTCGTGATTGTTTTGCGTCCTTTATTTGCTTGCCCAGCGCCGTGTGTAGTGCGTTGCGAGTTCCGGGGTGGCCAGTTTCCGCGCAGCACGGCGCGTTCACTTTCACCAGGTCCTGTTTTGTGCGGTCGCTTAATTCCCAATAGTACCGTTCACACTCGAGTCCAATGGCCGAAATTGCTTTCCAACCCTATTTCAGGAATCGAAAGGGGACTCAGCAATGTCCCATAATCGCGTGATGCACGATATGTCGCCTGCCTTCTCGCCGCTCTTGGCGAGTCCGTGGCTAACCAGTCGGTGAACGGGAGGCCATGCGTCTCGTTTTCCAACTCTCCGCGCATGTGGCATGCCGCTACGCCGTGCTCACTCGCTGCGCTCGCTCCGCCGCGGCTAGGCGGCACGCCACATGCGCTCGGGCGCCTTTCCAATTGCCCACCACGACCGCAGTGCATGCTACGCCATATCGGCCATGCCCCCCGTTACCTTTATGTTAGCAATCTAAAAGGAAGTCTGCCGTGAAATCGAAATGGGAAATTACGGAAATGCAAATGTGGTCGAAGGACGTAATTGACGATCCAGAAACTGCATCTTTAGAGATTAATGGAAATACAGGAAGATTTAATTTTATATGCGTGACCGGGTCTATGGATATTGAAAAGTGTGGACAAGGATTTACGTTCACTTGGATGGGTTGTGACGAAGGCGACCAAGTATCAGGCAGCGGTCAATTTATTATAAAAGACAAGGTCATGATGGGCACCATAAAATTCCACATGGGGGATAAATCAGTCTTCATTGCCAAAAAATGGGGAAAGTAATGTGCGATTGCTAACCAGTCGGTGAACGGGAGACCATGCGCCTAACTTTCCAACTCTCCGCGCAAATGGCATGCTGCTACGCCGTGCTCACTCGCTGCGCTCGCTCCGCCGCGGCTAGGCAGCACGCCATTTGCGCTCGGCCCTCTTTCCAATTGCCCACGGACGCGGGCAGCGCATGCTACGCCAATCGGCCATGGCCCCCGTTACCTCTATGTTAGACCTCCTTCCTGCCTCGTAGGTGAAAGTGATATTATGGATGCAGTCATTTGCAGATCGTGCGGAATCAAAATGATTCCAATGGCAAACGGGAACTGTCCTAGTTGCAGTAAGCCATGGGATGTATCAGTCGAAAAAGTGACAGCGCATCCAGCGCCAGCTGCGGCTGAAAAGAAAACATTAGCTGAAACCGTGCTTTTTTTCGTAAACCGAAGGGCGCTTTTGATATCTTTGCTTGGTGTTGTTCTCCTGGTGTCCGCTATGATGGGATTTTCTGCGAATACACGACAAGGCACCAGGATGGATTCGGGACAGTCCACTCAGGTCGGAATCGCCTTAATAATTATTGGCATTTTGCTATATGGTATAACAAAGATTGCCCTAAAAAGGAAAAAATAGTCAAGATATATGTGTTCGGTCTAACCAGTCGGTGAACGGGAGCCCATGGGCTGTTCGCTCCGACTGTCCGCACAAGTGGCATGCCACTACGCCGTGCTCACTCGCTGCGCTCGCTCCGCCGCGGCTAGGTGGCACGCCACTTGTGCTCGGGTGCCTTTCCAATTGCCCACCACGCGCCTTCTGCATGCTGTGGCCATATCGGCCATGGCCCCCGTTACCTCTATGTTAGGCCTCGATGCGTACGATTTCAGTAATATTAATGTCGATCTTAGTATTTATTGGAATATCGCTAATTCCATTAGAATTAATTTGGCTACAAGGTAAATCCATGGCCTTAGATTTGTCTAGTCATCATGGCCAGTGGAAGACCGTCAAGATGGGGAAGTTCACCCGTGTTTTTGGCCAATTTTATTCAAATCTATTGGTTTTTCAGGCTATAGCTCTGGGGTATAATGCCAACTACGAATTAAATGAGGTAGGCGATGGTGTCGTATTCACATTTTATAAGCAGTTCGATGCCTAACCAGTCGGTGAACGGGAGCCCATGGGCTTCTCGCTTCCGACTGTCCGCGCAAATGGCATGCCGCTACGCCGTGCTCACTCGCTGCGCTCGCTCCGCCGCGGCTAAGCAGCACGCCACTTGCGCTCGGCCCTCTTTCCAATTGCCCACGGACGCGGGCAGTGCACGCTACGCCATATCGGCCATGGCCCCCGTTACCTCTATGTTAGGCAAATAACTCGAATCGGCAGTATGACATGAGTTTATTTGACTACTTTATCGTCCATTCTCTGAATTGCCCGGTTTGCGGTTCCTTTAAACTTGAACTTCAGGGAAAACTGCGAGATGCGTGCCAATTTGCATGGAAAGAAGGCAAAAAACACCCACTTGAACATCGATGCGACGTGGAATTTAGGGGGAGAAATCTAGGAAATGCTATGCTGACGGAAAACATCTCCATCTATGGCCATTGTTCTTCATGCAATCATTGGATCAACGCGACCATTGTGATAGCCGGTAACATTTGGACTAAAACCGAATTACTTGCTGAACAGTATGCGCCAATTCCTATAGAAGACACCATCCTAATCTGCGGACAATGTAATCATAGTTTCGATAAACGTCATAATGGCCCGCTGATTTCATGTCCGTCATGTGACCGGGTTAACAACATTTGCCTAACCAGTCGGTGAACGGGAGACCATGCGTCTCGTTTTCCAACTCTCCGCACAAGTGGCATGCCACTACGCCGTGCTCACTCGCTGCGCTCGCTCCGCCGCGGCTAGGTGGCACGCCACTTGTGCTCGGCCCTCTTTCCAATTGCCCACGAACGTTGGCCGCGCATGCTACGCCTAATCGGCCATGGCCCCCGTTACCTCTATGTTAGACCTCAATCCCAATGCATAAATATCAAAGTATTATCGCGAAATGTGACGCGGCAGTGCGTTCAGTGTCCTCGCTGCTTTCGATGCTGAATATACGGAGGCCATTGATAATATTAATAAATATGACGAATGGCTTATCGGCTTAGAATTGGCAATTGATGCGATGACCGAAAGTGACAGGCATCCGACTGAACATCAATTCAACCTATTTGAAATGGCGTACCAAGCGATGGGACTTCCCAACGACGCACGCATTGCGATTCTAAGATCACTTGTAGTTAGCTAACTGGGAACTCCGGTAGTAATCTATGACAGGGTTGCCGGTCTTAACCATGTTCGGTCTAACCAGTCGGTGAACGGGAGCCCATGGGCTTCTCGCTCCGACTGTCCGCGCAAGTGGCATGCCGCTACGCCGTGCTCAGTCGCTACGCTCCCTCCGCCGCGGCTAAGCGGCACGCCACTTGCGCTCGGGTGTCTTTCCAATTGCCCACGACGGGCCTTCTGCATGCTACGCCAATCGGCCATGGCCCCCGTTACCTCTATGTTAGACCAATAGGATAATATTATGGGTGGAATCTATATCATGTGCGGCGACTTCAATGGCGATGATAAATCGTGCAGCGCAATCGAAGGCGTTATGCGCGACATGGAAAATGCCGTGGGCGGATTCGACAGTAGTCTGCTTAATGGCTTATTTCAGCCAGGCGATGAAGACGCTGGCATCGCATTTACATTGAACCCCGTGAATCCTGAAGGGCTACTTGTCAGTTTGTGGAAACTGCAAGCACACTATCAGGGCATATTCCCTGGAACTTCTGACTGGCACAAGATTATTCAATTAGAAATGTCCGCCGGGATGAAACCAACTGATGCCAAATATGGTGACAGCGTTGGGTGGCGGCTATACTGTGTGAATGATCTGCTTAATGCTGTCAAGAAATTCTGCGATACCAGGGAAGAGATTGTATTAACTTATGATTGACTGCGTTTTGGTCTAACCAGTCGGTGAACGGGAGACCATGCGCCTCTGTTTCCAACTCTCCGCACAAGTGGCATGCCGCTACGCCGTGCTCACTCGCTTTGCTCGCTCCGCCGCGGCTAAGCGGCACGCCACTTGTGCTCGGGCCTCTTTCCAATTGCCCACGAACGTGGGCAGCGCATGCTACGCCCACTCGGCCATGGCCCCCGTTGGCAGTGTCCGTCAAGTTGCGCAAATTGGTCGAGCGGTCTTCGGGCTGGTCGGCGGTCAGGCTGTCAGGAAGTGGCGGAAACGGTCGCAGCAGCTTTCGATGGCGCCCCGGTTTTCGATAGCGAAGGCCCTCTCAGGCCGCACCTGTCGAAAACCGGGATCAGCGCCGTTGAAAGGTGCCGGGCAAGCGTAGTCGGCGGGCTCATGCGCCGGTCTCCGTGAGCGGGGTTGATGCGTCGGTGGTCAGGTGATCGAGGTTGAGGTAGCGCTTCGTTCCCCAGGCCGTGCTGGCGACATGGCGCAATCGGGCTGAGATGAGCATGAGCGCGGACTGCCCGTCGGGGAAGGCGCCCACCACACGTGTCCTGCGGCGGATCTCTCGATTGAGGCGCTCCAGGGGGTTGTTGGTGCGGATGCGGCGCCAGTGCTCGCTGGGGAAGGCGACATAGGCCAGAGTCTCCTCAATGCCGTTCTGGACCGTCTCCATGGCCTTGGTGAGCCGCATCGTGGCTAGCTTCGCGACCACCTCCCGGGCCTTCTGACGCATCGCGTCGCCGTCTTCCTGGGCATGGATGGCCTTCAGCATCGCGGCGACCTCCCTGACCTTGGCTGGTGGCACCGAGCTGAAGACGTTCCGGTAGAAGTGGACGATGCAGCGTTGCCAGGCGGTCTGCGGGAAGCATTCGCCGAGCGCTTCGACCAAACCCAGGCAACGGTCGCTGATGAACAGCCGGGTCCCGGCCAAGCCGCGACCCTTCAGCCAGCGCAGGAAATCCAGCCAGGACGCCTTGTCCTCCTTCATCCCTTCCGCGACCCCGATGACCTCGCGGTAGCCATCTTGATTGACCCCAATGGCCACCAGAACCGATATGGCCCGCACCTCGTCGCCCCAGGTGCGCTTCAGCCACAGGCCGTCCAGGTAGACGTAGACGTGGCGGCCTTCGATCGGCCGATTTCGCCACGCGTCCAGGCGGCCGTAGATCTTCTGGTTCAGCTCGCTGACCGTGCTCGCGCTCACGCGCGTGCCCCACAGCGCCTCGGTAATGTCCTCTACCCGACGCACCGAGACGCCGGCCGGGTACATCTCGACCAACGCCTCTTCCACTGAGCTCTCGCGGCGGCGGTAGCGCTCGATGATCGCGGTCTCGAAACGGGCGCCTTTGAGCTTCGGCACCTGCAGGGTCACCGGGCCAGCCTTGGTCTCCAGGTCACGCTCGTAGTGGCCTGAACGATAGGCCTTTCGCTCCTCGCTGCGCTCGTGGCGCTTCGCGCCACACAGCGACTCGGCCTCGGCATCCAGCAGGTCGTTCAGGGTCTGTTCCACGGTCGATCGTACCATCTCGTCCAGGTGGTCTCGGATGTGGGTCTCGTTGATGCGCAGCAGCGGCTGCGGGCTTGGCGTGGCGGTCTCGTCGGGTAGGCTGGTCATCGCGTCCTCTGTGTTTGGTAGGGGTTCTTTGGTTCGCACCGGAACATCTACCAGCCAGAGGCCGCTTTTCAAATTTGCGCAACGATCCGGACGTTATCCCCCCGTTACCTCTATGTTAGACCGCCCCCGTGATTGATCCTAGATCTTTTGTCGGCTTAAAAATTAAAAATGATCACGTATTAGAATTGATAGAGAAGCGCGATTTGCAAATATTATATAGTATTGATACATCGCATGAAAGCATTCCGGACGTTTACTGGATTCATGATTTTAAACATGGGATGACTCTTAGGGGAAACGAAAACCAGACGATAGACTGCGTCTTTGTATACTTAAGATTCCTTGAAGATCACGATCCCTTTCCGAATGCGATCCCAGGGGTGGTGATAAGTGGGAATTCGTTGAGTGGGTTGGGAAAACTCTCCAAAACCGGTTCATATAAAGGACAATCGTGGGTTCGTTATGATCTTCCTGACATTAGCATTCACTACTCCTGGGATGCTGCCGGACCTCGGATCATCACGTTTATGACGCCCACTCTGGTCCCATGATTGGCCTAACCAGTCGGTGAACGGGAGCCCATGGGCTGTTTGCTCCGACTGTCCGCACAAGTGGCATGCCACTACGCCGTGCTCACTCGCTGTGCTCGCTCCGCCGCGGCTAGGTGGCACGCCACTTGTGCTCGGGTGTCTTTCCAATTGCCCACCACGGGCCTTCTGCATGCTACGCCACATCGGCCATGGCCCCCGTTACCTCTATGTTAGGCAATTACCAATTCCATGGATAGCATTACTGGATTTCTATCCGTGCTCACAACGGCAATCAAAGATCTTGAACGCGTTCATTCAGTGGGAACCTCGGATTATTGGGACACAATCGCAGCTATTCTCAAAGATAGGAATTTTATAGAAATGACTCTTGCCGAAATGTGCGATGGAGAGGTGCGATGGGAAATCGCATTATCGAAAATGGTTGCCAAGTCCGATAGGAAAATTTACAAATTGCCAAACAAGCAAATAGGCGAATACGCCATTGAAATAAAGGGCGCATGCAGATATCTAATAGATAATTATGGTTCATGAACGTTTGCCTAACTAGTCGGTGAACGGGAGCCCATGGGCTTCTCGCTCCGACTGTCCGCGCAAGTGGCATGCCGCTACGCCGTGCTCACTCGCTGCGCTCGCTTCGCCGCGGCTAAGCGGCACGCCACTTGCGCTCGGGTGTCTTTCCAATTGCCCACGACGGGCCTTCTGCATGCTGACGCCAACCGGCCATGGCTCCCGTTACCTCTATGTTAGGCTAGAATTGGCATAATGGGATGAAACAGAAGACATATCTCTCGGGAATCGAGCAAATAAACAAAACAATTAGTTACGCAAAAGAAAAGTTGATGCCGGGTTCTGGCTTCCGCGCAAACCCGGGCTATGTCACTAGAACAACAAGAAGGTTCTTAAGAGGCGATCTTGTTTTTATTCATTGGTCTAACGGATTCAACGAACGCCATCCCGTAATTGCAATTTCATCAAAAGGCTACAAAATTAACGACTTGTATGTTCAAATGGAATGGGACAATGGCATCGTCAGGTTGATTAAACTGCCCGACCACCTGGATCAAGGTGAGTACCCTAATCCAGAATGATCCGGCCGTTTATCAATTAATCATTGACGCACTACGCGTGGTGCGGGTCGCTGCCGGGTAGACGCGTGTATCCCGGCGTCTTTTTGTAAAATATTCTTTTATTAATGGTTCATGACATGAAGTGCACCTTGGCCTAACCAGTCGGTGAACGGGAGACCATGCGTCTCGGTTTCCAACTCTCCGCACAAGTGGCATGCCGCTACGCCGTGCTCACTCGCTGCGCTCGCTCCGCCGCGGCTAGGCGGCACGCCACTTGTGCTCGGCCCTCTTTCCAATTGCCCACGAACGCGGGCAGCGCATGCTACGCCAATCGGCCATGGCCCCCGTTACCTCTATGTTAGCCATCCAATTATGAAATACGCGGTACTAGTACATGGAAAGAATTTCCTAAGGTTGTTTCAAGGTACGCCGACGAGAATGGGATTTTATACGCACGTCGTCGTGGAATGCGCGACTGCCGATCAGGTCGGGGCCGCTGCCCTCGAAATTTTGCGCAAACATGAAGATCTGATCTCAGAAAATATTCGAGATCCGGATGGTGATCAGCCTTTGCTTTCCATCGAAGACATCTATAGACTCGATGGGAGAGCGGTCCCAAGCGGTTTCACGTGGTACTCGGCGAGAGGTAAATAGTTCCAAGACGCATTGCCCGATAAAGGGCGTTGATGGCTAACCAGTCGGTGAACGGGAGCCCATGGGCTTCTCGCTCCGACTGTCCGCGCAAGTGGCATGCCGCTACGCCGTGGTCGATCCTGAAAAACCAGCCAACCATTTTGGTTAACATGTCTTAGGTCGCGGCGTCATAGATAGGAGTGACCAGAAATGGCAGCAAACCCCCGAAAAGCTGGTCACTGATAGGATCTTCCCCCATGCAAAGCCCTGGCCCGGAGTCGATCCTGAAAAACCAGCCAACCATTTTGGTTAACATGTCTTAGGTCGCGGCGTCATAGATAGGGGTGACCAGAAATGGCAGCAAACCCCCGAAAAGCTGGTCACTGATAGGATCTTCCCCCATGCAAAGCCCTGGCCCGGACGAGCACCAGTCGATCATCGTCAACGACCTGAAGGACTTGCTGGATCCCAAGGACGCCCTGTATCGCTTGGCCGGTAAGGTGCCCTGGGGCGAGATCGAAGTCGGCTTTGCGTCGCTGTATGCGAAGAGCGGTCGGCCGGCCAAGCCCGTGCGGCTGATGGTCGCCCTGTTGATGCTCAAGCAGATGTTCGATCTCTCTGACGAGCAGGTCGTGGACCGGTGGCGGCAGAATCCCTACTACCAATATTTCTCAGGCATGCGCCAGTTCCAATGGGGACTGCCATGCGATCCATCGGACCTCGTCTATTTCCGCAAGCGCATCGGGCCCGGTGGCGCCGAGGACCTCCTCAAGTGGACCGTGCGGATGTCTGGAGTGGAGGCCGACGCCACGGTGGTGGTCGTAGATACCACCGCTCAGGAGAAGAACATCACCTACCCACGTGATCGGAAGCTCTACCGTCGCGTCGCTGAGCGCATCCTCGCCTTGGCCAAGGCGGAGCAGGTGCGCTTGACTCGCACCTACCGGAAATCCATACGCCGCTTGGCGAAGATCATGATCACCGGCAACTTCCCGCGCGGCATCCAGCGGGCGCGCAAGGCGGAACGGCGGATGAAGACCATCGCCGGTCGGCTTCTGCGGGATCTGCGGAGAAAGCTGAGTCCAGAGCGGCATTTCGCGCATGTGGAGCAGTTCTCCCATTGGGAGCACGCCTTGCGGTTCCGCGGCACTGACGAGCCCAAGATCTATTCCCTGCACGAGCCGCACATCTACGCCATCAAGCGCGGCAAGGACACCCGCGAGTGGGAGTTCGGAACCAAGGTTTCCATCGCCATCAACCCCCATACCGGCGTCATCGTTGGAGCATTCAATATCGCTCGTGACCATGGTGACCTGGCCACCGTTCCGCAGGTTCTCGAGCAAGTGCAACGCCTCACCGGAAAGGCCACCGCGGTGGTGATCGGCGACAAGGGCTATCGCGGGCAGCGACAGGATGAAGGCACGCTCATCTACACGCCTGCCGATCTAGCCCAGAAAACCATGCCGAAGACCATGCGGAAGCGGCTCACCGAACGCTTCAGACGCAGGGCATCGATTGAGCCGATCATCGGTCATCTCAAGACTGACCATCGTCTGAGCCGCAACTATCTGAAGGGCTGGATGGGCGATGAAATGAATGTCGTCCTGGCAGCGGCCGCATGGAACCTGCGCCGCCTCCTCAGGAGGCTTTCTGCGCTCCTGGCATTTTGGGTCGCGTGGCTGCCTGGGGTCGCCCTTATGGATGGACAATTCGGGGAGGATCGGCGGTCACTGGCGTGAAGGACCCTTTTTCAGGGTCGACCACGGCGCTCGCTCCGCTGCGGCTCAGCGGCAGGCCACGTGGGCTCCGTTCTCTATCCAATGTCCGCACGATGCGGTCCGCGCATGGTGCGCCTCTTCGCACATGGTCTCCGCTGCCTCGATGTACGGCAGGGTAGGGCGGGGAAATGGGGCGGGCAAAAGTCGGATTCGCACCATGCTCTATTCGAGCAGCCAAAGCCACTCAAGGAGGCCTTGTGAAGATCATCGCCATTCTTGTTCTTTCAGCAATCACGCTTGGTGTGTACTTCGCCTTCCTCAAGAAGGCGAATCCACCACTGAACTTCGATTCTCCTGAGATGGCAATCGTATCGATCGAGAATGCCTATAAGACGAAGGATAAAGGTAAAATCCTACTTTGCAATGATTTTGATCTCGAGGCGAAATTCATATCTCCGGATGAAGCGCGGCAAATGCCAGCCGGCAAAGAGATGAAACAGGAAGACCTGGATAACGTGAGGAAAATGAATGTACGATTGTGCAAATTGAAGTTTTTAAATGACCTGAAGGACGGAATTCCTGAATGGAATGGTGTAAAGGCCAGAATTACGGACGTCCGAAAAATCACTGAGGATCTGGTCGTTGTCAGTGAAGATATAAGCGGCTTTGGACAGTCCATTCAATCCGAAATGTTCGTCGGAAGAGACGGCAATGGAAAATGGAAGGTTTTGATGGCATATTCAAAAACCATGGAAGACAGCTGGATTGGTTATTACGGGAAACCGTGAATCGTGTCATGGTGAGGTGCGTTTGCCGGCAGCTCGACGCACCGCGACTGGAGCTCGGGGGTTTCCCGCTTCGACTGCCGCATACATGATGCCGTCAGCCGTGCGGGGCCGCCTCGCGCGGTCGCGGACGGCCCAGCGGCCTCAGCGCATCTCCAACCCGCGCATCGTCCCCGTGCTGGTCGCGAAGCGGTCGACCTGGATCCCCAACCGCTGCAGCATGCTCACGAACAGGTTGGGCAGCGGGTAGTTGTTGGCGCGGTCGAAGGCCAAGTGCTGGCCGTGCTTGAAGCCACCACCTGCGAGCAGCACCGGCAGGTTGGTGGTGACGTGGGTGTTGGCGTTGCCCATGTTGGTGCCGTACAGCACCATGGTGCGCTCGAGCAGGTCGGAGTCCTGCTCCCTGGTCGCCTTCAGGGCCGCGAAGAGCATGCCGAGCTGGGTCATGTGCATCCGGTCGATGGCTTCGAGCTGGGTGAGCTTGGCGGGGTTCTTGCCGTGGTGCGACAGGCTGTGGTAGCCGTCGGTGATGCTGGCGCCGGCGACCTCGATGGTAGGGGAGTTGACGCTGTCGAGCATGACGGTGATCAGCCGCGTCGAGTCGGTCTGGATGGCCAGGCGCGCCATGTCGTACATCAGGCGCACCTTGTCGAAGTACTCCTTGGGGCCGGCGGGGTCGACCGGGGCCTGGTCGCTGACCACAGGCTTGGGCCTGTCCTCCCAAGCGCGCGCTTCGCCCAGGCGCTTCTCGAGGTCGCGCACGCCGCTGCCGTACTGGTCGAGGCGCTCGCGGTCGCGCGCGCCGACCTGCTTCGCCAGGCCCTGCACCTGGTCGCCGACCGCGTCCATCACGCTCTGGCCCAGCGCCAGGCGGCGCTTCTGCGCGGCGACCTCCTTGGGGCTCCCCTGCACGAACAGGCGGTGGAACACCGCCGAGGCCTTGTCCTCGCACGGGATCAGCGCGCCGGAGCCGGTCCACGACAGGCTGCGCGCGCCGGCGGCGGCATTGACGCCCAGGGTCAGCGAGGGGAAGCGCGTGCGCGTGCCGATCTGCTGGGCGGCGAACTGGTCCAGCGAGATGGTGTTGCGGAAGCCGCCGTTGCCGGGGTGCGGCGCGGCGGTCAGGAAGCAGTTGTCGGCGGGGTGGCCGCCATCCACGAACGGGTGCGAGACGCCGCTGAACACGGTGAAGTCCGCGCGGTGCTCCTTGATCACCTCCAGGTAGGGGGACAGCGCGTAGTCGTGGCCGCCTTTTTCCGGGAAGAAGCGTTCGGGCAGCAGGCCGAGGTTGTTGCACACCGCGATCATGCGCCGCGGCGGCCCGGAGCCGGGCGCGGCGGGCTCGCCGGCCCAGGCCGGGCGCAGGGCGTCGAGCAGCGGCAGCGCCAGCGCCACGCCGGCGCCACGCAGGAAGCCGCGGCGGTCGAGCATGGAGAAGGGGGATGGACGGGCGTTGGTCATGGGTTTCCCTGCGTCACTTGTGCTGGAACAGCTCGCTGAGCACGAGCTCGCGCACCAGGCTGCGCACGCCCCAGTGGCTGGCGGCGGTGCGGTCGAGGATGGCCTCGACGCGCGGGCGGTCGCCGAAGCGCGGCGCCGCGCCGGTCCCGTAGGTCAGCAGCTGCTGGAGGAGGTTGCGCGCGATGCCGCGCTCGTCGGCGAGGAGCAGGGCTTTCAGCGCGCGCACGTCGCTGAAGGCGCGCCCGTCCGGCAGTTCGCCGCTGGGGTCGACCGGCTGGGCGAGGTGGAACGCGAAAGGCTGGCCGTTCTTTCCGAAGCCGGGCACCTTCGCGCCCTCGCCCATGGCGCGGTACTTCGCGCGGTAGCCGCCGAGGACGTCGAAGCTCTCGAGCGCGAAGCCGGCGGGGTCGATCTTGGCGTGGCAGGCGGCGCAGGTCTCCTGCGTGCGGTGGCGGGCGAGCTGCTCGCGGATGGTGGTGGCGCCGCGCGTGTCGGGCTCGACCGCGGCAACCCCGGGCGGCGGCGGGCGCGGCGGCTTGCCCAGGATGCGCTCCATGATCCACGCGCCGCGCACCACCGGCGAGGTGGTGGTCCCGTTGGCGGTGACCTTCAGCACGCTCGCCTGGGTCATCAGCCCGCCGCGCACGCTGTCCGCGGGCAAGGTGACCTTGCGCAGCGCCACGCCCTCGACCGGCGGCAGGCCGTAGTGCGCGGCCAGGCGCTCGTTGAGCATGGTCCAGTCCGACGCCACCAGCTCGCGCGCCGGCAGGTCGGACTTCAGCAGTTCGGCGAAGAACATGCGGGTCTCCAGCCCCGCGGATTCCTCGAGCAGGTCGTCGAGGTAGTAGTCGGGGTAGAGCTCGGCGTCGGGCGAGGTCGCGCCGAGCTTGCGCAGGTCGAGCCAGTAATCGAGGAAGGCGTCGCTGAAGCGCCGCGCGTGGGGATCGTCGAGCAGGCGGTCGACCTGGGGGCGCAGCACCTCGGGGCGGTGCAGGTCGCCCTGCGCCGCGTGCGCGCGCAGCTCGGCGTCGGGTTCGGAGTTGACCAGGAAGTAGCCCAGGCGCGCGGCCAGCGCGTCCTCGTCGAGCTGGCCGGGCTTCTCCTCCAGGCACACGAAAGCCGGCGAGCACAGCACGCCGCTGTAGCCGGCGAGCATCGCCTCGGTGAAGCCGATGCCGTCCTTCAGCGCGCCGCGGATCACTCCCAGGAAGCGCTGCACGTCGGCCTCGACCACGCCCTGGCGCAGGGCGCGCGCCATGAAGCCGCGCAGCAGGCGCTCGGCGTCGGCCTCGGGGTGGTCGCTGACCACGTCCATGCCGCCGTCCTCGCCCTTGCGCAGCGGCAAATCGCCGAACAGCAGGCGCTGACCGGCGCTGGGCCACTGGTCGATCAGCGGGCCGTCGACCTCCATCCACTTGAAGGCCACGCCGGGCTGCCCGTCCTTTTGCGCGAGGGGGTTGTGCCAGTTGGGCGGGCGCGAGCGGAACAGGCGCGCCGCGTCGACGCGGATGTTCTCGCCCTTGAGCAGCCACACGTCGAGCTCGCGCGCGACCGGCTGCGGGGCGGCGTCGAAGGTGCCCTGCCAGCGCACCTGGCGCGGCTTGGACTCGGACGAGACCGTGATCGGCTCCACGCGCCGGCCGGGCGACACGGTGTCGAGGTCGGGCGTCCACCACTTGGGCTCCTTGCCGGGGCCGACCCACACCGAGTAGGCGCTGAAGCGCAGCTTGTAATGACCGGCCACCGGCGCCTGGAAGCGGTCGAAGTGCAGCTCGATCGGCTCGTAGCTGCTGGCGACCACGCCGATCGCCTCCTGCTCGCGCACCTTGGGGTTGGCCGCACCGACCGTCACCGGCGCCTTGCCCGCGCGCACGTCGGGCTGGGCGGTGTCGCCGAGCAGCGGGAAGGTGGCGCGCTCGGGACTGCGGTTGAACTCGGTGAACTTCATGTGCCCGGTGAAGGAGCCCTGCTCGCGCGCGTAGTAGCGCTTGGTGCTGCCATCGGGCTTGCCCGCCTGGCCGGCCAGCACCTGGTGCAGCGCGTAGTCGGCGGCGGCCAGGTACTGCGCCATCTGCACGTGCGAGACGTCGAGGGCCTCGCCGCTCTTGTTGAAGCGGTGCGCCTCGCCGTCCTCGGGCAGGATGGTCTTCACCTGCAGCCACGGCGCCTGCAGCAGGTCGCGCAGGGTGTTCTCGTACTCGTAGCGGTTGAGCCGGCGCCAGGTGGCGCGGCCCTCGCGCGCCTCGCGCCCCAGGTCGGCGGCGACCAGCGGCGGCGCGAGCATGGCGAGGAAGGCCTGCTGGGCGGCGGGGTCGGGGCGCTCCTTCTTCTTCCTGGGCGGCATCTCGCCACCCTGGACGCGGTCGTAGAGGGTGGCCCACAGCGCGGCGTTTCGGGGGTCGTCCGGCGTGAACGGGGTCGCCGTCAGGTCGAGGCCGCCCTTCTTCGTGTCCGCGTCGTGGCAGTCGAAGCACTGGTGCTCGAGGAAGCTGTGCGCCCCGGCGGGCAGGTCGGCGGCGGGCAGCGCGGCCGCGGCGGCGAGGGCGAGCAGGCAGGCGGAGAGGGAGCGGCGTGGGAGCATCGGGGGACCGGGGATGGGGGCGGGGAGCACACCTGCTACCGGTGTTCCGGCAGGACGCTGTCGCGCATCATGGCGACCCTGGCAGGCGCGAGGATATACCTCAGGATCGGGGCTGGCTGGTGGGAGATGCACACGAATTCCACGGAATCCTGCGTACCACCACCCCGGCTATGTCGGGTTCGCGCGGGGACTCACGCGGAGATTCGCAGGGTGGGGGCTGACGATGAGGCCCACGATCCCGCTCAACAGACCTGCAAAGCCGTGGTAAGACATGCCCGCGCCAGCACCGCCCGGCTGGCGCGCACCCCGCACGGAGCATCCCCATGGCCTCTCGCCAGCGCCCCTCCTCCCTCACCCGCCGCGACCTCATCCGCAACGCCGCGCTCGGCGCCGGCGCGCTGGCGGTGTCGAACGGCCTGCTCACCGGCTGCGACGGGGGCCGCACGGTGCGCAGCGACGAGAAGCTGCGCGTGGCCATGGTCGGTTCGGGCGGCAAGGGCATGGCCAACCTGGACGGCATCCTCGGCACCGGCGAGACCGTGGTCGCGTTCTGCGACGTCGACGCCCACAAGATCGACGGCGCGCTGGCCGCGCTGCTCAAGAAGACGCCCAGCGCCGCGCAGCCGCGGCGCTACCGCGACTACCGCGAGCTGCTGGCCGGCGAGCCGGACCTGCACGCGGTGATGATCAGCACGCCCGACCACATGCACGCGCCGGTGGCGGTCGCGGCGATGGCGCGCGGCCTGCACGTGTACTGCGAGAAGCCCCTGACCCGCACCATCGCCGAGGCGCGCCGCCTGAGCGGCCTGGCCAGGTCCAAGGGCCTGGTCACGCAAATGGGCAACCAGGGCAGCGCCTCGTCCGACATGCGCCACGGCATCGAGATCGTGCGCGCCGGCGTCATCGGCCCGGTGCGCGCGGTGCACGCGTGGACCAACCGCCCGGTGTGGCCGCAGGGCATCGCGCGGCCCGAGGGCGCGGACCCGGTGCCGGACTTCCTCAACTGGGACGGCTGGCTGGGCGTCGCGCCCGAGCGCCCCTACAAGGAGAAGGTCTACCACACCTTCAACTGGCGCGGCTGGTACGATTTCGGCTGCGGGGCGTTCGGCGACATGGGCTGCCACACGCTCAACCTGCCGTTCCGCGCGCTGCAGCTCGCCGACCCGTACGAGATCGAGGGCGTGGCCACCTCCGACCATATGCCGGAGACCTTCCCGCACGCCTCGACGGTGCGCTTCGCCTTCAAGGAGCGCGGCGGCCTGCCCGCGACGACGCTGTGGTGGTACGACGGCGGCACCAAGCCGCCCGCGGACGTCATCCCCGAGGCGGTGAAGGCGCTCGGCCCGCTCGGCGGCAGCGGACTGCTGCTGGTCGGCGACGCCGGCTGGATCTTCAGCACCGACGACTACAACACCAAGCTGTTCATCGCGCTGAAGGGTGAGAACACCCTGACCGCCGCCAGCGCGCACGCTGCGGCGCTGGCGGTGCCGGCCAGCCTGCCGCGCGCGGCCAAGGGCCACTACCAGGAGTGGGTCGACGCCATCCGCGGCGGCGCGCCGACGTTCTCGTCGTTCGCGATCGGCTCGAAGCTCACCGAGACCTGCCTGCTCGGCACCATCGCCCAGCGCTGCCCAGGGCGCAAGCTCGCGTGGGACGCGGCGGCGATGAGCTTCGGCGATGTGGACGCGGATGCGCTGGTGAAGCCGAAGTACCGGGCGGCGTGGGCGGTGTGAAGCGAGGCGCATAGCGCAGTAAGACGGTTTTTACCGCCAAGACGCCAGGACGCCATGACGCCAAGGGGGAGAGGGACGAGGGTCAGGGCAGGGGGTTCGAGGCGTGTCCTGCTGAGTGGTCGAGCTGGTGCTGCCCTCTAACAGCTCGCAAGTCGTTGTGCCACAAGCGCGATTTTCTGCTGTTAGCTCAGCATCGATCGGGAAATCACCCCCGGAAAAGCTCGACCCTCCCGGCGACGGCTCGCGGGTTCAGGGGACGCGTTGTCGTCGACGGCACGCCCCCGGGAGGGTCGAGCGCCAGCTCGACCATGCGCACCAGCGACCAGTGGCTTCAGCCGGCCGGCCGGGCGAGGCGGGTGCGCAGGGCGTCGAGCAGGACGGCGGCGACGATCACGGCGCCGGTGATGACGCGCTTGAGCGGTTCCGACGAACCGACCTGCGCGAGGCCGGTCTGCAGCACGGCGATGATCAGCACGCCGAAGCAGGTCGCGACCACCGAGCCGCGGCCGCCGAGCAGGCTGGTGCCGCCGATCACGCAGGCGGCGATCGCGGACAGCTCAAGGCCGACCGCGGCGTTGGGGTCGGCGGTCGACAGGCGCGCGGTCTGCATCACCGCGCCCAGGCCGCACAGCGCGCCGCTGAGCGCGAACACCGCGATCACGTAGGGCGCGGTGCGGATGCCGGCCATGCGCACCGCCTCGGCGTTGGTGCCGATCGCCACCAGGTGGCGGCCGAAGACCGTGCGCGTCAGCAGCAGCTGGCCGGCGGCGACCACCGCCAGCGCGGTCAGCACCGCCGGCGACAGGCGCAGGCCCGGCAGCGGCGCGCCGATCCACTCCACCACCGCGCCGATGTAGCAGGTCTGCGAGTCGGTGACCAGGTAGGCGCCGCCGCGCGCGGCTTCCAGCATGCCCAGGGTGACGATGAAGGACGGGATGCGCGCCCACGCGCTGATCGCGCCGCTGACCATCCCGGCCAGCGCGCCGGTGAGCAGCGCCGCCGGCACCGCCACGGCGAGGGGCGCGTGGGCGCGCACCAGCAGCACGCCGAGGATGGCCGCCGACAGCGCCAGCAGCGAGCCGACCGAGAGGTCGATGCCGCCGACGATCAGCACCAGGGTCATGCCCACCGCCACCACGACCAGGTCGGGGATCTGGTTGGCGATGGCGGTGGCGGTCGCGGCGCTGGCGAAGGTCGGGCTGGCGCAGGCGAAGATCGCCACCAGGCCGAGCAGGGCGCCGCCCATGCCGAGGTAGGGGACGGCGGCGGCGGGCAGGCGCAGGCGGCTCATGCGACCTCCACGGGGGCATCGAGGTGGTGGCGGAAGGCGGCCTGCATGAGCTCCGCGCGCGACCAGGCGCCGCGCGGGAAGGTGCCGGCGTCGCGCCCGGCGGAGAGCACGTGGATGGCGTCGCAGGTCTCGAGCAGCTCGTCGAGGTCGCTGGAGACGATGACCAGCGCCTTGCCGCGCTCGGCGAGCTCGGCGAAGAGCTGGTGGATGCGCCGGCGCGCGGCGACGTCGATGCCGCGCGTCGGCTCGTCGAACAGGTAGATGTCCGCGTCGCGCGCCAGCCAGCGCGCGATCACCACCTTCTGCTGGTTGCCGCCGCTGAGCGCGCCGACCGGCTGCTCGAGCGACGCGCAGCGCGTGTCGAGCAGGGCGCGGAAGCGCTCCGCCAGGCGCGTTTCCGCCGCGCCGGCGACCACGCCGAGGCGGGACGGCAGGACGCCGAGCGAGGTGTTGGCGCGCACCGACAGCGGCAGCAGCGCACCGTCGCGCTTGCGCTCCTCGGTGATCAGCGCCAGGCCGCTCGCGACGGCCGCTGCGGGCGAGGCGAAGCGCACCGGGCGGCCGCGCAGGCGCACCGTGCCGGCGCTGGCGCGTTCGGCGCCGAAGACCGCGCGCAGCAGCTCGCTGCGCCCGGCGCCGACCAGGCCGGCGATGCCGAGGCGCTCGCCGGCGCGCACCCGGAACGAGCCGGCGTGCAGGCGCGGCGGCAGGGCGAGGCCCTCCACCTCGAGCACCACGCGGTCGGTGGCGTGCGAGCGCCACGCGCCGCCGGCGCCGGCCTGGGCCTCCGCCGCTCATCAGCGCCACCATGTCCGTGGTCGTCACCCCCGCCGCCGGGCCGCTGTGCACCAGGCGGCCATCGCGCAGCACGGTGAGGCGGTCGGCGATGCGCGCGACCTCGTCCAGGCGGTGGCTGATGTAGATGATGGCGACGCCGGCGCGGCGCAGGCCGTCGACGCGCGCGAGCAGCGCGTCGGCCTCGCTGACGCTGAGCGCCGCGGTCGGCTCGTCGAGGATGAGCACGCGGCAGTCGCGCGCGAGCGCGCCGGCGATCTCGAGCAGCTGCTGGTGGCCGACGCCGAGCGCGGCCACGGGCGTGCCGGGGTCGAGCGCGGCGAGGCCGGCGCCGGCGAGGATGCGCGCGGCCTCGGCGCGCAGCGCGCGCCGATCGATGACGCCCCAGCGCCGCGGCAGGCGCGTCAGCAGCAGGTTCTCGGCCACGCTCAGGGTCGGGATGAGGTTGAGCTCCTGCTGGACGATCTGGATCCCGCACGCTTCGGCGGCCTGCTTGTCGCGCGGCGCGTAGGGCTGGCCCGCCAGGCGCATGGTGCCCGCGCTGGGCGGCACCAGGCCGGCGATGATGCGGCTGAGCGTGCTCTTGCCCGCGCCGTTGGCGCCGAGCAGGGCGTGCACCTCGCCGGCGCGGAAGGCGAGGTCGACCTCCGCCAGCACGGGTGCTGCGTAGGTCTTGCCGATGCCGGACAGCTCGAGCAGCGCCTCGCTCACTTCGTGTCCGTCCCGACGTCCGCCGCGGTGACCAGGTCGACCGGCGTCTCGTGGTCGGCGACCGCCGCCTTGGGGTCGGCGAGCAGCCGCAGCGCCAGCTCGATGCCGTGGACCGCGAGCTGGTCGCCGTGCTGGTCGGCGGTGGCGAGGATGGTGCCGGCCTTGAGCGCCTCGCGCACCGCCGGGATGTCGTCGAAGCCCACGACCTGCACGGCCCCGGCCCTGCCCGCGGCCTTCACCGCGGCGACCGCGCCCAGCGCCATGCTGTCGTTGGCGGCGAGGATGGCCTTGAGCTGCGGGTGGCTGGTGAGCTGCGACGCGGCGATGGTGCTGGCCTGGGCGGTGTCCCACTGCGCGCTCTGGGAGTCGACCACGGCCAGCCCGGCGGCCTTGCACGCGTCCTCGAAGCCGAGCCGGCGCTGGGCGCCGTTGAACGAGGTGCGGATGCCTTCGAGGATCGCGACCTCGTCGCCGGCCTTGAGCTGCTTGGCCAGGTGCTCGGCGACCGTGCGCGCGCCGGCGCGGTTGTCCGGCCCGACGAAGGGCACCACCAGGCCCTCGGCCTTGAGGACGTCGGCGTCGAGGCGGTTGTCGATGGTCACCACCACCACGCCGGCGGCGCGCGCGCGGCGCAGCGCCGGCACCAGCGCCTTGGAGTCGGCGGGCGCGATGACGATGGCGCGCGCGCCGCCGGCCACCATCTCGTCGACGAGGGCGACCTGGCGCTGCAGGTCGCGCTCGTCCTTGATGCCGTTGACCACCAGGTCGTAGTCCGCGGCGTGCGCGCCGTGGTGGCGCTGCGCGCCGTCGGCCATGGCGGCGAAGAACTCGTTGGCCAGCGACTTCATCACCAGCGCGATCTTCGGCCTGCCGGCGGGCGCGGCCGGGGCCGCCGCGCCGCCCGGCGCCGGCTGGTCGCCGCACCCGCCGGCGAGCAGCGCGAGCAGCAGGGTGGTGACGGCGGCGCCGAGGCGCAGGGGGATGGTCATGGCTGGCTCCGGGCGGTGGGGAAGGCGGTGGCGAGCAGGTCCTCGACCTCGCCACGGCGCGGCAGGCTGGGCTGCGCGCCGGCGCGGCTCGCGGCGAGGGCGCCGGCGGCGAGGGCGAAGCGCGCGGCCTCGGGCACGCTCGCGCCCTCGGCCCAGCGCAGCGCCAGGGCGGCCTTGAAGGCGTCGCCGGCGGCGGTGGTGTCGATCGCCCGCACCGGGATCGCGGGCAGGTGGCCGCTGGCCCCGTCGGCGCACCAGGCCGCGCCGGCGCCGCCCAGGGTGATGACCGCGGCGCCGGCGCCGCGCGCGACCAGCTCGCGCGCGGCGGCGATGGCGGCGGCGGTGTCCGGCAAGGGGCGGCCCAGGATGGCCTCGGCCTCGCTGCGGTTGGGAGAGATCAGGTCGACGGCGAGCAGCGCCCGGTCGATGGCCACCGGCGCAGGAGCGGGGTCGAGCAGCACGCGCACGCCGGCGGCGCGCGCCACCGCGGCGGCGGCGAGCACGGTCTCGACCGGCACCTCGAGCTGCAGGAGCAGTACGCCCGCCGCGCGGATGCGCGCGGCGTGGGCCGCCACGTCGGCCGGCGCCAGCAGCGCGTTGGCGCCGGGCACCAGCAGGATGCAGTTCTCGCCGCCGTCCTCGACGGCGATGATCGCCACACCGCTGCTGCCGGGCGACACCAGGCCGGCCGGCACCTCGACGCCTTCCGCGGCCAGGGCGGCGCGCAGGCGCTGGCCCGCCGCGTCGGATCCGGTGCGGCCGATCATCACCGTGGCTGCGCCCAGGCGCGCGGCGGCGACCGCCTGGTTGGCGCCCTTGCCGCCGCCGACCTCGCGCAGGTCGCGCCCGGTGACGGTCTCGCCGGGGCGCGGCAGGGCGGCGCAGCGCACCACGATGTCGTTGTTGATCGAGCCGACCACGGC
Organism: uncultured Planctomycetota bacterium; assembly: GCA_963818245.1. Lineage (GTDB taxonomy): Bacteria > Planctomycetota > UBA11346 > UBA11346 > UBA11346 > BOG-1363. Next base: position 22,888 of record CAWFSD010000030.1, read on the forward strand.
GAGGGCGATACGCACGGTCAATGGGCCTTCGGCGGCTCGCTGGCGAGCAGCATCAGGGTCTCGGTCACGCGCGCGCGCTGGTCGCCGTCCAGGCGCAGGTAGCGCTGCTGGCCTTCGCCGGGCGTGAAGGTCGTCACGCCGTCGTCGGCGACGGTGACCTTCCCGGTCGGCGAGAGCGCGTAGTAGCCGCGGTCCGGGCGCACCGCGTACAGCGCAGCGGTCAGGTCCCAGGCCGGGCGGTCGTGGGGCGGCGGCTGGTACAGGTAGTAGGCCTCGGGCAGCGGGTGGTGCGCGACGTAGGCGTAGTCGCGCTCGATGCTGACGTGCGGCGTGGCGACCTGCAGGCCGACCTCGAAGCCGCTCCAGATGATCGGCGTGGGCCAGGCGCTGGCGAGCTTCTTCGCCGCCGGGATGTCGTTGGTGATGTTGTACTCGCGGTAGTTCTTGCCGGTGAAGTCGCCGGCCATGATCGAGATGTACGGGACCTTGGCCTTGACCAGGTCGGCGCCGGCGAGCGGCGAGATGGCGTCGGCCGGCGAGTCCAGCAGCGCCGCCAGGTTGGTCGAGAAGCCGACCTGGACGATGACCACGCCGCCGTCGCGCGCGCCGGCCAGGGCCTTGCGCAGCACTTCGACCGCGGGCGGCGCGTCCTTGCCGCTCATCAGGCGGTGGGGGTAGCGCAGCGTCCCGCCGTCCTTCTGCTCGGCGAGGTGCAGCATGCGGCTGTCGCCCGGGGTGACGTGGCTGTGGCAGACGCCGATGGGGACGTCGCCGTGGCCGTAGTAGGTGTTGATGCAGTCGATGAACGGCGCGACCAGGTCGTGGTCCTTGGTGGTGGTCACCGCCAGCAGCCGGCACTCGCCGCGCTCCTGGAAGGCGTTGAGGATGCCGAGCGCGAGCACGTCGTCGACGTCGTTGCCCAGGTCGGTGTCGAAGATGATGCCGATGGGCGCGCGCGGTTCGGCGGCGCCGGCGAGGCCGGCGGTCAGACCGGCGGCGAGCGCGGCGAGCAGGACGCGGCGGAGCAGGGGCGTGGTGGTCATCGGGTCTCCTGGGACGGGCGGGGGGGCGGGGCGATCGAGGCGCGTTCGACGACCGTGACCGGGACGCGCTGGATGCGCGCGCCCTCGGGGGCGGCGCCGGCGATGCCGGCGAGCAGCATCTCGGCGGCGCGCCGGCCGAGCGCGGGCACGTCCTGGCAGGCGGTGGTCAGCGCCGGGCTCAGGAACTCGGCGTGCGGCAGGTCGTCGAAGGTGGCGAGCGAGAGGTCGCGCGGCACCGCGCGGCCGAGCGTGGCCGCGGCGCGCAGCACGCCCAGGGCGATCTGGTTGCTGAGCGCGCACAGCGCGGTGATGCCCGGCTCGGCGCGCAGCAGGGCCAGCGCGGCGTCGCGGCCGGACTCCTCGCTGAACGCGTCGCCGCGCACGTGGGCGGCGGGCAGGCGCACCCCGGCCGCGCGCAGCGCCGCGGTGAAGGCCGCGACGCGCTCGTCGTTGGGCAGGGTGCCGGCGCGGCCCTGGAGCAGGCCGATGCGCTGGTGCCCCGCGCGCAGCAGCAGCGCGGCCAGGGCCTGCGCCCCCTGGGCGTGGTCGCTGGTGACGGTCGGCAGGGTGCCCTCGGCGAAACCGCGGTCGACCACCACCAGCGGCAGCCCGGCCGCCTGCGCCGCGGCGAGGTGGGCCTGCTGCACGCCCACCGGGCACACCACCAGGCCTTCGATGCGGCGGTCGCGCAGGCGCTGCACCAGGCGGTGCTCGCCGGCGTCGTCCTCGCGGCTGTCGCCCAGCAGCACCGAGTAGCCGCGGGTCTCCGCCGCCAGGGTGACCTGGCGCGCGATCGCGGCGAAGAAGGGGTTGGCGATGTCGGGCACGATCATGCCGATCAGCGCGCTGCGCCCGCTGCGCAGCGAGCGCGCCAGCTGGCTGGGGCGGAAGCCGATGCGCTCGGCCGCCGCCGTCACCGCCGCCGCGGTCGCGGGCGTGATGCGGTTCGCCTCGCCCTTGCCCGCCAGGACGCGGGACACGGTGGCGATGCTGACGCCGGTGAGCTGGGCTATGCGTTTCAGGGTCATGGTTTGCGCAAACGTTTGCGTATGCTGTGGCAGTACGTACGGTAGGCAAGCGGAAGCGCTGAGGGGAATCTCGAACGTTGTACGGGGGTGGAGGTGGGGCCAGGTGCGCGTTGCGCGTGGGGAGCTGCGTGACCCGAAGAGGTCGGCTCCGCCTGCTGCTCCCCATCGGGAAAGCCCGGCATCACCCGCCCACCTGGCAACGGATGGTTGCTTCGCTGGGATGGGTGGCTCGGATCTCCTATCCTTCCCACCTCCGTTTCACTGTGTCTCCATGTCGACCCTCTTCGAAGGACCCCAAGAAGAGGAGTCGACATGGAGACACAGAGAAACGGAGGGGAGGCACGCAGGAGCGAGCCGATCAGTCCCGGAATGGTTCGGGCGTGAGGAGACGTGCGGTGGTCCATCAGTCGGCAGGCGGCGCGCGCCGCTGCGGCGTCCGCTCCGGGATCGCCACGCGCAGGGCAAGCCCCCATCCCTGCAGTCTCGGCAGCGTCGGCGGTTCCACGTCCGTCGAGTAGGTCTTTCCGCCGCGGTGACGCTCCGCTAGCGTACCCGCGAGCTTCTGCGGCGGCGCTGCGCGCCGCGGGCTCGGGAGCGCGCGCATGGCCCTGCCGGAGACCCTCGAGGAGTTCCCGATCGCCCCCGGGCGCCGTGGGCGGCTGCACGCGCTCGCGGCGCTGGAGCGCGCCGGGCTGGGCGCGGTGGCGCGGCTGCCGGTGTCGCTGCGCGTGGTGCTGGAGGGCGTCGTGCGCAACCGCGATGGCCTCAAGGTCACCGAGGAGCACGTGCGCGCGCTGGCCGGGTGGCGGCCGCAGGCGCCGCGCACCGCCGAGGTGCCGCTGGTGGTGGCGCGCATCCTGCTGCAGGACTTCACCGGGGTGCCGCTGATCTGCGACCTGGCGGCGATGCGCAGCGCCGCGCAGCGCCTGGGCCGCGACCCGGCGGTGGTCGAACCGCGCGTGCCGATGGACCTGGTCATCGACCACTCCGTGCAGATCGACGCCTACGGCACGGACCGGGCGCTCGCCGAGAACATGCGCCTGGAGGCCCAGCGCAACGCCGAGCGCTTCGCCTTCATCAAGTGGGGCGAGCGGGCCTTCGCGCGCCTGGCGGTGGTGCCGCCCGGCGTCGGCATCTGCCACCAGGTCAACCTCGAGCACCTCGCGCGGCCGCTGTGGGAGGTGGGCGGCGTCGCCTTTCCCGACACCGTGGTCGGCACCGACTCGCACACCACCATGATCAACGGCCTCGGCGTGGTCGGTTGGGGCGTCGGCGGCATCGAAGCGGAGGCGGCGATGCTCGGCCAGCCGATCTCGTTCCTGCTGCCCGACGTGGTCGGCGTCCACCTGCACGGCGCGCTGCCCGCGGGCGCGACCGCCACCGACCTGGTGCTGCGCCTCACCGAGCTGCTGCGCGGCGCGCGCGTGGTGGGCAAGTTCGTCGAGTACTTCGGCGCCGGGGCGGCCACGCTGAGCGTGCCGGACCGCGCGACCATCGCCAACATGGCCCCCGAGTACGGCGCGACCATGGGCTACTTCCCGGTCGACGGCGAGACCCTGCGCTACTTCGCCGCCACCGGCCGCCCCGCGGACGGCATCGCGGCGCTGCGCGCCTGGCTCACCCACCAGGGCATGTTCGGCATGCCGCTGCCGGGCGCCCTCGACTACAGCGCGGTGGTGGAGCTCGACCTCGCCAGCGTGGCGCCCAGCGTCGCCGGCCCGCGCCGGCCCCAGGACCGCGTCCCGCTGCCCGCGCTGAAGGCGCGCTTCGCGGAGCTGTTCGCCGCGCCGACGGCGGCGGGCGGTTACGGGAAGCCGCCTGATCAGCTCGCCGCGCGCTACCCGGCGCCGCCCGCCGCCGGGCCCGGAGTCGCGGCGGAGCGCGGCGCGCCCGGCGAGCTGCAGTCCGCGGCGCACCGCACCGCCAGCCCCGTCGCGCTCACCGATGCGGGCGTCAGCGGCGCGTCCACCAGCGAGTCCGACCAGGCCGGCACGGTGCTGCGCCACGAGGTCGAGATGGTCGAGGCCGCGCACCTGCCGTCGCCCGCGGCGCAGCCCGATGCGGAGCGGCCCGGCCTCGAGCTCGGCCACGGCGACGTGGTCATCGCCGCGATCACCTCGTGCACCAACACCTCCAACCCCGGGGTGATGCTCGCCGCCGGCCTGCTCGCGCAGAAGGCGGTGGCGCGCGGACTGCGCGTGCGCACCGCACGTCAAGACCTCGCTCGCGCCGGGGTCGCGGGTGGTGACCGACTACCTGGCCGCGACCGGCCTGCTGGCGCCGCTCGAGCGCCTCGGCTTCGCGGTCGCCGGCTACGGCTGCACCACCTGCATCGGCAACTCCGGGCCGCTCGCGCCGCCCATCGAGGCGTGCATCGCGGACCACGACCTGGTGTGCGCCGCGGTGCTCTCCGGCAACCGCAACTTCGAGGCGCGCATCCACCCCGCGATCCGCGCCAACCTGCTGATGAGCCCGCCCCTGGTGGTCGCCTTCGCCATCGCCGGGCGGATCGGCATCGACCTCGACCGCGAACCGCTCGGCAACGGCGCCGACGGGCGGCCGGTGTTCCTGCGCGAGCTGTGGCCGGGCGCGGACGAGCTCGCCGCGCTGGCGCCGCGCGCGCAGGACCCCGCGGCCTACCGCGCGCGCTACCAGGAGGCGGGCCGGGGCGGCGCGCTGTGGGACGCGGTCCCCGCCGCGCGCGGCGCGCTCTTCCCGTGGGCGCCGTCGACCTACATCGCCGAGCCGCCGTTCTTCGCCGGACTTCGCGCTCGAGCCGCCGGCGCCGACGGCGATCCGCGGCGCGCGCGCGCTGGCGATCTTCGGCGATTCGCTGACCACCGACCACATCAGCCCGGCCGGGACCATCGCGACCGCATCGCCGGCCGGGCGCTGGCTGCGCGAGCGCGGCGTCGCCCCCCAGGACTTCAACAGCTATGGCGCGCGCCGCGGCAACCACGAGGTGATGGTGCGCGGTACCTTCGCCAACGTGCGCATCCGCAACCTGATGCTGCCGCCGCGCGCGCGACGGCGGCCAGCCGGCGGGCGGCCTGACGCGCTTCCAGCCCGGCGGCGAGGTGCTGACCATCCACGAGGCCGCGCAGCGCTACCTGGCCGCGGGCACGCCGACCCTGGTCTTCGCCGGCGAGGAGTACGGCACCGGCTCCAGCCGCGACTGGGCCGCGAAAGGCACGCGCCTGCTGGGCGTGCGCGCGGTGGTCGCGCGCAGCTTCGAGCGCATCCACCGCTCCAACCTGGTCGGCATGGGCGTGCTGCCCCTGCAGCTGCCGGAGGGCGGCGCGCACGGTATCACCGGCGAGGAGACCTTCGACGTGGTGCTGCCGCCGGAGGGCCTGCGGCCGCAGCAGGCGGTGGAGCTGGTCATCCACGGTCCCTCGGGGGCCGACCGCACGCTGACCCTGCGCTCGCGCATCGACACCGCGGTGGAAGCCGGGTACTTCCGCCACGGCGGCATCCTGCCCTACGCGCTGCGCGACCTGCTGGGGAGCTGAAGCGTGGGACGAGGAACGGAGCCCGATCCCGCCGGCGGGGAGACGCGCGCGGAGGCCGACTCCTTCGGCACCATCGCCGTTCCCGCCGCGCGCTTGTGGGGCGCGCAGACGCAGCGCTCGCGCGAGCACTTCCGCATCTCGACCGAGCGCATGCCGCCGGAGCTGGTGGTGGCGCTCGCCGAGGTCAAGCGCGCGGCCGCGCAGGTCAACCGCGACCTCGGCCTGCTCGACCCCGCCAAGGCCGGGGCCATCGCGCGCGCCGCGGACGAGGTCATCGCCGGCCACCACGACCAGGAGTTCCCGCTCGCGGTGTGGCAGACCGGCTCGGGCACCCAGACCAACATGAACCTCAACGAGGTGCTGGCCAACCGCGCCTCGGAGCTGCTCGGCGGCGCCCGCGGCCTGGCGCGCCTGGTGCACGCGAACGACGACGTCAACCTCGGCCAGTCCTCGAACGACGTCTTCCCCACCGCCATGCACGTCGCCGCCGCCGTCGGCCTGGAGCGGCGCCTGCTGCCGGCGCTGGCGCGCCTGCGCGCCGCCCTCGCGGCCAAGGCGGCGGAGTTCGCCGGCATCGTCAAGATCGGCCGCACCCACCTGCAGGACGCGACCCCGCTGACCCTCGGGCAGGAGTTCTCCGGCTACGTGGCGCAGCTCGCGCTCGGTGGCGCGGCGCTGTCCGCGCAGCTCGACGGGCTGCACGAGCTCGCCATCGGCGGCACCGCGGTGGGCACCGGGCTCAACACCCACCCCGGCTTCGGGGCCGGCGTCGCCGCGGCGCTCGCCGCGCGCTGCGGACTGCCCTTGCGCCGGGCCGCCAACCCCTTCGCGGCCCTCGCCGGCCACGACGCCCTGGTCGCGGCGCACGGCGCGCTCAAGGCCCTGGCCACCGCGCTGATGAAGATCGCCAACGACCTGCGCTGGCTGGCCTCGGGCCCGCGCTGCGGCCTGGGCGAGCTGACCCTGCCCGCCAACGAGCCGGGCAGCTCGATCATGCCCGGCAAGGTCAACCCCACCCAGTGCGAGGCCATGACCATGGTGTGCTGCCAGGTGCTGGGCAACGACGTGGCGATCGGGGTGGGCGCGGCCATGGGCAACCTCGAGCTCAACGCCTTCAAGCCGCTGATCGCCCACGCCTTCCTGCAGAGCGTGCGCCTGCTCGGCGACGCGATGGCCGGCTTCACCGACCACTGCGTGGCCGGCCTCGTCGCGAACCGCGCGCGCATCGCCGAGCTGGTGGAGCGCTCGCTGATGCTGGTGACCGCGCTGGTGCCGCACCTGGGCTACGACCGCGCGGCGGCGATCGCCAAGGCTGCGCACGCCCAGGGACTGCCGCTGCGCGCGGCCGCGCTGGCCTCGGGGCAGGTCACCGCGGCGGAGTTCGACGCGTGGGTGCGGGCGGAGGACATGGTCGGGGAGTGAGCGGGCGCCGGCGGCCCAGGGCCGCGGCCACCTCATTACCCGCAAGTCACCGCAGTGGATGTGATCACACTCAGTCGAATCTACCGCAATCTCCCCAAATCTGCGGATTCTTCTGCGGATCTTCCGAAGAAGAATCCGCAGATTTGGGGAGATTGCGCAGATTTCAGAGCAGTTCGACCGCATCCGGGGCGTGGAGGCGGGGGACTTGTGGTAATGAGCATGGCCGCGGCGGGGCTCGCGACCGTGGCGCGACCGCGTGGCGGGTGGTGGTCCCCACCCCTTGACTATTTCCATTATTTCATAAATTAGAAACTATGAGAAAGAAAGCCAAGGCGGGCGCCTGCGGCCCGGCCTGCGCGGTCGCGTGCGGGCCCCTCGCGGCGACGCGGGAGCACGTCGCCGCCTTGAAGGCCCTGGCCCACCTCGACCGCCTGCGCGTGTTCTTCCACCTGGTGCAGGCGGCGGAGCCGACCCCGGCCAACGCCATCCAGGCCGCGCTCGCCCTGCCGGGCCCGACGCTGTCCCACCACCTCGACCAGCTCGAGCGCGCGGGGCTCATCGAGCGCCAGCGCCAGGAGCGCTTCGTGCTGTCGTCGGTGCGCCGCGAGATGGTGGTCGACCTCGTGCGCATCCTCACCGCCTGCTGCTGACCCCGAAGGAGACCGCCATGCCGTGCTGCCCAGCCACTCCGCCCACGACCGCGACCGCCCGCGTCGCTGCCACCGAACCCCTGACCGCGCCGAAGGTCCACCTGCACCTCCAGGTCGGCGACTTGGCGCGCAGCGTGGACTTCTACCGCGCCCTGTTCGGCGCCGAGCCGGTCAAGCTGCTGCCCGGCTACGCGAAGTTCCTGCCTGCGTGGGGGCCCGTGAACCTGCCCTGTCGCAGGGCGACGCCGTGCAGGCCGGCGGCGCGCTCAGCCACCTGGGCATCCAGCTGACCACGCACCCATGAGGTGCAGCGGCAGCTGCAGCGCGTCCAGGCCGCTGGACTGCCCACGCGCGTCGAGATCGGCGTGGACTGCTGCCACGCCAACCAGGACAAGTTCTGGGTCAGGGACCCGGACGGCGTCTCCTGGGAGATCTACGTCCTCAACCACGATCTCACCAGCGACGGTGGCCGGCTGCGCGGCGCGCGTGGCCGCCTCGGCCTGCTGCCCGGCCTGAGCGATGACGGTCCAGCCCTCCATGGCCCGCCGCCTCGTCGCCGAGGCGCTGGGCACCGCGCTGCTGCTCGCCACCGTGGTCGGATCCGGGATCATGGCCGAACGCCTGGCGGGCGGCAACGTCGCCCTCGCGCTGCTGGCGAACACCGTGGCCACGGGCGCCGGCCTGGTGGCTTTCATCCTGGCGTTCGGCCCGGTCTCGGGCGCGCACTTCAACCCGGCGGTGTCGCTCGCCGACGCGCTGCAGGGTGGCCTGGCGTGGCGGGCGGTGCCGGGCTATGTGCTCGCCCAAGTGGTCGGCGCCGTGGCCGGGGTCGCGGCGGCCCACGCGATGTTCGGACTGCCGCCATTCACCGCCTCGCAGCACGCGCGCCACGGCGCCAGCCAGGTGTTCAGCGAGGGCCTCGCGACGTTCGGCCTGCTGTCGGTCATCTGGGGGTGCTCCCGCGCGCATCCCCGCCTGGTGCCGTTCGCGGTGGGCGCCTACATCACCGCCGCGTACTGGTTCACGGCCTCGACCTCGTTCGCCAACCCCGCCGTCACCATCGCCCGCAGCCTGACGGACACCTTCTCGGGGATCCGGCCGGTCGATGCTCCGGGCTTCATCCTGGCGCAGCTCGCCGGTGCCGCTGCGGCCACCTGGCTCTTCCGCTGGCTGGTTCCGCCGTCGTCCGCCGAGGCGCACGCGGTGGCGCCAACGCGCCATTCCCCGACCCACCTGGACCCGCTGCCATGAACGACCACGTCATCTTCGTCTGCATCCACAACAGCGCGCGCAGCCAGATGGCCGAGGCCTTCCTCGCCCGCGCCTGCCCTGGCCGCTTCACGGCCCACAGCGCCGGCATCGAACCGGGGAAGCTGAATCCCGTGGTGGTCGAGGCGATGCGCGAGAAGGGCATCGACATCTCGGGGAACCTGACCAAGAGCGTCGCCGCCATGATCGCCTCCGGCCGCGATTTCGCCTACGCCATCACCGTCTGCGACGAGACCAGCGCCGAGCGCTGCCCGGTCTTCCCGGGACGCACCAGGCGCCTGCACTGGGGATTCCCCGATCCGTCCGCCCTGCAGGGCACGCCCGCGGAGAAGCTGGCCCACACGCGCGTGATCCGCGACGCGATCGAGCGCAAGGTCGCGGAGTGGTGCGCGGGCATCTGCGCGGCGCCGGCAGCATCTCACGGGTGAGGGCGCGTCGAAGCAGGTCCACCGGTACGGCCAGTGGGACCCAGGACCTCCGCGGTCTGCGGTCCCTCTTCCTTCCGTCCCTCCCTGTGCCTCCATGTCGATTCCTCGTCGAGGTCTCATGGAGGGGAATCGACATGGAGGCAGAGAGCGACGGAGGAGAAGCCGTAGGGAGATCGAACCCCTCCTGCGCGCCTGCGCGTCCGCGTCAGCGCAACCCGCGCGTCGAGGACCTCACAGCTTCAGCAGCGCCGCGGTCGCCGCCTCGACGATGGCGGATTCGCGGCTCGGGGACTCCACCTCCGTCACGGCCGGCTGGTCTCCGCGCGCCGCTCCGGCGTGGGTGAATCCGGCCTTGTAGAGCCCATTGGCCTGCAGGGCGGCCGGGCTGTGCGTGAACTCCAGCCTGCCCATCGCCACCAGCAGCAGCGGCAGGTCGACGCCGCCGGTCGCGCTGGTGGTGACCGCCTTGCCGCCGTGGTCGAGCAGCGCCTGGTTGAACCGCCCGAGGGGGTCGGAGTGGATCGGAGCGGCGGCACGGTGCGTCATGGGGTCCCCTTGAGGCGGGGATCGTCCGCGCCGCCGCCGCGGAAGCACGGTGCAAATGGCGCATCCTGACCCGTTGGCGGTCGCGCCTGCCGGATCGGCCCAGCGGCCCCGCGTCAGGGTGCGGTCGGCTCCGCCGCCGTTTCCGCCGGTTCGGCGACGTCGTCGTCGGGCTCGAGGACCTTGACGCGGATGCGGCCGGCGCCGTTCGCGTTGTTGTGCCCCTTGGTCGGCAGGTTGGCGCCGATCAGCACCTTGCCCTCGCCGCTGATCTCGCCGGGGCGCACCGGGGCGTCGGTGCCCACCGTCACCAGCATCACGCCGATGATGCCCTTGGGCCCGCTGTCCATGTAGCGGTGGCCGTGCTCCTTCGGGATGGTGCCGGTGGCGTCGGTGTCGAAGACGTTGGCGGCCCCGTCGGACCAGTGCCAGCGCTCGTAGTGCATGGTCCAGGTGTCGGTCGGGTGCGGCACGACGATGAGCGCGTCGCCCTTCACCAGCACCACGCCCAGGTCGGTGCCGGGGCTGGTGGCGGCGATGTCGATGGATTTGGCCTTGAGGCGGTCCCACTGCTTGACGGTGATGTGCGCGTAGTCGATGTCGGGCTCGGGCACCTGCTGGTAGATCTCGTCGGCGCGCTGGCTGATGCGCTCGCGCGTGACGCCGGTCAGGCCGGGTTCGGCGCGGCGGTACCAGCCGGCGGCGCGGGCCAGCATGCGGTCCTGCACCGGCTGCCGCGCCTTCTTGGCCAGCGCGTACCACCTGTCGCCGAGCTCGACCTGCGGGCCGGCGGCGGCGGGCTTCTTGAGGTCCAGCTCCGCCACCGCCTTGAGGTCGGCGTCGTCGCCGTGCGCGAGCAGCGGCAGGCCGACTCCCCAGGTGCCGCGCTCGAAGCAGAAGTAGCGGCCGACCAGCGCGTTCGCCACCGCGTCGTCGGGCGCGTCGAGCAGCTTGATGATGGCCTGCGGGGTGGGGCCGTGCGCCTTGGCGAAGACCTCCTTCTTGCGCGCCTTGGCGTCGACGCCGGCGAACGAGCGCGCCATGGTGTCGCAGGCGGTGAAGGCGATGTACCAGTCCGAGACCGCGATGCCCAGGTCGGTGGCTTCGCTGAGGAGCGCGTACTGGGCGAGGGGGTCGTCCTTCGAGTTCGCCACCTCGCGCAGCAGCTTCACCGCCAGCTGGCGCTTCTGCGCCGGCTTGGTGCGGGCGTAGAGGTCCTTGTAGAGCTTGCGCACCGCCACCACCTCGGTGCGCAGCGCGGCGGCCGCGGGCACCGGGGCCAGGCCGCCGGCGGCGCCGGCCGAGCGGGTGAACAGCGTGCCGAGGCGCGCCTGCTCGGCGGCCTTGTACTGGGCGCGCTGGCGGTCCTGCGCTTCCAGGCTCAGCTTCTGCGCCGCGATGGCGGCGGGCGTGCCCGGGAAGCGCTCCGCGACTTCGATGTAGTGCGCGATGATGCCGTCCAGGTCCTGCGGGTGCTCGGCGGCGAACTTCTGGGCGCGCGCCGTGTAGGCCTCGGCCTCGTCCTGCTTCACCGCCTTGCCGGTCACCGCGTCGGCCTTGGCGAGGGCCTCCTTCACGCCGTCGTCGCCACCCGGCTTGGCGGCCAGGTCCTTGAGGGCGGCGCTGTCGAGGTGCTTGCGGCACCAGAAGAGGTCCGCTTCCAGGTCGGCGACGGTGTCGGTCTCGCCGGCCTTTTCATAGTACGGCAGGGCCTTGGTGAAGGCGACCACCGCGTCCAGCGCGCGGTTGGGGGCTTCGGCCGCTTCCTTCATGGCCTGTTTGCCGAGCTTCACGGCGCCCTCCGCCTCGGCGCGGTCGGCCACGCCGGACGGCGGCGGCTGCCCGGCGGTCGCGGCATCGTCACCGGGGGGCGGGGTCGGGGCCTGGGCCGCGTCGGCGCGCGCCCCCGCCACGAGGATGCTGAGCGCGAAGACCAGCGGGACGAGGCGCATGGGCGGTTCCGGAGCAGAGGGGGTCGAAGGAGGGATGATACCCGCAGCGGCGCGTCGCCGCCGGATACTGATAGCGGAGATCCAGCGGCCTCGGCCAGGCCAGGGTGCCAGGCTCCGCGTCGGCGGGAAGGGAAACCCCGTGAGCGGACGGCCGTCACCGACATAGGAGAAACCTTACCCCCACCTCCCGCGGTCGGCGACCATTGCCGCCAACCGGCCCCAGGACAGGATTTACGCATGCACCGCACCCCCATCCTGGCCCTGCTCCTGCTCCTTTTCGCGGCCAGCGCGCCGGCGGCCGAACGCGACGACAGCGCCGCCGAGGCGCTCGGCTGGCGGCTGGCGCTGAAGGGCTACACCCTGGCGATGTTCCCGGTCTTCGAGCAGCTCGACATCATCCACGGCCTGGGGGTGAAGTACTACGAGCTGAACCTGGGCCAGGACCTGCGCGCCGGCGACAAGGAGAAGAAGCTCAAGGGCGTCGGCCCGGACATGGCGGCAGAGGACCTCGCGGCCTTCAAGGCCAAGCTCGCCAGCTGCGGCATCAAGCTGGTGAGCTGCGGCATCGTCCACCACCCCGAGGACGAGAAGGAGCCGGACCCCGCGAAGCGCGAGGCCAAGCTGCGCAGGCTGTTCGCCTTCCTCAAGGACCTGGGCGACGAGAACCTGGGCATCGAGAGCAGGCCCACCGACCTGCTGGTGAAGGTCGCGACCGAGTACGGCATCAAGATCGCGATCCACAACCACCCCGACGACTACCCGCCTGAGCAGGTGCTGGCCGAGACCGCCGGCCTGCCCGACACCTTCGGCGCCTGCGCCGACGTCGGCCACTACGGCCGCCGCGGCATCAGTGCGCCGGCCGCGCTGCGCACGCTGGGCAAGCGCATCATCCAGCTCCACCTCAAGGACGTCGACGCCAAGAAGGTCGACACGCCCTTCGGCACGGGCATCGTCGACATCAAGGGCTGCCTGGTCGCGCTGAAGGAGCTCGGCTTCAAGGGCGTGCTGACCATCGAGTACGACGTGAAGCCCAAGGACCCGGACAAGGCGCGCGCGGAGTTCGTGCCGCAGCTCGCGGGGGACGTGGCGTTCTTCGACCGGTGCGCGCGGGAGCTGTCCGGGAAGTGAGGCGGGCCGGCGCGCGTAGGCCTACACCGTGAAGAAGGCGAAGGCCACGGCCACCAGCGCCGCGCTGACCACCGTCGGGATCACCGACAGGGCCATCAGGGGCAGTCGCCACGCGCTCTCGGCCTTGCGCCAGATTTCGCACGGCAGGACCATCAGCATCAGGGCGTACAGCAGCACCGCCAGGTGCCAGCTGAAGTGCGCCACCACGATCTCGATGATGGCGACCAGCAGCAGGTGGGGAATGGTCGCGGACGCCGCCCGCCAATCGCTCCGGAGCGCGACGGCGTAGGCGGCGAGCGCGCACGCGGGTGGGATGACGGCCGCGATCCCCAGGAGCGCCACGGTGATGGCGATGGTCCGGGTGGCATCGGCGGCATCGATGGCAGGCAGCGGCGCGGCCACCGCGAGCAGCGCGAGCAGGCGCGCTCCCTGGCGCGCGGTGCCGGACCGCGGCAACGGACCGGGCGGTGCGGTCACGGATGGTGGAACGGGACGACGACCACCTTGAGCTTCTGCCAGTACTTGATGCGCAGCGCTCCGGCGTTGGCGCCGTCGCCCTTCGGGAAGAAGTAGGTGCGCGTGCCGGTGTCGGCGCTGGACCACTCGTTGGGTTCGAGCTCCTTGCCGGCGACGACGAGCCGCACCTCGGCGACCTTCTCCAGCGGACCCGCCACCCGGAGCGGGACCTTGTCCTTGTAGCTCTGCTTGATGAAATCCGGCACCTTGTCCGCGTCCGGTCCTGGGCCGAAGGTCACCGTGAAGCCGTCGACCGGTTCGGCGTCGTTGGCGCCGAGCGGGTGCGGCTTGGACTGCGCGGTCTTGAGGTCGGAAGCGATGCGCACGCCGATGGTGCCCGTGATGTCCAGTCCGTCCGCCTTGCCGAACACGTGCTCGTCCGACTCGACCGTGAAGAACCCGAACCGGCCGTCGTCCGAGACCTCGGGGAACGCGCCCAGTTCGAAGTTGTCCTTACCGTTGCGCTTCTTCGTGATGTCCTTGCCCCCCGGCAGCAGGATGTGCTCGATGGTCAGGCTCTTCTTGTCGAGGCCGATGATGTCCTCGCCCTCGATCAGGTAACCGACGGAGAACCCCTTGGTGAACTTCACGCTCTGCGCGTCCCGCGGCGCCCCGGCCGGGACTTCGGCCAGGCAGACGACCTGGACGGGGCGGATGGTGACCGTCGCGTCGGCCGCCTGGATGGGACCGCCGCAGGCCAGCGCCAACGCGAAGGCAGGAAGGCATGTCATGATGAGCTCCAGGGAACGGTGGTTGCAGCCCCCAGCCTCGGACCGCCGGGTGGCACTACAAGCATGCCCTGGCCGCAGCGTGGTGCCTGGGCGACGGCCCGGGAGGCTCGGAAGGCGTCGGTTGATGCACCTCCGAGGGTCTCTGACCTCGCCCGCGTGCACGCTGTCGACACGATCCCGTTCGGCCGTTCACGCGTGATGCATGCGCTCATCGGCCGCGGGATGAGAGCTCCCTACCGGTCGCAGTGATGGCCATGAGATACCGGGTCATCGCCTGGTCCGTGTGGCTCGCCGGGTGGTTCCCGGTGAGCATGCTGTTCGGATCGAATCCCCACTTCCCTTCGGCGTTCCTGTCGCCCTTCCTGGGAATCGTCGCCGTGGGCGAGCGCGGCGCCTGGGACCCCGCATCGCATCTGTTCAGCGAAGTGACCCTCCCGTTTCTCGTCTTCTGGTCGGTCACGATCGCTGCGACGTGCTGGGTCCTCCATGGATTCCTGCGTCAGGCGACTCGCGGGGCGCAGGGCGTGGCGCCCTGATCGAGCTGCTCATCGGGCTCTACCTGGGGAAGAACGCGGTCGCCACGTCCCATGGTTCCGTCGCCTCGCTGGCCGTGCTCCTCATCTGGGTGCATTTCCCGTCCCAGACATTCCTGATCGGGGCGGAGCTCACCAAGGCGCGCGCGGATGCGAACGGATCCCCGATCGAGCCGAAGCGCAACGCCGCATGGATGTCGGACGCCGACCTGGCGGAGCAGGGCGTCGCCAGGCGACCCAGGCGCCACGCGGACAAGGAGAAACATGGCGCTCCCGCGCGTCCTCCGGCTGGCGCCGGGAAGCGATCCGACGCGCTCGGGATCAGCCTGGAGCGCAGAGCTCCACCACTATCACCATGGTCGCGCCCGCGTCGGTCCGTCGCGCCCGGCTCCGGATGGCTGATCATGCCTGCATTTTGCACTGGCCCATTTGTCGTGGCGCTCAAAGGCGTCTGGATAGCATCGCCAGGATATGAACCCCGTTTTCACCGCCCCCGCCGACCGCCCCGACATCTGCTCCACCGGCATCGCCGGTCTCGACAAGATCCTGGGCGGCGGCCTGCCCCGCGACCGCCTGTACGCCATCGAAGGCCCGTCGGGCGTGGGCAAGACCACGCTCGGGCTGCAGTTCCTGTTCGAGGGCGTGCGCCTCGGCGAGAAGGTGCTGTACATCACGCTCTCCGAGACGAAGGCGGAGCTGGCGGCGATCGCGGCCTCGCACGGCTGGTCGTTGGAGGGCCTCTCCATCATCGAGCTGACCTCGCTGCAGCAGCTCTCGGCGTCCGAGCAGAGCACGGTGTTCCACACCTCCGAGATCGAGCTCAACCACGCGACCAGGGCGCTGTCGCAGCTGATCGAGCAGGCCGACCCGCGGCGCATCGTCTTCGACTCGCTGTTCGAGCTGCGCCTGCTCGCCCAGGCGGCGATCCGCTACCGCCGCCACATGCTGGCGCTGAAGCAGCTGCTGGCGCCGCGCGCGGTGACCGTGCTGCTGCTCGAGGACCCGGGCACGATCCCGCCCGACATGCGCATCGACAACATGGTCAACGGCGTGATCCGCCTCGAGGCCTTGAAGACCGAGTACGGCGCCGAGCGCCGGCGCCTGTCGGTGGTCAAGCTGCGCGGAGTCGGGTACCAGAGCGGCAACCACGACTACGTCATCCGCAAGGGCGGGCTGCAGGTCTTCCCGCGGCTGGTCGCCGACGCGGAGGCCTCCGACTACCCGCAGGACCGGGTCAGCGGCGGCCTCGCCAACCTCGACGCCCTGCTCGGCGGCGGCCTCGACCGCGGCAGCAGCACCCTGATCATCGGACCGGCCGGCAGCGGAAAATCGGTGTTGTCGGCCCAGTTCGCCTTCGCGGCGGCGCAGCGCGGCGACCGGGTGCTGATCCTGTCCTTCGAGGAGAGCACGCGCAACCTGCTCGCGCGCTGCGCGGGGCTCGGCATGCCCTTCGAGGAGTACGTGGCGCAGGGCCGCGTGCGCATCATCCAGGTCGATCCGGCGGAGCTGACCCCGGGCGAGGTCGCCGTCATCGTCATCGACCACGTGCACGCGGGTTTCGGGATGGTGCTCATCGACAGCCTGAACGGCTACCTGCAGGCGATGGTGCAGGAGCAGTTCCTGGTCCTGCACCTGCACGAGCTGCTCGCCCAGCTCAGCCGCCTGGGCGCGGTCACGCTGATGGTGCTCGCCCAGCATGGGCTGGTCGATTCCGTGATCGCGCCCGCGGACATCACCTACCTGGCCGACACCGTGATCGTGCTGCGCTACTTCGAGGCGGTGGGCCGCGTGCGCAAGGCGATCTCGGTGGTCAAGAAGCGCAACGGGCCGCACGAGAACACCATCCGCGAGCTGACCGTGGCGGACGGGCGCCTGGCCATCGAGGACGTCATCGCCGGCTACCAGGGCATCTTCACCGGGATCCCGTCGCTGGCGCCGCCGCTCGGCGCCCTGCTGCCGGGCGTGGACCACCGTGCGTGAGCGGCGCGCTGCGCTGCCTGGTCCTGGCGCCGACCGGCGACGACGCGGCGCTGATCGCCGAGGCGCTCAGCGCCGCGGGGTTCGACCCGCAGCCGCAGGCCTGCCTGCAGGACCTGTGCGCCGCGATCCCGGAGGGCGCCGGCGCCGTGATCATCGCCGCGGAGGCCGTGGACGAGCAGGCCGCCCTGGAGCTCGCGGCCACCTTGGACGGGGACCCGGTGTGGTCCGTGCTGCCGTTCATCATGCTGACCAGCGCCGACGGGCGCTTCGACCTCGACGCCGCGCTCGTCGAGCTCTTCGGCCCGCGCGCGCGGGTCTCGGTGGTCGAGCGGCCGTGCCGGGCCGCGACCTTGACGAGCGCGGTGCGCGCGGCGCTGCACGCGCGGGCGCACCAGTACGAGGTGGCGTCGCTGCTCGCGCGCCTCGACCACCAGGCGCAGGAGCTGGAGCGGTCCAACCGCGACCTGCACCGCTTCGCGTTCGCGGCCTCGCACGACCTGCAGGAGCCGCTGCGGACCATCACCAGCTACCTGGACTTGATCCAGCAGCGCAACGCGGAGCGCTTCGATGAGCGCACCCGGCACTTCTTCCGCTACGTCATCGACGGCGCCGGGCGCATGCGCGCCCTGATCGGCGCGCTGCTGGAGTACGGCAAGGTCGGCGAGGCCAAGGCGCGCATGTCGACCTTTCCCGGCGACGAGGTGGTCGGCGAGGCGCTGCGCAACCTGGCGGCGACCATCGAGGACGCGCGCGCCGTCGTCACCACCGGTCCGCTGCCGGTCGTCTGCGCCGACCGCGCGCTGCTGGCGGTGCTCTTCCAGAACCTGATCGGCAACGCGATCAAGTACCGCTCGGCGGACCCGCGCGTGGAGATCACCGCCACGGAGTCGCCCACGGAGTGGGTCTTCACCGTCGCCGACAACGGCATCGGCATCGCGCCGGCGGACCAGGAGCGCATCTTCGACGTGTTCCAGCGCCTGCACACCTCCGACCACTACAAGGGCAACGGCATCGGCCTGGCGACGTGCCGGCGGATCGTGGACCTGCACGGTGGGCGGATCTGGGTGGAGTCGACCCTCGGCGCGGGCTCGCGCTTCCACGTCAGCCTCCCCCGGCCGGGGTAGGCCGACCGCCAGGCGGAGAGGACCCGATGCCGGAAACCACCCTGAGCGGCCTGCTCGACCAGGGGCCTGAGGACGACCTCCTGGCGCGCGGGCGTGGTCGGCCCGTACCGGCTGATCTCCAGCCTGGGCCGGGGTGGCATGGGCCGGGTCTACCACGCCGAGCACCGCCTGACCGGGCGGGCGGTCGCGCTCAAGGTCGTGGGCGTCGATGCGCACCTGCTGAGGAACCACCTGGAGCAGGTCACGCAGGAGGCGATGGCGATGGCCGCCCTGCGCGACCCGCACATCATCACCTGCTACAGTTTCGGCGAGGACGGCAACCACCTCTACCTGGCCCTCGAGCTGATGCAGGGCGGCGACACCGCCGGCCTGGTGGCGCGGCAGGGCGGGCGCCTGGGCGAAGCCGCGATCCGCGCCCTGGCCACCGCCTGCCTGCTCGGCCTGTGCGCGATCCACCGCGCGCGGCTGGTGCACCGCGACATCAAGCCATCGAACATCCTGCTTGATGGCCAAGGGCACGCCAAGCTCGCCGACTTCGGCCTGGCCTGCTTCACGCAGGCCACGGGCGTGGGCGGGAACGACCAGGGCACGCCGGCGTTCATGCCGCCGGAGGCGGTCACCGGCAAGGCGCAGCCGGACATCCGCGGCGACATCTACTCGCTGGGCGTGACCATGTACTACTGGGCGACCGGGGCCTCGCCGTTCCGCCACGCCAACGTCTACACCATCATGCAGCAGGTCCTGACCGGGGACGCGCAGCCGCTCGTGGAGCTGCGCCCCGACCTGTCGCCGGCGCTGCTGGGGGTGGTGGCCACGGCCATGCAGCTCGCCCCGGAACAGCGCTTTCCGGATCCGGAGGCCATGCTGCGCGCGCTCAAGGCCGGGACGGCCGGCGCGGTGCAGGCGGCCGCAGTCGCGGAGGCGCCCGCCACGTCGCCGTCCGCGCCCGTCGCCAAGCCCGCGGCCCCGCGCCCACGCCCGTCCCCGGTGCTCGGCTGGGGCATCGCCGCGGCCTTGGCCGTCGGCCTGATCGCCACCGCCCTGGGGCGCGGCCCCGGCGCAGGCTCCGCCGTGGCCGGGAGCGCGGCGCCGCCCGGCCGTGGCCGATCCCGCCACCCTGGCGCTGGCCGCCGGCTACCGCTTGCCGTGGCTGGGCGATGCGCTGGTGTCCTTCCACGAGCACGGCGCGGTCGCCTATGCGCGCTCGGGCCAGGTCCTGACCCTGCGCGAGGACGCCTGGCTGGATGGCGAACCGGCCCCGGGCGTGACCGGCGCGCTCGCGCGCGGCGACGACTTCTCCATCGAACTGCCGCTCCAGCCCGCGAACCTCGTCCAGGAAGGGCCCGCGCGCATCGTCGGCATCGGGCTGACGCCGCGCTCCGCGGACCTGATGATCGGCCAGTCGGGGTCGCGCATCGAGGTGCGCGTGCGCACCACGGTGACCAACACCGACGGCACGCGTCCGCACCTGGTCAGCGAGGATGGGGCGCTCGATGGGCGGTGGCAGCACCTGGTGTTCGTGCGCCGCGGGCACCTGCACCTGCTGTACATCGATGGCCAGGAACGGGCCCGCATGCAGGTCCCGGGCGGGCTCGGGGCCTGGCAGACGGATTATCCGGTGTGCGTCGGCAACGACCACCGCGGCGGCTTCCCGTGGGTCGGCGCGCTGGGACCGCTGGTGCTGCAGACGCGTGCGTGGACTCCGGAGGAGGTCGATGCACGCTGGCGCTCGTGGCAGACCACCCAGACGGCACGGTGAACGCTTGCCACGCGATGGTGGGAGCGCCCTCCCGCAACCAGGCAAGGGATCCATGCTCGATATTTGCGCAAACGCCGATGCCGCCCTCCTCGAACTCGCAGTCTCCCGCGGCCATATCGATGGCCGCACCGCCGCTGCCGTGCGCCGCAACCGGCGTGGGCGCTCGGCCGCGGTGGCTCTGGTGGAGGACGGGCACCTGTCCACCCAGGTGGTGCGTGCACTCCGCAGTGAGCAGCGCCGCCACTCCATCGATCATGCAATAGACGGGTACCAGCTGCTCGGCCGCCTCGGCGCGGGCGGCATGTCCGAGGTCTTCCGCGCGCAGGACCTGATCAACCGCCGGGTGGTGGCGATCAAGGTCATCGCCCCGCGCGTCGCCGGCGACCGCCTGTTCATCGAGCGCTTCCAGCGCGAGGCCCGCGCCGCGGCGGCCCTGATCCACCCCAACATCATCGCCTGCCACGGCATGGGCGAGACCCGCGGCAAGCCCTACATGGTGCTGGAGTACATGGAGGGCGGCGACGTCGAGATGCTGGCGGCGCGGGCGCGCTGGCGCCTGCCCGAGGAGCGGGTGCTGCGCATCGGCCTGGATTGCGCGCGCGGCCTGGTGGCGGTGGGAAGCCACGGAATGGTGCACCGCGACATCAAGCCGGCGAACATCTTCCTGGATGGCGACGGCCTGGCCAAGCTCGCCGACCTGGGGCTGGCGAAGAGCGCCGCGCAGGACGACCAGCTGACCGTCGCCGGGGTGCGCGTCGGCAGCCCGGGGTACATGGCGCCGGAGCAGGCCCGCGGCGAGGCGGTGGACATCCGCAGCGACATCTACTCGCTCGGCGCGTCGCTCTACCACCTGTTGGCCGGTCGCGCCGCCTTCGTCGGCAGGACGCCGCTGGAGACCGTGCTGAAGGGCCTGCGCGAGGAGCCCGAACCCCTGGCCAGCGCCGCCCCGCAGGTCTCGCCGGCGGTGGCCGCGATCGTCACGCGCTGCCTGGCGCGCCTGCCGCGCGACCGCTACCAGGACCCGGCCGAACTGGAGCACGACCTGGGCCGCGCGAGCGGCGGGCCGACGGCGGAAATCCACAGCACGCGCTCCCCACGGCCCCGTGCGGTCCCCACCGGCGTGCGGCGATTCGCCCGCGCGCTGACCAGCCGCCTCGCCACCTGGTGCAGACGACGTATGGAAGGGCTGACGACTGGGGACGCCGTGCGGGCTTCCGAGCACTGACCCCGATTCCTGGTTCTGACCGCCTGATATCCCTCAATTTCTCCCATCTCTCCCATCTCTCCCATCTCCCCCAATCTCCCCAAATCTCCCCAAATCTGCGGATTCTTCGGAGAACCAGCGAAGAATCCGCACATTTCGGGAGATTACGCAGATTTCAGACCAGTTCGACCTCCTCTCGGACGTGGACGAGGGAACTTGGCCACGACGAGCATTCATTCGAAATCTGCGAAATCTGCGAAATCTGCGAAATCGGCGGATTTCTCCAAGAGGGGAGAGTCCGCAGAATTCGCAGATCACGCAGATTGGGAAGTGAAGCGCGGCATCATTGGGTAGTGGGTAGCGGCCGCCGGCGGGTCGACCCTCAGCGGATGACCACCTTCACCACGTTCCCCGGAATGAGGTCCGGCCGCGGCTGGTCGAGGTCGATGCGCACGTAGATCGCGCTGCGCTCGTCGATGCGGTCGGCCAGTGAGGGGTGGACCTTGTACTGGATGCCGCCGCCGGCGGTGACCTTGCCCGGCATCCCGGCCACGCCCGTGGTGGGGTAGACGACCACGGCGGCGCCGACGTGGAGGTCGCGCGCGCGCTGGGGCGGCACGAAGGCGTTGATCCACAGCTTGCCCGTGCCCGAGACCGACATCAGTTCGGCGTCCTTGGGCACGTTGCTGCCGTCGGTGACGAAGACCTCGGTGACCACGCCGTCGGCCAGGGCGCGCACCTCGGTCGGGCCGGCGAGCTTGCGCAGGTTCGCGACGCGCGCCTCGAGCCCGGCGATGCGCGAGTGGATGTTCTCGATGCCGCGGCTGCGCATGCGCTCCAGCTCGTCGCGGGCCTTGGCGTAGAGGCCGGTGAGCGAGGTGACGTAGCCCCGGGCCTGGTCCAGCGCGAGGCGCTCGGTCTCGTCCTCGGCGCGCTGGCGGGCGGCCTCGGCCGCCTGGGCGGCGGTGGCGGCCTCGAGCTGGGCCCTGGCATCGTCGCGCTCGTACGCGGCGAGGTGCGCGGCGGTGGTGGCCTCCTCCTCCTCGGCGGGCAGGGCCGCGCCCTCCTTGCGCAGCGCCTGGATGGCCGCGAGGCGGCGGGTCCGGTCGGCGATCAGCTCGTCGCGGAAGGCCAGCTGCCGGGTCAGGCGCGCGACCTCCTGGCGCTGGAGCGCGTCGGTGGCGGCGCGCGCCTGGGCGATGGTGCCGGTGTGCCGTTCCAGGTCCTGCAGGCGCGCGCGGGCGTTCTCCAGGTCGCGGACCTCGACCGCCGGGTCGTCGAAGGCGGCGGTCTTCTGCTCGAGCATGGTCTGGAGGATGCCCTGCTGCTGGCCGAGGGTCTCCTGGGCCTCCTTCAGCTCGGCCTGGGCGTCGTCGGACACCAGCACGCACAGCACGGTGTCGGCGGCGATGCGGTCGCCGGGTTCGGCGTGGACGCTGACCACGCGCGAGCGCACCGGCGCGTGGAAGACCTCGACGCCGGTCGCGACCACGCCGTAGCTGTAGATGCCCGAGCGCGCGTACAGCCACGTGGCGAGCGCACCCAGCGCGACCACCACCGCGGTGATGGCGGCGATGCGGCCGATCGGCACGCGCCGTGGGGTCGCGGCGCGCATGGTCTCCTGCTGGGGAGTGACCGCCGTCTGGACGCGTTGCTGCGGGGCGAAGGACATCTTCATGGGTGGACCTCGCGGGATGGCGCTGCGGGGGAGGGATCTGCGGGAGCTGCGGGAACCGCAGGCGTGGAGGTCGCCGCGGGAGGATCGGCGGGAATGGCGGCGCCGCTGGCGCCCGGAGCGGCGGCGCCGTCCGGCGTCACGGGGTCCGCCGGCAGCGCCAGCAGCGCTGCGAGGTCGTGGAAGGCGACCCCGCGCAGGCGCCGGGCCCCGGGACCGGCGCCGTCGAGGCGGCGGCGCAGGCCCTCCAGGCGTCCGGCCGGCCATCCGGCCAGGGTCTCGCCGCGCGGCGACGCCGGGCTCAGGTCGACGCCGATCTCGAGGGCCTTGGGCCAGGCCGCGAGCGCCTGGTCGGCGAGCTGCGCGACGCCATCGCCGGTGTCGGCGTAGCACATCGCCGTGAGCCCGTCGACGCGCGCCACCAGCGCCGCGAGCAGCCCGTCCTGGTCGGAGCGGAAGAGCTGCGCCGGGCCGTCCACCCACAGCGCGCCCGGCCACGCCTGGCGGGCGGTGTCGAGCAGCTCGAGGTAGCGCGCGGTCAGCCGGGCGCGACCCGCGGGTTCGGCCCAGCCCGGGCGGGCGTGCGGCTCGAGATCGAGCTTGAGGCCCTGGAAGGGCTGGCCGGCGCGCGCCTGGAACGCGCCGAGCGCGCTGACGCTCCGCGCCAGGCCATCGCCGCCCTCCAGCCACTCCGGCTCGCCGAGCAGCGCCCACACCGCCACGCCCGCGCGCGCTGCGCGGGTGGTGAAGGCGGCCAGGGCGTCCCCGGGCGCACCCGACAGGTCCGCGCCATCGGGCCCGACATACAGGTAGATGCGGTCGATGCCGGCGGCGCGCGCGGCGTTCAAGGCGCCCTCGCCACCGTCAGCCAGCACGTCGCGGTGCCAGAGCCACGTCGCCGCCGGCAGGCGCACGCGCCGCCACAGGTCGTCCGCCAGGCCCTGCGCCTCGGCGATGGCGATGGTGCGCGCGGCGACCTCCTGCCAGGCCGCGGTGGCGGCGCGCGCCGCGAGCAGCACCTCGCGTTCGCCCGCGGCCAGGCTGGCCAGGGTGATCGGCGCGCCGGTGCCGGGCTGGCCCTGGTCGGAGCGCAGCCCGGCGACGCGCTGCGCGGCCGCGGCGGTGGCGCCGCGCGCGCGCTCGGCGGCCAGGGTGGCGCGCCACTGCTGGCGGCTGGCCCAGCCGTCGGCCAGGTCGCGGCGGATCGCCAGCGCGGCCTCCTCGGCGCCGGCGCGCAGGGCCTCGGCCAGCTGCGCGTGGTGCTCGCGGTCGAGGTCGCGGTCGCGGAACCAGGCCAGGGGCAGGCTGCCGTTCAGGCCCAGGGTGACGAAGTCGTCGATCGGATCGCTGCCGTGGCGCAGCGACAGCGCGTAGCCGGCGCTGGCGTCCAGCCCCGGGCGGTAGCGCGAGCCGATCTGGGCGGTGAAGAAGGCCTCGCGCAGCGCGCCGCGCGCCGCGCGCAGGCGTGGGTGGTTGAGCAGCGCCACGCGCAGCAGCGCCGGGTAGTCGTCGATGGCGACGTCCTCCCACGGCAGCGCCGCCGCGGGCTCGCTGGCGCAGGTGGCGTCCAGCCCGCACTGGCCCAGCAGGCGGTCGCGCAGCACGCGCACCCAGCGCTCGTCGGCGTCCAGCTCGCCACGGCGCTGGTCGCGCTCCTGCGCGGCGGCGAGCTCCTCGACGCGGCCCGAGCGCCCGCTGACCGCCAGCCGGGCGACGCCGGCGGCGGTGCGCTCGGCGAGCGCGGCCAGGGCGCGGTCCTGGCTGGCGCGCTCGCGCGCGGCCTGCCACGCCACCAGGGTCGCGGCCGCCTCGGCCTGCTGGTGGTTGAGCTCCTCCGCGAGCGCGTCGCGGGCGATGTCGGCGCGCACCGCGCCGGCGGCGCTCAGCGCGTGGTTGCGGTCCCAGTCGAGCAGCGGCTGGGTGACGCCGATCAGCCCGCGCACCACGCCGCCGGCGAGGTAGTCGCCCGAGAACCCGACCGGGTCGGTGAGCACGCCCACCACCGGGTTGTAGAGCAGTCCCAGGCCGATCACCGGCAGGTTGTTCAGGCGCAGCTGGCTGGCCTCGATGAGCGCCGCCGCGAGCAGCGCGCGCCGGCGCAGCACCGCGGGGTTGCGGGCGGCGACCAGGGCGGCCACCGCGCGCAGATCGAGGCGCGCGGGGATCTCGAGCAGCTGCGGGCGCAGGCGCCCATCGGCGAGGGCGAAGGCGACCGTCGCCACCGGGGCCGCGCCCGCTGCGGCGGCGGCCGGGTCCGGGCCCGCCCACGGGGCCAACCCGGAGCCGTCCTGCGCGCAGTGGTACATCCGCCACGGACCGTCGGGGTCGGCGGCGAAGGTCAGGCCGCCGGCCTCGGCGGACAGGTCCTGCACGTCGGCGTCCAGCGCCGGCAGCAGGGCGCGGGGGGCGCCACCTGCGGCGTCGACCGCCAGCAGGCGCGCGTGCGCGCCGTCGCGGTGCAGCCAGGCCACGGCGTGGCCGGCGGCGATCGCCACCGGCGCGCTGTTGCCGCCATCGCTGGTCAGGCGCTGGCGGCCGTCCGGAGTGACCAGGCCCGCGGTGACGGTGAAATCGTAGCGCACGATCTCCAGCGGGCCCGCCGCGCCGCCGCCCGCGGCGATGGCGCGGAACACCGCGCAGCGGCCTTCGGGAACCGCCTCCAGGCGCATGCGCCGCGGGTCGAGCAGCCAGGTGCCGGCGGCGCCCGCGCCGTGCGGCGCGGAGAGGAAGAGCGCCACGTCCTCGCGGCACGCGTCTTCGGCCCCGGCGGGGTGGGCGAGGGCCGTGGCGCCGGCCGCGTCCAGGGCGAAGGCGCTGGTCGCGGAGGCGGCGGGGGCGAGGTCGGCCAGCAACCGCTCGTCGCCGCTGATCAGCGGGCGCGCCAGGCCCAGGTAGAGGCGGCGCTGCGCGTCGGCGTCGTCCTGCTGCTCGACGGTCGGCTGGTCGCGGCGCGCGCACGCCACGGCGAGCAGCGCGCACGCGACGAGCGCGGCGCACCGGGCGCGCGGACCGGGCCGGCGGGTGGTCGTGGCCATGATCAGCCCTTCCGCATCACGGGCGGGGTGAGGTGCTCGTCCTCGTCCAGGATCAGCAGGTCGCTGGAGGTCGTGCCCGACCCGGCCAGGGCGGAGATCGCGTCGCGCAGCAGCCGCTCGGCGTCGGTGTGGAGCGGGCCGGCCTCGACCGTGGTGATGACGAGTTCGTGCTCGGCCCCGGGGACGGCGCGCGCGGCGCCGAAGCGCTCGGCCGCGCGCGTGGCCACCACCTCGGCGCCCGCCAGCGCGGTGGCGGGCAGCATGATCGCCAGCACGCCCTCCTCGCAGACGCACGGCACGTCGAGGGTGCGCAGGCCGTCGGTGGCGGCCTTCCACATCGCCTGCACGTAGGCGCTGTACGCGTCCGCACCGTCGCGGCGCGCCGCGTCCAGGCGCGTGGAGCGCACGATGACCAGCGAGACCGGGGTCTCGTAGCGGCGCCGGCGCTCCAGCTCGCGCTGCAGCGAGAACAGGAAGAAGCTCTTCGCGAACAGCCCGGTCTGGTGGTTGCGCAGCACCGTCGCCATGGCGTGCCCGGCCAGGTCCCCGGCCTCGGCGGCGGCCGCGGCCTTGGCGGTGAGGGTGTAGGCGTGGACCAGGCGCTCGACGGTCGCCTCCGGCGCCGACACCGCCTGGCAGCCCAGGCAGCGCGCGGTGATGCGCGTCTCGGTGGAGATGAAGGCGCACGCCTGGCAGCGGTAGCAGCCGGTGGGCTTCTCGTAGTCGCGGCCGATCTGGTGCAGGTGCGCGTGGCACTTCGGGCACACCAGCCCGTCGCCCTGGGTGAAGGCGGACTGGGTGTCCATGTGCGCGCACGCAAAGTGGTGGATGATGGTCTCGCGCACGAAGTCCACCGACGCGCAGCGCGCGCAGGACTCGCCGTAGGCGAGCTGCAGGCACGCGCACGACGGGCACGCGCGCAGGCGCTGGTCGATGGCGCGCGTGCAGATGCCGTGCTCGACCAGGCGCTCGAGCAGCGCGGTCTGGTCGATGCCCGGCCCGGCGTGGCGCAGCACCAGCGGGTAGCTCCAGCCGAGCAGGTCGTCGGCGGCCAGGGCGGGGCGCACCGTGCGCTCCTCGTCGCGCACCAGGGCCTGGACCAGGGCCAGAGCGCGCGCGTCGTCGGCGCCGGCCGGGCGCTGGGCGAGCGCGGTCAGCAGCAGGCGCTCGACGGTGGCCAGCAGCGCGGCGCGCGAGCACGGCAGGCTCAGGACGCGGTCGCGGCCGGGGCGCAGCGCGCCGCTCGGCGGCGTCAGGGTGCCGCCCTCGACCAGGTAGAGCACGGTCGCGAGGTTGCCGCGCAGGGTCGGGTGGCGCGCCAGCTCGGCGATCGGCGAGGCGCCGCCGGTGACGGCGATGATGCACAGGTGGTAGTGGCGCTCCTGGACGCCGATCTCCCAGGTGCCCGTCATCACCACCTCCTCGAGCTCGAGGGCGAGGGTGCGCCCCTGGCCCTGCCCGAGCAGCGGTTCGATGTGCAGCTCGGCGCCGAGCAGGCGGCGCAGCTCGAGGCCGCTGAGGTCGTCGTCGCAGATCAGCAGGATGCGGCAGGTGTCGGTCATCGGTCGGTTCCCATGGTCGTGGGGATCAGAAGCGCACGTTGCGCCACGCGGACTGCGGCAGGTACGGGTCCTCCTGGTTGATGCGCAGCAGCTCCAGCGCGGTGGCGTGGATGCGCACCCAGCGGAAGAAGATCTCGTTGTAGAGCGGCAGCAGCGGCGCCCAGGCGAGCAGCCACAGCTCCTCGCGCCGGCGCTCGCTGAACACCAGCGCGGTGGCGACGCTGAGCACCGCGAGCACGGCGTACGCCGCCAGGCACAGCGCCAGCACCACCGCGAGCAGCGCCGGGGCGGTCGCCAGCATCACCGCGAGGTAGACCACGTAGGCGAGGTTGGCCAGCACCGAGACCAGCAGCACCTGCCAGAGCTCGAGCGCCAGCCAGCCGCCGATCCGCCGGTCGGAGAGCAGGTCGAGGTGCTTGCGGAACGCCACCCGCACCAGGTCGCGGTCCCAGCGCATGCGCTGGCGCACCAGCACCGGCAGCGTCTCGGGGACGTCGGTGGTGGCGATGGCGCCGGGCGCGAAGACCGCCTTCCAGCCGCCGCGCCGCGCCTTCAGCGTGTTGTCGAGGTCCTCGGCGGTGGCGACGTCGCAGCCGCCGAAGCTCTCGAGCACGCTGCGGCGGTAGGCCCCGCAGGCGCCGCTGGCGATGTAGTTGCTGCCGAAGAGGTCCAGCCAGCGCCGGTGCAGGCCGATCGCGATGAGGTACTCGACCGCCTGCATGCGCGTCCAGAACGAGACCCGCGGATTGCGCACCTTGAGGTTGCCCGCGACCACGCCGACCTGCGGATCGGCGAAGGGGCCGATCAGCTCGCGCAGCAGGTCGCGGTCGAACGAGGTGTCGACGTCCAGGAAGACCAGGAAGTCGCCTGTCGCCAGGCGCACCCCCAGGTTCATGCCGCTGGGCTTGCCGCCGCGCCCGGTGGCCGCGGAGTTGCGCACCAGGCGGATCTGGCCGCGCTGGGCGAAGGGCAGGGCGCGCTCGTAGGTGCGGTCCAGGGAACCGTCGTCGACGACCACGATCTCGAGGTCGGGGAACCCGGTCTCGAGCAGGGAGGTGATGGCCGCCTCGATCGCGGCCTCCTCGTTGTAGCCGGCGAGCACCACGCTGACCTTCGGCCGCGTCGCCAGGAAGCGCGCCGCCGCCGCGCTGCGATCGCGCGGCAGCCCCAGCCAGCGCATGGCCAGCAGCACCACCGACGGCGCCACGAAGCGGCGCAGGTCGAAGAGGATGAACGGCAGGAAGGCGAACACGATCCACCAGCCGGAGCCGAGGCGACGCCACGCGTCAGCCCACGCCTCGGCGAGGGCGAAGCGCAGGGAGTCGAAGCAGGTGTCAACGCTCATCGTCGGCCATCCCACCGGTTGAACCCGGACGACCATATCCTTCCGCCGCAGACGTCTAGTTGCCTGCAGAATGCAGTGCGGACCACGGTGGGGACCGTCGATTCAGACGGCCGCCGCCTGGGCGACGCGCAGGTGCGACCTGTCGACGCCGGGACCGGCGAGGCAGTCGGAGATCATGTCGTCCAGGTCCCGTTCGGGGCGCCAGCCGGTCAGGCGCTGGAGCTTGCCGACGTCGGGCACGCGCCGGCGCATGTCCTCGAAGCCGCCCCGGGGGAACGCCTCCGCGTACGGCACCAGGCGGACGGCGGAGCGCCCGCCGGTGCGGGCGATGACGCGCTCCGCCAGCGCGCGCATGGTGATCTCGCCGGTCGCGCCGACGTTGACCACCTCGCCCACCGCCGCCGGGCAGGACAGCAGCGCGAGGACCGCGGCGACCGCGTCGCGCACGTGCAGGAAGCAGCGGCTCTGCCCGCCATCGCCGTGCACCTCGAGGTCGCGACCCGCACGCGCTGCCGCACAGAAGCGCGGCAGCACCATGCCGTAGGCGGGCGACTGGCGCGGCCCGGTGATGTTGAAGAAGCGGCTGATCACCACCGGCAGCCCGCGCTCGCGGTGGTACGCCAGCGCCAGGAACTCGTCCATGAGCTTCGAGCAGGCGTAGCTCCAGCGGTGCAGCGCGCTGGCGCCGAGCACGCTGTCGGCGTCCTCGCGGAAGGGCGCCCGGTCGAGCTTGCCGTAGACCTCGCTGGTGGACGCCAGGAAGAACGGCAGGCGCCCGTGGCTGGCGGCGGCGCGCATGGCCACCTCCGTGCCGCGCAGGTTGGTGACGATCGACGACACCTGGTGGTCGAGGATGCGCCGCACCCCGACCGCCGCCGCGAGGTGGATCACCGCGTCCACCCGCGCACAGGCCTCGTCGACCAGCAGTTCATCGCACGCCGAGCCGTGGATCATCCGCAGCAGCGGGGAATCCGCGACCGCGTCGAGGTTGGCGAAGGTCCCCGTGCTGCAGTCGTCGATCACCGTGACGGTGTCACCGCGCGCGATCAGGGCTTCGACGAGGTGGCTGCCGATGAAGCCGGCGCCGCCGGTGATGAGGTAGTGCATGGGGCACGCTTAGACGGCGAGCGTTCGAGCGCCACCGGCTTCTGCGCGCCATTCGGCGCCGAGCGTGGCAGGTCCTGCAGAATGCAGCGGGAAGCTCGCAAAGCTCTCGTAGTCATCCTCCGTCAGGTTTGCGGTTGGGCTTGAACGGGTAGCCGACCTGATCGAATCGACTACTGCATCTTGCACTGGAGGCGCAAATGCATATCCCAGCGACCCTGGCTGTGGTGACATGCAGCATCCCGGTCAGCGGAGGAACTGCGCAACAGGGCCGTTCAGCTTGGGGAAGTCCCTCTATGCGACTGTGTCCACGGTATCCGGAGCATGCACCCACGTTTGGCATCGCACATGCTTTCAGCGTTCATTGAGGATCAGCCGTGCGCTCACCGCGCACTCGGCATGACATTAGGGATCCGCCATGAGCAACGTGCCCGTAGTCCTGGTCGTCGAAGACAATGTAGGCGACGTTCTTCTCTTCGAAGAGGCCCTGGAGCATGCCCGGCTCAAGGTCGAACTCCATGAGGCCAACAACGCCGTCCAGGCGTTCACCTACCTCACCGCGGTGAAGCGTGGAATCGTACCGAAAAAGCCGACATTCGTCCTGTTGGACATCAACATGCCGATCTACCGCGGCTTCGACGTCTTGCGCAAGGTCAAAGAGGACCCGGAGTTGAAGGATATCCCCGTAGTGGTCCTCACCTCAGCGTCGGACGAGGCATGCCGGCGCGCCTGCCTGGAGATGGGCGCCGACGACTTCGTGCATAAGCCGCTCGAACTGGCGGAGTACCGTGAAACAGCGGCGCGCCTCGCTCGCAAGTACGTGGGGTGAGCGTCTGGCGAGGGTCGGTGACCGTCGCATGGATGAAGGTTCAGGGCGTTAAGGTACTTCCGCTTCGGTGCGTGGGACGGCGATGGTCGCGCTGATGAAGCGGCGTGAGTTCCCAGGAACGACGAAGGCAACGCACGCTGGTAGGGGCCGGGAGTCCTCGGCCTGGCGGGGGAAGCGCGGCCGAGGCAGCCCGGTATCCAGGCGGACATGCCGGAAAGGGGTCGGGATGGCGGACCACCCGGGTTGAATCTGGAGCACTTGGTATCCGAGGAGGGGGGCGTCGCATGCCCTCTTCCATGGATGGCCGTATCCGACCGGCTGCGGTCGGGCACACGCTGGCGCGGAAGATGTCATCTCACATCGACCTGCGGAAGGGCCGGTGGCAGGTCCCAGGTCGTCCGACGGGAAGCGGGCACCGTCGCCCCTTTCCTCATGGTGATGAGGGCCTCATGGTGATGAGGGGCGTTTGGGATCTCGCGGCGATCCGCTCCCATCCATGGGTAGCGACAGCTTGAAGACGCTCCCCCCACCTTCAGCGCCCTCCACCCAGATGCGCCCCCCGCAGCGTTCGACGATCTTGCGGCAGATGGCCAGGCCGATGCCCGAGCCGGGGTAGCGCTCGCGGGAGTGCAGCCGCTGGAACACCTCGAAGACCCGCTCGCGGAAATCCGTGGGGATGCCGATGCCGTTGTCCGCGACCGAGATGACCTGCGCTCCGCCGGTCGACTCCGCGCTCACCGTGACGCGCGGCGGGACCTCGCCGCGGAACTTGATCGCGTTGGCGAAGAGGTTCTGGAAGACCTGGATGAACTGGACCTTGCTGCCCACGACCGTCGGCAGGGGCGCGATGGTGATCGTCGCGCCCGCCTCCGCGATGCGGTCGCGCAGGTTTTCGATGACCTCGACCATCACGCGCTCCAGGTCGACCTGGTGGTCCAGCGGGACCTCGGCGTTCCCGACGCGGGCGTAGCCCAGCAGGTCGGTGATCAGCGAGCGCATGCGGCTGACGTTGTCCAGGACGTACGAGAGGTATTTGGCTGCGCGCTCGTCGACGCCCGGGCCCAGCCGCAACCGCGCCAGGTCGGCGAACTGCGAGACCTGGCGCAGCGGCTCCTGCAGGTCGTGCGAGCACACGTACGCGAACTGCTCGAGCTCGGCGTTGAGGCGCCCGAGCGCCTCCGCGCGCTCCACGGCGAAGGTCCGCGCGGCCTTCTCCGCCGCGAACAGGCGCGCGTTGTCGACCGCGAACCCGATGCGCCGCCCGAGCTCGACCGCGAACCCGAGGTCGTCGGGGCGCAGCTTCCTCCGCGACTCCGCGGTGACCAGCGTCAGCACTCCCAGGATGCCGCTGCGCGAGCGCAGCGGGACCACGGCCACCGAGCGCAGGCCGAGCGCGCGGACCAGCTCGAGGTGGTCGGCGTCGACCGCGCTCCTGATCACCATCTCGTCGGTCACCTCTTCGACCAGGAACGGCTCGCCCGAGGCCAGCACCTGGCGCGTCGGGCTCTGCGGAGTCGGTGGGTAGCGGCGGTGCAGGTCGTGGGCCAAGGTCACGCGCGCCGGGTCCCGGTGCGCGACCGCGACGCGCTCGATCGCGCCAGGACCGTCCAGGAGGTCGATGGAGCACCAGTCGACGATGCGCTGGACGCACAGGTCGGCGATGCCGCGCAGCACCTGGTGGACATCGAAGCTCTCGACGAGCATGGCTCCCGCCTCGGCCTGCAGGCGGTCGCGCTCATCGGCGCGACGCGTCGCGCTGAGGTCGACCACGGTGCCGCTGAGGCGCAGTCCCGGAGAGCCGACGCCGCCGACCGCGCGGCCATCGACCTTGAGGTGGCGCAGCACGCCGTCGCCGTCCCCGATGACCCGGCACTCGAAGCTGAAGCCGCTCGGCCCGGTCGCGGTCACGGCCTCGCGCACGGACTTCTCGACCGCGCCGCGATCTCCTGCGTGCACGCAGCCCAGGAGCGCGCCGATGGTCGGCGCGGCCCCCGGCGCCAGCCCGAACATCGCCAGGCAGCGCTCATCGGCGCTCACGCCCTCGCCGGTGGCGTCGAAGTCCCACGTCCCCACCGCTCCTGCCTTCAGGGCCAGGCGCAGGCGCTCCTCCCGCTCGTGATCGCGCGCCGCCGCGTCCCGCAGGGCCGCCGACGCCTGCTTCAGGTCATCGATGTCGGTGCAGGTGCCGATCCACCCATCGACCGCCCCGGATGGGCCGATCTGCGGCACGGCGCGCACCAGGAACCAGCGGAACACACCGTCGGCGTGCCTGCGGATGCGCACTTCCAGCTCGTAGGGTGCGGCGGTGGCGAGCGAGGCGTGCCAGCTCGCGAACATCCCGGGTGAGTCTTCCGGGTGGAACATCGACCAGCCGCCTGTGCGCGAGACCTCGATGGACGCGCCGGTGTACTCCACCCACTGGCGGTTGGTCCAGCGCAGCCTGCCGTCGGGCCCCGCCATCCACACCAGTTGCGGCATGGTCTCGGCCAGGAAGCGGAGGCGTTGCTGCGCCTTGATGCCGCCCGACACCCAGGAAGCGGTCGCGTCATCCTGGTCCCGGTGTCCCGCGTCCGGCACGTCAATCCCTCCCGGGTTCGCGGAGCGCCGTCCCGACCGCGTCCTTGAGCAGCGCCACGAGGTCCGTGAAGGTGGACGGTTTGATCAGGTAGTGGGTCGCACCCAGGCGCGCGCAGAGTTCCCGATCGCGCGGGGCGCTGGAGGTGGTGAGGATGCAGGTCGGCACCGTGCGCAGCCGCGCGTCCGACATCAGGAAGGCGAGCACGTCCAGGCCGGTGACGCCGGGCATGTTGAGGTCGAGGAAGATCACCCGCGGAAGCTCACCAGGACCGGACGGATCGGGAACGACGCTGGCCGAGATCCGCTGCAG
Organism: uncultured Planctomycetota bacterium; assembly: GCA_963818245.1. GTDB lineage: Bacteria > Planctomycetota > UBA11346 > UBA11346 > UBA11346 > BOG-1363. The sequence goes on from CAWFSD010000030.1 coordinate 56,147, forward strand.
CGCCGCGATGGCTTCCTTCCCGCTGGTGTATGCGGTGATCGAGACCGGCAGCTCAGCCATCTCGCAGGCGATGGTGAAGAGTTCGATGTCGCGGGCGTTGTCATCGACGACGGTGACCGCGCGGAGGGGTTCAGGCATGGGCGGTCATTCCGCTCGAGTGCATAATCCTGAGCCGTGCGAGGGCAATGGGTGACTGCGTGGGAATCCTCGCATCGGGATGCCCATGCAGGCGGGCCGGATTCACGTCGACCCCGCGACCCATCGCGAATGGGTGCACGCTCGGGGTGGATGAGAGGAATCGCTTGCTTGGCTACGCCATGCCGGCGCGTGTGTTCGCAACCGGCTCCAACGAGAACGTTGCTGCCGTCGCCACCGGTCGCGACCCTGCGATGGTCGCAACCGTTTTTCTGTAAAAACCCGGCGAGGCCGACCCTTGACCGCGAGCGGAGCTTGACAGGATCCGCGGTCAAAAGGACAGCGATCGTGAGCCAGTCTACGTCCACTCGCACTGCGTTGTTCTATGAGAACAAGAAGGCGGTCTTGGAAGCCCTGTCTCTTTTGCTTGAGCGCAGGAATATGCCCAAGGCGAGGGGACTTGCGCGACAAGTCATCATCACCATCACCGCGATGCACAAGGAAGATCCAGGGGAGACGTACCTGCGGTGGCTCGTGAAGTTGAACTCCATGCTCTCCAGCCCGACGACCTTCAGTGACATGGTTGTCATCTCCCAGGAAATCACGGCTGAGCTCGCCCCGATGTAAGTCCAACCAAGAAAGGGAAGTGTCATGCGCCTATGCTCAACCCCGGCACCAAGCGCGGATTATAACCAGAACAAGCAAGACGCCCTGGAAAAGTTGCGGATGCTCATGGATGAAAAGCACGCCGGCAAGGCGCGCGATGTGATCAGGAAAGTGATCCTCGACCTGCAATTCATGAACGAGGAGATGGAAGAGTCCAACGTCTCCTCATGGATCGCGCGACTGCGGAGGCTCATAAGCGTCCCGATGTCCTATGCCGACATGCGCGCAACCATAGCCAGCGTCATGCTGGAAATGTCAGCGAGCGGTGACTGAAAAGCGCAGCGTGGCGTTCCTCGTCGGCACGGCGAGGACGGCGACCGGCTGGCTGCGGTGGGATGGGCTCGCTGCCGTGGTCGGGTGCGCTGCGTGGGCGCGGCCCGAGGTGCCTGCGAACGACCTCGCGACCTTCGACGGGATAGCCCGGATCGGTGTGGCTGGGCCTGCTTGGACATGTCCGGCCCGATGTCGGCTGAGGCATGGTGTACAGGGCGGACCGAAATCAGGCCACCCGGCGGAGGAAAATCAGGCCACCCGGGCGGCGTAGCCACCGCTGCCCGAGTTGGCCGGACCAGGGGTCTTCGGTGGTCTTCGGAACGGGCTTGGCGCCGCGGCGCTTGGCGTCCGGCAAGCGGTAGCTTCCTGGTCTGGACAGCGCAGCGATCGAGACCGCCACCGGTCTGAAGGGTGCGATCAACAAAGAGGAGCAGGTCATCAAGGTCTCTGCGCCGCGCACCGATGTGAAGATAATGGTCGATGGAGCGCCGCTGCCGCCCTTCATGGGCGTGACCAGCTGGGCCGCCTTCAAGGCTGATCCCAAGGGCGGCGCGATGGTCGCTGGCGACCTGGTGCTGTTCGAGGACGAGGTCAACCCGGTCATGAGCACCCTGCTGGATCACGGGGTCAGCGTCACCGCCATCCACAACCACTTCTTCTACGCCTCGCCGGCGGTGTACTTCATGCACATCGGCGGCACCGCACCCACGGCGACACTCGCGGCGGGCGTCCGCGCCGCGCTCGACAAGGTCAAGGAGATCCGGGGCGCCGCGCCGCTGCCCGGAACGGCCTTCGCGCATGCCCCGCTGCCGGCGACGAGCGCTGTCACCGCGGCATGAGGACGATGATTAGGGTGAAGCAGCGACGTGCCGGCGAACGCATGTGGGGCGCAGGCATGGGCCGCCTCCGGGAAGCAATCCCGACAGGTGTCAAGGGCAGGCGGCATGCAGCGGTCAGAGAATCTGGCATGCGTCCGATTCAGAAGGAATAGGCCACATCCGCCCGCACCCCGATCGGTTCGCTGGGGTGGAAGTGGACGTCTTCTACCGGAGCGCCCTCCCCCTGGAGCTGGCTGGGGTAGTAATAGCTCTGATCGTCGTCTTTCCGGTTCAGGATGTTCAACACGTCGAGGTGCGCTTCGAACGGGCCATCGTGGTAGCCGACGCGGGCATTGAGCGTGACCGAGGGTGTGGACTCGACGGTGTCGTCCTCGTTGAGTGGGCGCGGGCCGAAGTAGCGCAGGCGCACCGTCGCGTAGACGTTCTCCGTCAGGTTCGAGGTCACGCCGGCCGTCAGCACCAGCGGGATCGCCCCGGGGATGTAACGGCCCTGGCCGCCGCCTTCCGCGTCGACGTAGTCGCGGAAGCGCGCGTAGGTGTACGAGAGGTCGCCGTCGAAGGACAGCCAGCGCGAGACCTTGTAGTAGTTCGCCCACTCGAGGCCGAGCCGGCGCGTGCCGGCGCCGGTGGGTTCGGTCGAGCCGGAGTCGCCGGCGAAGAGCAGTTCCGAGTTCAAATCGAGCAGGAAGAAGCCGAGCGTGGTGTGCAGGTCGTCGATGGCGTCGCTGCGCAGGCCGATCTCGGCGCCCTTGCTGCGCACCAGCGGCGTCGCGGAGTCGACCGGCGCACCCGTGGTCGGGTCGACCTTCTGCACCACACCGCGCGCGTCGTTGCTGTGGAAGCCGAGACCGCCGTTCAGGTAGAATTCCGTCCGCGCCCACGGACCGAAGATCAGGGCGCCCTTGGGGCTGGCGATGCCGGCGGTGCGCGAGCCGGAGTTCAGCGGGTTGTCGCTGGTCACGTCGAAGCTGTAGACGTCCCCGCGCAGGCCGGCCTGCGAGCGGAACCACGGCGTCCACTCGATCGCGCTCTGCGCGTACGCGCCGACGCTGTTCTCGACCACGCGGTCGCGGCGGATGGTCGCGCTCGCGCCGAGGCCGTTGGCCTGACCCGCCGCCGAGGGGTCGGTCGGGGTGCGGTCGACGGTGTGGAAGAGCGCGACCTCCGGGATGACGTCGCTGCGCACCTGCACGCCGATGACGTTGTCGACGGGCTTGCCGAACGCCTGCCCGGACCACTTGTGGGTGAGGGCGCCGCCCAGCACGTAGCGGTGGTCGAGCTGTTCGAACTGGTCGCCGTTGACGGGGTCATCAAGGAAGAAGGTGAAGTCGCTGAACAGGTTCAGCCGGTAGGAGATGGCATAGAGGCTGAGCGTGGTCTGGTGGGTCTCATCGCCGACATGGTAGTTGCCGGTGACCTCGTAGCGCTGGCTCCTGCCGCCATCGCTCGGGTTGAGCGTGCCATAGTCATCGATCAGGCCCTCGTCCACCGCGCGGCGCGGGATCTGGTCAGTGGCGTGCCAGCGCGCGGCGTAGCCCGAACCGGTGACGCTCCAGCCGTTCAAGCGGTCGCCGCTGCTGTAGCGCAGCAGGCCGTTTATGCGCTGGAAGTCGTTGGGGTTCGCCCATGGCCCGTCGTAGTGCTCGCCGTCGATGGCGTAGAGCAGGTTGCCGGACCCCAGCGCCTGGGAATCGGCGACAAGTGCGCGCTCGTAGCTGTTGGTCCCGAGAGTCAGCGAGGCGATGCCGTGCGGCAGGGTGTCGGCGTAGTGCAGGTCGGCCGCGCCGGCAGCGCCGAAATCGCCGTCCTGGGCGTAGTACGGTCCCTTACGGTAATCGATCGTGCTGATGACCTCGGGGATGACGAAGTTGAGGTCGGTGTGGCCCTGGCCGTGCGCATGGGTGCGGAAGTTGACCGGCGCACCGTCGATAGACGTGGCGAAGTCCGTGCCGTGATCGAGATCGAAGCCGCGCAGGTAGTACTGGTTGGCCTTGCCGCCGCCGCTGTGCTCGGTGGCGATAAGGCCCGGGATGGTCTCCATCAGTTCACCGACGCGCAGCAGGGGACGCGCCTGGATGTCGATCTGGCCGATGGTGCCCTGCGCCGCGGAGTCGGCGATGCCGACCTGGCTGTCGGCACGACCGGTGACGGTAATGGTCTCTGACGTTACGGGTGGCGGCTGGGGAGGCGGAGCGTCCTCGGCTTGGGCTGTGGGTGCGAAGGCGAGGCAGCTCAGAGAACAGGCCGCGACCATGCCTGGAAGGGGACGGGAGGCCGAGCCACCGCGACCGAACCCGAAGCGAATGGGACCAGAGGATGGACGCAGTGGCATGCTCTTCACCTTGGAGCGGTCCGTCCGCAGACTGCGGCAGGCGCACTCTGGCGTGGTATGACGTTTTTTCGGTATGTGGCCAGTCTTCTAACCGCGGTCTAACCGCGGCTTATCCGCGGCCTAACCGCGGCCTGGGATAGGCGCCAAAAACAAACCCCTGTAACCTTTTGGATTACAGGGGCTTATGGTGCCCGGGACAGGACTCGAACCTGCACGCTTTTGAGGGCGCTAGGACCTGAAGTAGAAAGGGGAGAAGCCATTAGATGAGTGAGGGGATAACTTTACGGAGGTATTCCGCTTCTCACTGCTTGGACTGTCTTGGACTGTCTTGGACTGAGTTGGACATGATTGGACGTGAGTGGACAGCTGCCGTTCTCGCAACTGCGACTTGCCTATGATCTCATAACAGGCAACGCAGCTTCCTACGACAATATGCCACCCAGGTAAGATTGGTCCCCAGCCAGCCGCCGCCTACAACACGTGGCCATGGACCCCTGCTGCACCCCTCGCGGCTCGAAAACTCAAGTCGGATCCTTCTGTAGGTGCTGTGGGGAACCCCTTCGGTCAGTCGACAGTTTCCAGGAATGCGGTCGACCTGCGACCGGAATGGGGCCTTGCGGCTACTGCCATCATGCTATCTGCGGCGCGCACAGTGCCCGTGCGACAGACGGAGCCAGTGCTCGCCGGTTTTGCGAGGTCTGCGGGAGCATATGCGCGGCGACCGGAGAGTGCCCAGTCCATAGCTTCAACGTCGCGACCGGGCGCTTCGGTGCGCCGCTGCGGATTGACCCGGATGACAACCTGCTGCGATAGTGGTTGGTGGCTACCCTTGGCAGGAGGCCGCCTGGGCCGCGCAGCACCGCCAAGGCATAGAGGACGGGGCCACCGGGTCCAAGATTGTGAAGGCCCTGTGCTGGACTGCCGCCCGGTACATGGAATGGAGGCTGAAGCGGAGAGCAATATGCGGGACCGCGCAGTCCGTACCCGGCGGGAAGTCGCGCGGCTGGTGGCGTAGGAGGGCCGAGGACGCCTTGCCGACCATACTTATCAAGTTCCTATTTCACTTCCCAAGGTTCAAGGTTCGAGCGACCTCGGCTTTATTGAGCCTGCACTGCCTCGCTAGAGGCAGCGCCTGAGCCAGCCACCTTCTTCGGTTCCAAGGCGCACATCAGACCGGACGTACGTTAGAGGAATGCGGATTTCACCAATAATTCGAGGGCTTTGCTGACCCTACCCAATAGAGCATCGTGTGTCCCACTACGCGACCAGGCATCGGCGCGTCGCTCAGCCAATGGGCAACGAGAGCATGAACACGCTGCCTTGGTCCGGTTGGCTTTCGACCCGGATGTCGCCTCCCAGCAAGCGGGCGATGGACATGCTGATCGACAGACCCAGACCGGTTCCGCCAAATTGCCGTGACGTGCTGCCATCGGCCTGTTGGAACGCTTCGAATATCAGTTGTTGCTTCTCCGAGGGGATGCCGATGCCCGTGTCGATGACGGAGAAGGTGATGTACGTCTGCGCTGCGGCGCTCCGCTGGCCGTCATCCGCGTCTACCGTGCCTACACGCGTGGCAATCTTCAGGCGGACGCCACCGACCTTGGTGAACTTGAAGGCGTTCGCGAGGAGGTTCTTGAGCACCTGCTCAAGGCGTTTCTGGTCGGTCCGGACGGTCCTGGGGACGGCGTCGCCGACCACGATGCGGAAATTCAACTCCTTCTGCGCGGCAAGCGCGGTGAACCCGTCCGTCAACCGGGCGACGAGTTCGGCGATGGGGACCTCCGATAGGTCGATCTGCATCTTTCCGGCCTCGATCTTGGAGAGGTCGAGGATGTCGTTGATGAGCGTGAGCAGGTCTGTCCCGGACCCGCAGATGACGTTGGCGCACTTGATCTGCTTTTCCGAGAGGTTCTTCTCGGGGTTGTCGGCCAGGATCTTGGCGAGGATCAGGATGCTATTCAGGGGCGTGCGCAGCTCATGCGACATGTTCGCCAGGAACTCGGACTTGTACTTGGAAGCCCGCTGCAGCCTCTGCGCCTGGTCCGCCAGGGTGTCGTTGGCGCGCATCAGCGCGTCGGTGCGCCGCTGGACGCGCTCCTCGAGTTCGCCGGTCAGGAGCTTGAGCGAGTCCTGGGTCACGATGAGCTGCTGCTTCTCGACGTGGAGGTCCTCGAGGATGTTGAGGACTGCGCGCTGCATGTCCTGCAGGCGCTCCTTCTCCTGCGCGAAGTCGTCGAGGATGTTGAGCACGGCGCGCTGCGAGTCCTGCAGCCGTTCCTTCTCGCCGGAGAAGTCCTCGAGGATGTTGAGCACCGCGCGCTGGGAGTCCTGCAGGCGGTCCTTCTCGAGGGAGAAGTCGTCGAGGATGTTCAGGACGGCCTTCTGGCTGTCCCGGAGCAGGCTCCGCTCGGTGGTGGAGTCCTCGAGGATGTTCATCAGCGCCTTGCTGTAGGCGCTGACGCTGGTCTCGTCCTCCTTGTGAGCGTGGTCCGGCACGGGCGGCTACTTGGCGGGGCGGCCGGTCGATTTGCGCAGCTCGGCGATCTCCTTCTTGAGCTCGACCATCTTGAGCTCGCGCCCGATGGTGAGCTGCTGGAAGCGTTCGAGCTCGGCGAGGCGTTCGAGCTCGCGGTTACGCTGCTTGCCGACCTCGGCCTCCGCAGCCTTCTGAGCGGAGACGTCGCGCGCAGCTGCGAACACGCCAAGCACCTCGCCCAACGAGTTCTTGTACACCGAGGCATTGTAGAGCACGTCGGTGAGCTTGCCGTTGAGGTGGCGGATGGTCAGGGGGTAGTCGGAGACTGCGCCCTCCTCGAACACGCGCTTGTAGCCTTCGCGCGCCTGTTCGGGCTCAGTGAAGTAGTTGGAGAAGTCTGTTCCGATCAGCTTCTCGCGGGCAACACCGGTAACGTCCGCAGAGGCTGCATTGACGTCGGTGATCTTTCCCTCCGCGCTGATCGTCACCAGGGGATCGAGCGAAGCTTCGATCAGACTGCGCGCATATTGGGATGCCTTCTTCTGCACCGTAACGTCGCGCGCCGCGGCGAACACGCCGAGCACGCGGTTCTGCCCGTCGCGGTAGACTGAGGCGTTGTACAGCACGTCGGTGAGGCGGCCGTCCGAGTGACGGATGGTAAGCGGGTAGTCGGTGACGGAGCCGCTGCGAGAATACCTGCTTGTAGCCCGTCGCGCGCGTTCTCCGGCTCGGTGAAGTAGTCGGAGAAGTCCGTGCCGATGAGCTTGTCCCGCGACACGCCCGTGACCTTCACCGAAGCCTCGTTGACGTCGGTGATCTTGCCCTCGGGGCTGATGGTGACGAGCGGGTCGAGGGAGGCTTCGATCAGGCTGCGCGCGTACTGCGACGCCTTCTTCTGCTCGGTGACGTCGCGCGCGGCGGCGAATACGCCGAGCACCTCGCCCTTCTCGTCGCGGTAGACCGAGGCGTTGTAGAGCACGTCGGTGAGGTGGCCGTCGCGATGGCGGATGGTCAGCGGGTAGTCGGTGACAAAGCCCTTCGCGAAGACCTGCTGGTAGCCGTCGCGCGCCTTCTCGGGCTCGGTGAAGTAGTCGGAGAAGTCGGTGCCGATCAGCTTCTCGCGGGCCACGCCCGTGATCTTGACCGAGCCTCGTTGACGTCGGTGATCTTGCCTTCGGGGCTGATGGTGACGAGCGGGTCGAGCGAGGCTTCGATGAGGCTGCGCGCGTACTGCGACGCCTGCTTCTGCGCGGTGACGTCGCGCGCGGCGGCGAACACGCCCAGCACCTTGCCGCGGGCGTCGTTGTACACCGAGGCGTTGTAGAGCACGTCGGTGAGCCGGCCGTCGCGAGTGGCGGATGGTGAGCGGGTAGTCGGTGACGAAGCCCTTGGCGAAGACCTGCTGGTAGCCCTCGCGCGCCTTCTCGGGCTCGGTGAAGTAGTCGGAGAAGTCGGTGCCGATGAGCTTCTCGCGCAGCACGCCGGTGATCTTGACCGAGCGCCTCGTTGACGTCGGTGATCTTGCCCTCGGGGCTGATGGTGACGAGCGGGTCGAGGGAGGCTTCGATCAGGCTGCGCGCGTACTGCGAGGCCTGCTTCTGCGCGGTGACGTCGCGCGCGGCGGCGAACACGCCGAGCACGTTGCCGCTTCGCGTCGCGGTAGACCGAGGCGTTGTAGAGCACGTCGGTGAGGTGGCCGTCGCGGTGGCGGATGGTCAGCGGGTAGTCGGTGACGAAGCCCTTGGCGAAGACCTGCTGGTAGCCTTCGCGCGCCTTCTCCGGCTCGGTGAAGTAGTCGGAGAAGTCCGTGCCGATAAGCTTCTCGCGGGGAACGCCGGTGATTTTGATCGTGGCCTCGTTGACGTCGGTGATCTTGCCGTCGGGGCTGATGGTGACCAGCGGGTCGAGCGAAGCTTCGATCAGGCTGCGCGCGTACTGCGAAGACTGCGTGGCCGCCGCCGCGTCCGCGCTGGGCGATTGCGCCGCCGAGGTTGCGATCTGGAAGATGGCCAGGAAGCCGGCGGAGGTCCCGCCCTTTCCCGCGATCGGTGAGAGCGCCAGGGTTGCAGGAACGGCCGCTCCCGCCTTGCTGCGGAGGAGCGCCTCGACGCCTCTGACCTGGCTGCAGCGCGCGATGGCCTCGTGAATAGCGGTGCCGTTGTCGGCGAGCACCGACGTCCATGGCTGCCCGATGATGTCCTCCGCGCGGTAGCCCAATTTGGCAACGGCGGCGGGGTTCCAGCTGGAGACCTGCGCGCTGTCGTTGCTGCTGAACATCGCATCGGATGACAGCTCCCACATGGCGCTCGCGAAATCCGCTGACTTCGGAATGATGACTGAACTCATGGCGGCGGGATTTTTCATCGGGTGCCCGTGCAGTGGTCGCATGACTGCGGTCGGTCTTGCTCATGCAAGGCGTTGCCGCATTTTGAGACCAAGAGGATATTAGCGCACCTACTCGGGGCTAGAAAATCTTGGGATTGCATTTTGCATTAGAATACAGTTTGACGCTATCCTGCTAGAGGTGGAGGGGGATCAGGGCGGCGTACCTGCTGCTGGTCCTGTTCGAGATAAACACGGATCGCATCGCCAACGCGGCGAATCCATGTACTGAAGAAGTACTCTTGCGGGATTGAATGCACCTAATCTCTATGACGGTATGCTCGGGCAGCATCGCCGATCTCAATTTCTTCGCTGCGTGCGATAGCGGTCTTGAGGATGGTATGCGAGGTGCTTCAGAGTCCGGCCTAATGGGAATTCAGCCATAGGGATAGACAGGCGATTGCCGCGTGGCTCAGTTGATTTTCTGGCAAGGCGTTGTAGTT
>CAWFSD010000031.1:0-85237 GCA_963818245.1 uncultured Planctomycetota bacterium
CACGCCGGCACGACGCTCGCACCGTTCAAGGTCCCCAAGCGCGTGATCTTCGCCGAGACGCTGCCGCGCAACACCGCGGGCAAGGTGCTCAAGCGCGAACTGCGCACGACGTACGGATGACCGTGCAGCTGGATTGCGCGAAGCGCTCTCGATATTTGCCGTCATCGCCGTCGGCGCGTGTGCGGCGGCGCCCGCGGCTGTTTCGCATCCGGTAGGTCGAGCGGCTGCGCCGCGCGGTATCATGTTCGTCGACGGCCCGATGGTCGAGACCAGGCACGGCTGGGTACCGTATCGCGACGTGCGCGCGTATCGTGACGGCCGCCTCACGCACGGATTACCAGCGTGTCCTGCCCGCGCGAGCTCACGCGCCTGCATCACTGCTGTACGACGAGTTTGCGCGCACGGCTCGTTCGATCGGAGGAGGGCCGGTTCGCCCGTTCGATCCCTGTCCGGGCACGAGCGGCGCGGGGAACTACGTCGAGCTTTCGCCGAGCGGGCGCCTCGGATTGTGCGCAGGAGCGTCGAGCGCAGCGCAGGGGAACGAACTCATCCTCTTCGATCCGCGGTCGCCGCGTACGAGCCGCCGCGCGATCTTCTCCGAGTTGGGAGTGAACTTGCACCCGGCGGCGTGGCTCGACGAACGGCGGATCGCCGTGACGGAAGAACGGCCGGGCGTGTGCCCGCGTGGCGTCAAAGGCTACGACGAGCCCACGGGGCTTGCGATCATCGATCTTCGAGGCCAGGTGCTCGAACGCGGACCGTGCGTGTTCGGCGTCATCGCTGGCCCGCGCGGACTGGTGCTTGCGCAAGGGTTCGATCGTGTCATGCGTTTCAGCACGACGGAGGGAAGACATGGAGCGACGGCCGTCCGCAGTTCGCCGACGCGGACGGAAAGGTGTTCTATCAGGACGAGCGGTGGGACGACTACACGTTGTACGAGGGCGGTAAACCGACCGCGTTTCACGACGTCCACGGTGCCACGTGGGCTATGCCGTGACGATCTTCGCGGCGTTCTCCAGGCCCAGTTTCTCGATTGACGTCTCGCGCATCTTGTACTTCTGAACCTTGCCGCTGACGGTCATCGGCCAGCCGTCGACGAACATCACGTAGCGCGGGATCTTGTAGTGCGCGATCTGGCCTTTGCAGTAGTCCTTGATCTGCTGCTCGGTGGCCTCCGCGCCGTCGTTCAGGATCACCCACGCGCACAGCTCCTCGCCGTAGCGCTCGTCGGGGACGCCGATCACCTGCACGTCCTTGACGGCCGGATGCGTGTACAAGAACTCCTCGATCTCGCGCGGGTACACGTTCTCGCCGCCGCGGATCACCATGTCCTTGATGCGCCCGCTGATATTGAGATAGCCGTCGTCGTCCATCGACGCGATGTCGCCGGTGCCCACCCGCAGTAATCCGCGGGCGCTTCGCCGAGGAAGGCGCCCGCCACCGCACCCAACATCGCCGCCAGGGCGAGCAGCGCGCGCTGCGGGCGCAGCTCGGGCCGGTCGTCGCGCTGGCAGCGCGCCGCGACCGCCGCGCCGACCATGCCAGCGACCACCCAGAGCTGGTAGCTCACGTCGGCGCGACCGTTTCCGCGCGCAGCGGCGCCAGCACGCGCTGCTCGAGGTCGTCGCGGTAGAACAGGTTGTAGGTGTCGAAGGGGATGACGCGCTTCCCGTCCGGGTGCGCGATATGCACGCAGGTCTTGCGCACGCTGCGCAAGTCCAGGCTGTGGCGGTCGAGGAACTGCATGATGATCACGCGGAACACCTGATCGTAGCTGGGCGGCGCCGCGCCCAGGGCCGCTCCACCCCCGGAAGGCAGCACAGCAGGCGTGCAGCGACCGGCCGCCGAGTGCGGGCTGTGGTTGGTGCTGAAGGCCTTGAAGAGCTCCTGGCGGATGGCGGCGTCGGCCTCGTAGACGATGGTGTTGCGCCCACCGTCGATCAGCACTTGCGGATCGATCATCCCGGTCAGCGGAGTCACCGTCCCCCGCGCTTGAGCGCGTAGGCCATCGCCAGGCAGTCGGGGTGGCACGGCACCGGGATGAGGTCCTCCGGCCGGAACACCCGCGACTGCTCGAGGATGCGCCGGCGCACCTCGGTCAGGGTCAGGCGGTGCTGCGCGGGGTCGAACCCATCGATGCGCCCGGCGTCCTGCACCGGCTGGAAGGTCACGCCGCGCACGCAGCGTTGCTGCAGGGCGTACTCCACGATCGCGCCCAATTCGCCGTCGTTCAGCCCGCGCCTCACCGTCACCACCAGCGTGGTCGACATGTTGAGCGCGTTCAGTCTCGAGCGCCGCCTCGCGGACGCGGCGCAGGTCGGCGCCGCGCAGGGCGCGCAGCGGCGCCTCTGAAAAGAGTCGAACTGCAGGTAGATCTCGAAGCGCGGCATGTAGGCGGCGAGCCGCTCGGCGAAATCCGGCTCCTTCGCGATGCGCACGCCGTTGGTATTCAGCATCAGGTGCCTGATCGGCCGGCGCCGGCAGGCGTCGAGGATGGCGAAGAACTCCGGGTGGATGCGTGGGCTCGCCGCCGGAGATCTGCACGATGTCGGGTTCGGCCTCGTTGGCGACGATGCGGTCGAGCATCCGCTCGAGCTGCGCAAGCGGGCGGTGAGGTCTGCCGCTCCGGACCGCTGCCCGCGTAGCAGGTCGGGCAGCGCAGGTTGCAGTGGTCGGTGATCTCGAGCAGGGTCAGGCAGCCGTGCTGTTCGTGCTCGGGGCAGATGCCGCAATCGTAGGGGCAGCCGCACTCATGGGCGTGTTGGGCGTCGCGGCATGCTCGGGCGGCTTGAGGAACACTTCGGCCCAGCCGCCAGTACGCCGCATCGTCGGCGATCAGCACACGCTCCGGGCCGTGCTCCGGGCAGCGCTTGAGCAGGTAGACGCAGCCGTTCTCGATGACCTCCTTCGCCTGCATCACGCGTAAGCACGTTGCGCACAGCGCCTGGGTGGCACCATAGAAGAGGTATGGTCGGATGCGGTCGGTCATGCCCACCGACCATGGGAGGGCGGGGAGGTGAGGCAAGTGTATATTTACAATCGATAACTAATAATAGGATGCCGCGCATGGAAGTCCTTCTCCTCATTCCACCCCTGATCGCGATCGCCGCGATCATCGCAGTCGTCGCCCTCGCCAGACGCCTCAACAGGGTTTCCCCGAAGAGCAGGATTGTGCTCTGGATCGTCATCGTGATCGTGAGCCTGGTGCCCTTCGGCATCGGTACGTGCTATGTCATGGTGTTCTCAGCCTTGAACGCTTCCCACCACTGATGACCGGTCCGCGCGCGTTGACCCTGCTCACCGCCCTGAGCGCGACCCTCGCCTTCGCGGTCTTCCCCGCATGCTTCCTGGGTCCCGGGACCCGCGCGCCGCGCCCGCCGGCCCCGATCCCCGATTCGGGACCCTGGGTGGAGACCGGCGGCCAACGCCTGGCCGTGGCGGTCGGTGAACACCCGGCAGCACGAGCCCGCGACGCACTGCAGGCGCTCGGTTGGACAGTGGTCGACAGCACGCGCCAGGGCGAGGTCCTCGGTACGCTCCACGACAACGGCGCGGTCGTCCGCTGGTCGCAGCGCGGGTGGTGGGTGCGCATCGATCAGCACAGCGATTTCCGCACCCGGGAGCAGGTCCCGACGTGGGACCAGCCCTGGGAGGCGCTGCGCGTGCTGCACTTGCTCGCCCCCTCCGCCGGACCGGCGGAGGAGTGGCAGGCGCTGCCAGAGTCGGCTTTGCCCGGACAGCAGCGGGGCGATGCGGCTGAAAGAGCCTACTGCGCCCTGCTGCGGCACAGCGTGGTCCCGCCGGTCGCGACGGGTGTGCCGGCTGCGGCCCGGTTTCGGCCTGGCGCAATCGCGGTGAGCCGGGAGGACCCCGAGGTCATCCACCTCTTCCTGCACCTCACCCCCACCCCGCTCGACCGTGCGCGTCTCGAAGGACGGCTGCGCGCCGCGCTCGCCGGCGCGGTACCCATGCTGCTCGAACCGGCCGGCCGGCGTGGGGCGGGCCATCCTCGCACCGACCATCGCAGGCCATGCCGATCCGTACACCCTGCTGGATCCCCTGGTGCGCCTGGGCCAGGATCCCCAGATCCTGGAGGGCGCCTACGCCCGCGCCTTCGCCGACGAGGCGGTCTTGCGCGAACTCGTCGCGCTGGGAACCGACAAACCCGGTCCCGGGCTCACGTCCGCCGCGTGCGCGGCGGTGCTGCGCACCTGCGCGGTTCCCGGCGCGCAGGCGCTGCCCCCCACCGCCGACGCGGCGGGGGATGGTCACCGCGGTGCCCTGGCTCGCAGCCGGGGGCCGCGACTGGCTTTCCGGACGGGCCGGACCACCATGAATCGCCCCGCGCTGCTGCACCTGCGCCTGAGCCTGGTGCGCACGGTCTCGCTGACCGCCATGTGCGTCGGGCTTGCCACCGCCGCCGACCCGGCCGCCGCGCTGGCGGCGTGGTCGCCACTCGCCGCCGATCGCGAGCAGGTGGCGGATGAAGAACACCTGCCGCTGGTCGAGGACCGCGTCTCACCATACCTCCAGGGCTGGCTGATGGGCGCATCTGCGCGTCGCTTCGAGTCCAGGTCAAGTTATCGATAATGGACATTTAGAATAGCTTAGATATTGCCTTACTTTGCTATTGATTGGTAAGGCAAATGCCTTACGATCGATCCCATTCGTAAGGAAGCTGCCATGTCCGTCATCACGCTGACCGCCAAACGCCAAGCCACCCTCCCCCGCGATCTCTGCGAGGAGCTCGGAGTGCATCCTGGGGATCATCTGGACGTCGAGCGCGCCGTGGTGAACGGCGAGGCGGTCTGGGTGCTCAAGCCGCACCGCGTCGATTGGTCGTGGATCGGCAGCGTGAGCGTGCCCGAGGGCGTCTCGCATGATCTGGAGGATATCCGCGCTTCGATCGGCCGCGGACTTGCTGAGGACCGGCCGTGAAGCTCGGGCTCGACACCTCCGTGGTGATGCGGCTGCTGATCGGGGAGCCCACTGATCAAGCCGCGCTCGCGCGTCAGCGCCTTGAGCAGGCTCACATCGACGGCGACACCGTCGTTGTTGCCGACCTGGTGCTCGCCGAGAGCTACTACGCGCTGGTCTACCACTACAAACTCGACAAGGACGAGGCCCGCCAGCGCCTCCAGCGTATGGCGACCTCCGGGGCGGTGCGCCTCGAGCCTCCTGAAGCGCTTGCTGCCCTCGAAGCCGCGTCCGGCGCAGGCTTCGTGGATCGGCTAATCCTGCATCGCTACCGCGCGATCGAAGCTTCGACGCTCACCTTCGATCGGGCGCTCGGAGCCGCGGGAGCGGTGCGCTTGATGCCGGAAAAATGACCGCGGTCCCGGCATGCGGATTCTGGGGGTTCTTCCTTGCCGTGCTGGCAGTCCCGCCAGGCGCTGGCGCTCCAACATGAGCACCATTTTTGTGGCCTGATATTGCGCCCCGTATAAACGTTCGCCCCTACTTTTTCTCCTCCTCCGACCAGCAGTATTCATATGCCGAGTCGAACACACCCTTGATGATCGCTCGCGGAGAAGGCGAGAGGTCAATCTCCACCGCCTTCGCGGCATTGCCTTTGGCCAGGCTCTTCTTGGGCAGATTCGCCGCTATAAAGGCCTTTATCTCGTCTCGGGATTTCCGCGGACGGACCAAGTCGACCTTGCTGATCCCAGTCCCAGCGCAGAAATAATTACCGACGAAGAACCGCATATTGTCCATGCTTTCCAGGTACGCCGTGCGGACACAATCCGAAAGATACTGCCGCGTGTAGAAGTCGAGGTTCGCCTCCGCCGTGAAGTCGGTGCCGGTGTAGGCCAAATCCTCGGCCTTCTTCACCACGTAATCCGGGATGAATTTGGGATCGAGCGCAACCGTGCTGCGCGCGATGGCCGCATCGAGCTCGGCGCGAATGACCTCCTGATCCTCGCCCATAGCGGTCAGAGCCGACTTCACGACTTCCTGCGAAGGACCATGGACCGCTCTGCCTGCGGCAGCCTTCTTGCGGATCGATTGCATCCGCTCACGCAGCGCGCCATCGGCCTTGAGGAGGGCATCGCAAAAGCTGACGACGAACGCGTCGGAATCCGCGACGATGGTGGCCGCTTCAGCCTCCGTAAAGGAGGCCTTGGGATCGTCGCGGACTATCCCCACCATCTCCTCGATGAAAATCCCATTCTTGCCCTTGTTCGAGGCCTCCTGCAAAATCTTCCCGTCGCCGATGTTTCCGATCACGCTCTCGAATGTCTCATTGGCGTGCTTGTACACGCGCTGAACGACCAACTCCTTGGAGACTGCGTCTGCCCCAGTCCCATGCAGCTGGACGCAGGCGACCAAAAGGACCAGCGAAATGCATTTAGCGACGAAACAGCGGTTCATGAAGGCCTCTCAGCGGGGATGGATGCACGAATAACGGGGCCCTAGGATGACTGGACGGCCCCCCTGCAGGCAGGGTGTTCATCACTCGTACGAGAGTGGCGTCCAGCTGATCGCATCGGTGGTCACATCCGTGGGGAGCATGTACGCGATGGCGAGCCCAGAGACGCGGCGGCCGTCCTTTTCCGCAGAGGATTTAGCGATGGAGATGACGGTGAAGGAGAAGGGCCCGAGCAGGGTGCGGGGATCATGATCATGCGTTCCGAGAGCGGGACTCGCCGCCCCGATCAGGGTGTTCGAGTCCGGGGTGCTGCTCGACTTGTGGATGGGGATGGGCAGCGAGATTGAAGTCCCTGGAATCGGGACGGTTATCGATCCAGTCGTGTCCGACTGCGCGGCGCTCCCGCTCACCACTACCGAAACCTGCTGGGCAGCTCGGGAGGTGGGCCGAGCGGGGTCTGGGGGGAGATCGGCCACAGCGCCGAACGCGGCACGACCGTCCACATCGAAGGCATGCTGCTGATCGTCCACGCGGCCTATGACGTTGACGGGGCGGTCCACACCGCCGGCGTCGGCCTTTGCCTGCGTTGGCCAGGCGGCACCCTAGCCCGCACCGTCCAGGAGGACCCCTGGTCGTTCGGCCTGTCCATCGATCACCAGAGCACCACCACCGCCGGTCGCACCACCGGCGGCGCCTCGCTCACTCTCGAAGGCACCTGGCGCTTCACCGACCACCTGCTGCTCTCCCCCCCAAACCGACGCCATGACCAACGCCGTGCACGCCGATGGCACCACGGCACCCGCCGCGAGCCTGGTCATCGCGCTCGGCATCGCTTTCTGAGTCCTGGACCGCCGCCACGCACCAGCGCTCGCCACCGCGACACTTGCTTTCCGCACCCGCCCCTGGTCCCCTCGCAGCGCACCACGCACGCCACGGTGCTCGAAACTCGAAACGCGCAGAGCCCATGCCCCACTCCCCCCTCCTCACCGACATCATCGCCCTCGCCCGTGCCGCGGGGGCCATCGCCCGCGCGCACTTCGGCAGCGTCGAGCGCCTGACCAAGCGCGGCGAAGAGGCCGTGACGGTGGCCGACCGCGCGGTGCAGCGCCACATCGTCGCCGCGCTGCGCGCGCGCTTTCCCGATGACGGCGTGGTCGGCGAGGAGAACGACGATGGCTCGGCCATCACCCACGAGCGCCCGCGCGCCGGCCGCCGCACCTGGGTCATCGACCCCATCGACGGCACCAACAACTTCGTCAGCGGCTTCAGCCACTTCGCGGTGTGCATCGGCCTGCTCGACGCTGGCGAGCCGGTGCTGGGGGTGGTCTACGACATCTTGCGCGACCAGGCCTACGCCGCCGAGCGCGGTCACGGCGCGTGGCGCGACGAGCGTACGCGATCCGCGCCCCCGACCACGCCCCTCAGCGAGCGCGCGGTGCTCATGCTCACCAGCAACCTGCTCGACTGCGGACGGGCGCCTGCCGCCCTGGGCCGCCGCCTTCCACGGCCAGACCCGGCTGAAGGTGCGCGTCATCGGCTCCGCCGCGTTGGAGGCGGTGACGGTCGCCGCCGGCATCGCCCACGGCGCCATCACCATCCACTGCAAGTTGTGGGACATCGCCGCCGCCGCCGCCATCGTCCTGGAGGCCGGCGGCACCGTCACCCGCCCTGATGGCACCCCCCTCTTTCCCTTCGACCTCACCGGCTACGCGGGCGCCAAGACCCCGTTCCTGGTCGCCGGCCCCCAGGCGCATGGCGAGTTGCTGGAGTTTATGCGCTCGCGGCCGGGGTGATCTCGTGAACCAGGGGCACCTGGATGATGAGGATAGGCGCCAGGCGCCAGCGCTAGGGAGTAACCGAAGCCGCCCTGGAACTCACGCCTCCACCCATGACCTGAAGCGCCTCGTCCCCATCTCGACTCCCTAGGGCCTATCCCCAGCTCTCGACGTCCCCCCGAACCTCCCCCTGTTTCTAATTGCAATTCATTCTCATTTATAGGAAGCTCAAGCCAGCAGCCCATGAACGCCCCCCTGCCTTCCCTGGTCCCCCTCGCAACGCTCGCCCCGGGCAGCCGCTGCCAGGTGATGGCGGTGACGGGCGAAAGCGGCATCCGCCGGCGCCTGCTCGAGATGGGCCTGTGCAGCGGCATCGAGGTCGCGGTGCTGCGCCGCGCGCCGCTCGGCGATCCGATCGAGCTGCGCGTGCGCGGGTACCTGCTCAGCCTGCGCCTGGACCAGGCGGCGCTGATCATGGTCGACGTGCTGGGCGGCGACGAACTCCGCACCAGCGCCTGAGCGGTCGGAGCCGCCATGCCCGTCGCCACCGCACCCGCCCCCGTCGTCACCGGCACGTTGACCGTCGCCCTCGCCGGCAACCCCAACAGCGGCAAGACCACGGTCTTCAACGGCCTCACCGGCCTGCGCCAGAAGGTCGCCAACTACCCCGGCATCACCGTCGAGAAGAAGACCGGGCGCTGCCCGATGCCGGACGGCCGGCTCGTCGACATCGTCGACCTGCCCGGCACCTACAGCCTGGTCCCGCACTCGCCCGACGAAGAGGTCGCGATGCAGGTGCTGCGCGGTCTGCGCGCCGACACGCCCCTGCCCGACGTGATCGTGGCGGTGGTCGACGCCAGCAACCTGGCGCGCAACCTCTACCTGGTCAGCCAGCTCGCGGAGCTCGACCACCCCATGGTGGTGGCGCTGAACATGACCGACATCGCCGCGCGCCGCGGCGTGCCGGTCGACGCCGCCGCCCTGGCGGCGCGCCTGGGGATCGCGGTGGTGCCGCTGATCGGACACCGCCGCCGCGGCTTCGACGCGCTGAAGACCGCGATCCTCGCCGCCACCCGCCCGGCCACGCCCGCGTGGCGGCTGCCCGAACCGTTGGCTGGAGAGGTCGCGGCGCTGGCCGGGGTCATCGCGGGCGCCACCCCGGCGCCGGGTGCCGCCGCGACCGCGCTGCGCCTCCTGGCCGGTGAGAACGGCGCCGACCTCGCCGCCGTGCGGGGTCGGGCCGGCGTCGCCGCCGCCCTGGGGGCCGCGCGCGCGCGGCTCGCCGGACGCGACGTGGTGCAGACCGACATCGAGGCGCGCTACCGCTGGATCGACGAGGTCGTCGCCGCGACCGTCGCGGCCACCCCCGAGGCCGGTCGGCGCAGCCTGACCGAGCGCGTCGACGCCGTGCTGGTGCACCGCTTCGTCGGCCTGGTGGTCTTCACCGTCATCATGGCCAGCCTGTTCGTCACCATCTTCTGGGCGGCCAAGCCGATCATGGACGCGCTGCAGGACGGCATCACGCGCCTCGGCGCGCTGCTTCTCGGCGGCCTGGCCGAGGGTCCGCTGCGCTCGCTGCTCGCAGGACGGGGTGGTCAAGGGCGTCGGTTCCGTGGTGGTGTTCGTCCCGCAGATCGCGCTGCTCTTCCTGTTCCTGTCCGTGCTCGAGGACAGCGGTTACCTGGCGCGCGCCGCCTTCCTCATGGACCGCCTGCTGGCGAAGGTCGGGCTGCACGGCAAGAGCTTCATCCCCCTGCTGTCGTCCTTCGCCTGCGCCATCCCCGGCATCATGGCGACGCGCACCATCGACAGCCGGCGCGAGCGCCTCGCCACCATCCTGGTCGCGCCCTTCATGTCGTGCAGCGCGCGCCTCCCGGTCTACGCGCTGGTCATCGGCACCTTCTTCGCCGCGCAGGGCGCGCTCGTCCAGGGCGGCATCCTGCTCGGCTGCTACGCGCTCGGCATCGTCGCGGCAGCGGCCACCGCCTGGGTCGGCAAGCGCTTCCTCGGCCGCGGCGAGGTCACGCCGTTCATCCTCGAGATGCCCAGCTACAAGGTCCCCCAGGCCAGCGAGGTCGCGCGCCAGGTGTGGACCAACACGAGCAAGTTCCTGACCAAGGCCGGCACCACCATCTTCTGCCTGAGCATCCTGCTGTGGGCGCTGGCCTACTTCCCGCGCCTGCCCGGTGAGCGCGTCGCGGCGCTGCGCCAGGCCCAGCCCGCCGCGGCGGTCCCCGCCGACGCCACGCCGGAGCAGCGCAGGAAGGCCGAGGACGACGCCCGGTCCGCAGCCGACCAGGTCGTCGCCGCCGCCCAGCTCGAGCACAGCGTCGCGGGCCGCGTCGGCCATGCTCATGGAGCCGGCCATCGCCCCCTTGGGCTTCGACTGGAAGATCGGCGTCGGCCTGATCGGCGCCTTCGCCGCGCGCGAGGTCTTCGTCAGCACCCTGGGCATCGTCTACAGCGTCGGCGAGGCCGAGGACGACTCGGTGCCCCTGCACGAGGCGCTCAAGGCCGACCGCCGCGCCGATGGCAGGCCGGTGTGGACGCCGGTGGTCGCCATCAGCCTGCTGGTGTGGTTCGTGCTCGCCATGCAGTGCATGAGCACCCTGGCGGTGGTGCGCCGCGAGACCGGCGGGTGGGGGTGGCCGCTGTTCCAGCTGGTCTACATGAACGCCCTGGCGTACGTCGCGGCCTTGCTGGTGTACCAGGTCGGCACGCGGCTGTACCCTGTGAACCCGCAAGCCTGGAGGATCCACCATGAGCCCGCTCGCGCAGAACCTGATCGCCGCCGCCATCGTCCTGTTCGCCGTGGGGTATCGTCGCCCTGCGCAGCTGGCGCGTCGTGCGCGGCCGCAAGACCGGCTGCGGCTGCGCGGAATGCCCGGCGGTCAAGGCCCAGCCGAAGGCCCGCAGCGCTCATCCCGGCCCGTAGTAGGCCTCGACCGCGATGCCGAGCGCGCGCACGCGCGCGGCGATCGCATCGACCTCGGCGGCGGGCAGCGGCGTGACGAAGCTCTCCGCCGTCGCGCGCGCCGTGGTGTAGACCTGGACCAGCGCGATGCGGCACCCGCCCGCGCGCAGTTCCTGCAGCCGCGCGCAGTACGCGTCGAGCTCCTCCGGCGCGGGGCCGACGCCCTCCAGGCGCATGAACAGCGACTGGATGACGATCGGCCGCGCCCGCCCGGCGGCGAGCAGGTTGTCGAGCACGCGCGCCAGCGGCACCTTGCTGCGGTCGACGCGCTGGTAGTAGTCCTCGGTGCCGGCGTCCAGCTTCGCCCACACCTCGCTCGGCACGCCATCGAGGAAGGCCAGCGCCGCGGCGGTCTCGGGCCGGTGCAGCAGGGTGGCGTTCGTGATGACCACGATCTTCGCGGTCGCCCCGTGCCAGCGCAGCAGCTCGTCCGCCAGGCGGCACGCGGCGGGGAACTCCGCGGCCGCGGTGGGCTCGCCGTCGCCGCTGAAGGCGATGTCGTTGAGCCGGCGCAGCTCCGGCGGGGTGCGGTCGAAGGGCGGTACGCTCCAGATGCCGCCGGCCACCGCCAAGGTCAGCAGCGCATCCAGCTCCGCGCGGATCACCCCCAGGTCGACCGCGCGCACCGTCGCCGGCGCGCTACGGTCGACGCTGCAGTACACGCAGTCGAAGTTGCAGGCCATGTCAGGGTTGAGGTTGACGCCGATGGACAGGCCCTTGGAGCGGCGGCTGATCACCGGGTAGACATAGCGGTTGTCCCGCCAGAGGCGATCGTGCTGGGTGAACAACGGCGTGGACGGCGCGGGCACTCCTGCAGCCGTACCTTTCCCACCGGCGCCCGCCACCGCCGTTGGCGGTGGGATGCGACTGGACGTCAAGGCCTGCGCGCCCGCTTGCCGCGCCTTCCGCACTCCGGCGGTTGACCTGCGCCCGGCGCGGCAGTGAATCCGCGTCCAGCAGGAGGCCACGCCATGGATCTCGGACTCTCCGGCAAGGTCGCGGTGGTCATGGCCGGCAGCCGCGGGCTCGGCAAGGCCAGCGCGCGCCTGCTCGCCGACGAGGGCGCGGACCTCGCCATCTGCAGCCGCGACCCGGCCAAGGTCGCCGCGGCCGCCGCCGAGATCGCCGCCGCGACCGGCCGCCGCGTCCTCCACGAAGCCCTCGACGTCACCCGCCCCGAGGCGATCACCGCCTTCGCCGCGCGCGTCGGCCGCGAGCTCGGCCGCGTCGACGTGCTGGTCAACAACGGCGGCGGCCCGCCGCCGGGGACCTTCGACCAGCTCGACGACACCGCCTTCGCCAAGGCCACCGAACTGGTGCTGTTGAACGCGGTGCGCACCACCAAGGCGTTCCTGCCGCTGCTGCGCGCGCACGGGCAGGGCGGGCGCATCATCACCATCACCTCGGCCAGCGCGCGCGAGCCGCTGCCCAACATGATCCTCTCCAACGCGCTGCGCCCGGCCATCCACGGCTGGACCAAGACCCTGGCGAAGGAGCTCGGGCCGGAGCGCATCACCGTCAATTGCGTCGCGCCGGGCATCGTCGGCACCGAGCGCATCGACGAGCTGGTCGCCAGCAACGCCGGCCGCCAGGGCCGCACCCCGGAGCAGATCCGCGCCGAGATGATCGCGCGCATCCCCGCCGGCCGCTTCGGCCGGCCCGGAGGAGTTCGCCGCCGCCGTGGCCTTCCTCGCCAGCGCGCGCGCCAGCTACATCAGCGGCACCACGATCTACGTGGATGGCGCCCAGATGGCGTCGGTCGGTATGAGCCCCGTCCCGCGCCCCGGCGAGCCCGGCGGTCCCGGCGCCAAGCCGCCGCGCCAGGCGGTCGTGCTCATCCACGCCGAGGCCGAGGGACCCATCCGCATCGCCACCCTGCTCGCGCAGCGCGGGCTGGGGCGCCGAACTGGTCGAGCTGCCGCACGGCGGCGAGGTGCCCGACCTGCCCGATGACGGCAGCCCGCTGATCGTCATGGGCGGACCGATGGGCGTCGGCGACCTCGGGGACGCGCGCTGGCCGTTCCTGGCGGCCGAGGTCACCCTGCTGCGCCACGCCCTGGCCGTCGACCACCCGGTGCTCGGCATCTGCCTGGGCGCCCAGCTGCTGGCGCACGCCGCCGGCGCGCACGTCGGCCCCAACCTGCGCGCCGGCGGCGCGCGCGCCTACGAGGTCGGCTGGTCCCCGGTGCGCTTCGCCACCGCCAGCGGCGAAGCGGCCCTGCGCGGCCTGCCCGACCAGGAGCAGTTCCTGCACTGGCACGGCGACGCGTTCGCCCTGCCGCCCGGCGCGGTCCACCTCGCCTCCAGCGCGCTCACGCCCTGCCAGGGCTTCCGCCTCGGCCGGCGCGCCTTCGGCCTGCAGTTCCACCCCGAGGTCGATGCGCCGACCATCGCCGGCTGGGTGCGCGACGACGTCGACTACGTGCGCTGCGCCACCGGCCAGGCGGACGGAGCGGCGATCGACGCCGACACGGCGCGCATCCTGCCGCAGCAGCAGGCGGTGGCGGACCGGTTGCTCGGGAACATCCTGGACGCCATGCTCGCGCCGTGAAGGCCGCCAGCGGCCGCAGCGCGGCCGCTACTTCTTCCCGCCCATGCTCGGCAGCAGCGACGTCGACGAGCCGCGCTGGATGCCGCGGAACAGCATCTCCATCTCGTCCGGGTTGTCGGACGTGGCGAGCGCGTCCTCGCGCGTGATGTCGCCCTTCTCGTAGAGCTTGAACAGGCTCTGGTTGAAGGTCATGCAGCCGAAGTGCTCGCTGTCGCGGATCGCCGAGTACAGCTCGGGCGTGCGGCCCTCCTCGATCATCTGCTTGATGGTCGGGGTCGCGATCATCATCTCCAGGCCGGGCACGCGGCCGGCCTTCTCCTTGCGCGGCACCAGGCGCTGGCTGACCACCGCCTGGAAGACCATCGACAGCTGCATGCGGATCAGCGTGTGCTGGTACGGCGGGAAGAAGTTGATGATGCGCTCCATGGTCTGCTGCGCGTTGATGGTGTGCAGCGTGGACAGCACCAGGTGGCCGGTCTCGGCGGCGTCGATCGCCGCCTGCACGGTCTCGATGTCGCGCATCTCGCCGATCAGGATGACGTCCGGCGCCTCGCGCATGGCGTTGCGCAGCGCGCTCTTGAAGTCGCGGGTGTCGATGCCGACCTCGCGCTGGTTGATGATGCAGCGGTCGTCGACGTAGCTGTACTCGATCGGGTCCTCGACGGTGATGATGTGCCGGTTGGTGTTCCGGTTCATGTACTCGATGATCGAGGCCAGGGTGGTGCTCTTGCCCGAGCCGGTGATGCCGGTGACCAGCACCAGGCCGCGGCGCAGCATGGCCAGGCGCTCGAAGGTCTCGATCGGCAGCCCCAGGTCCTTGAACTCGGGGATGTCGCTGCGCACGTGGCGCAGCACGAAGCCGATGTTGCCGCGCTGCATGAAGCAGTTGACGCGGAAGCGGCCCAGGCCCTCCTCCTCGAAGGCGGTGTCGACCTCGTGGGTCTTCTTGAAGGTCTCGCGGCTGTGCTCGTCGATGACCAGCTGGAAGGCGTCCTTGAGGTCGTCCTTGGTCAGCGGCGTGTTGCCGAGCTGGCGCACGGTGCCGTCGACGCGCACGCGGGGCGGACCGCCGACCTTCAGGAAGAGGTCGGAGGAGCGCAGCTGCACCATGGCGCGCAGGACTTCCCTGATGTTCATGCCGCTAACCTCCGATGGTCAGGCCTCCTTCGTGACGGAGACCAGCTCGAGCAGGCGGTTCTCCAGCTCGGGCAGCCCCTCGCCGGAGACCCCGGAGATCAAGCGTACCTCCTGCTTGAGCCGCTTGGCAAGTCCGGCCGCGACCTCGGCCAGGTCCTCGCGGGTGTCGGACTTGTTGATGCACCACCAGCTGGGGCTTCTCGGCGAGCAGCGGGCTGAAGCGGCGCAGCTCCTCGTTGAGCACCGCGATGCGCTTGGCGAGCTCGTCGACGTCGCCGTCGGAGCCGTCGACCAGGTGCACCAGCATCGGGCAGCGCTCGACGTGGCGCAGGAAGGTGTGGCCCAGGCCGACCCCCTCCGCGGCGCCCTCGATCAGGCCGGGGATGTCGGCCAGCACCAGGGTGCGGTCGACGCGCTCGATCACCCCCAGCTGCGGCTCGAGGGTGGTGAACGGGTAGGGGGCGATCTTGGGCCGGGCCTTCGACAGGCGCGACAGCAGGGTCGACTTGCCGGCGTTGGGGAAGCCGATGATGCCGACGTCGGCGATCAGCTTGAGGTCGAGCTTGATCTTGAGCTCGATGCCGGGCTCGCCCGGGCCGAACTGGCGCGGGGTCTGGTTGGTCGAGCTCTTGAAGCGCACGTTGCCCTTGCCGCCCTTGCCGCCGGCGGCGACGGTGACCTTCTGGTCGATCTCGGTCAGGTCGGCGATGATCTCGCCGGTCTCGGCGAGGCGGACGATGGTGCCGCAGGGGACCTTGACGATGAGGTCCTCGCCGTCCTTGCCGAAGCACTTGCTGCCCTTGCCGGGGTCGCCGTGCTTGGCCTTCCAGTGGCGCCGGCGGTTGAAGAGCGACAGGGTGTTGAGGTGGGGGCTGGCGACGAAGATCACGTCGCCCCCCGTCCCCCCGTCGCCCCCGTCCGGGCCGCCCTCGGGAATGAACTTCTCGCGGTAGAAGGTGGCCGCGCCGGGGCCGCCATTGCCCGAGCGCACGATGATCTCCGCTTCGTCTTTCAGCATGCGCGCCATCGGATCGGCGCGGGCCTGCACCGCAAGTCCGCATGCCCGACTCCGCCTACGCGCGCATACAGCGCTACGCATTGCCTGTTGCCAGGCCCGCCAGGGCGGAGAATCTTGCGCGCACTGGATACGAGGATCATGGCGAGCCCGACGGATCCCCCGAGCCAGCTGGCTCCTGACAGCCCCGATGATGAGCGCTGGCGGCGGGCCGCGCAGCAGCGCCTGCTCGATCTCGAACGCCTGCGCAACACCCCCCCGCCCGAGCCCCCGGCCAACGTCTTCCTGGTCCCCCCCTTCGGCGCCCCGGGGGACGATGACGACGATGACGAGCCCCTGGATCTGGCGGTGCGGCCCGACGGCCAGCCCGCCCACTGGACGCACTCGACCTTGGCCCAGGGGGCCATCGACCGCGCGGCGGCCCACACCGTCAACGACAACGACCCGGTCAACCTGCCGGAGACCACCTCGACCGCCGCCGTCAGCAATTCCGGCTACCCGCCGATCGCGGCGGCGGTGGCGCACGATCGCATGCCGGCGCCTGCGACCGTGGCGGGCGCGCCGCGCGCGATGGCGATCGCGGTAGCGGAGGAGACCCCCCTGCACGAGCCGACCGTGGCCAGCGGCGAGGCCCCGGTCGGGGCCGACGCCGCGCTGGACATGCCGCGCTGGCTGCTCGAGACCCCGGCCCCGACCGAGGAGCCACCGCTGGTCCTCGTCGAGGAGCCGCCACCCGCGGCGCTCGAGGCGTCCGGGGCCCCGCGTAACGCCGCGCGGCGGGCCGGGCCGCCTGCCCCTGCCCGAGCCCGTCACGCCCTTCGACAACCTGCCCGATGACGAACGCATCGTCATGGCCCCGGGCACCGGCACGCACGTCGTCACCCCGATCGACTCGTTCGCCGACGAGCTGCGCCACCACCACAGCGACCATCCGGCCGTGCTCCGCTACCAGGCGGCCGCCGAGCGCGGCCAGGCCACCGCCCAGTACAACCTCGGGACCGCCTACCGGACCGGCGATGGCGCCCCGCGCGATTTCGCCCTGGCGGTGCACTGGTACCGGCGCGCCGCCGAGCAGGGCCTGCCGCTGGCGATGAACAATCTCGGCACCTGTTATATGAAGGGCACCGGGGTGGCCCGCGACTTCGGAGAGGCGGTGGCCTGGTTCACGCGCGCCGCCGAGCAGGGCCTGGCGCTGGCGCAGAACAATCTCGGCACCTGCTTCCGCAACGGCGAGGGCGTGGCGCAGGACCTGGCCAAGGCGGTGATCTGGTTCACGCGCGCCGCGGAGCAGGGCCTGCCGATCGCGCAGAACAACCTCGGCGTCTGCTACCGCAAGGGCATGGGCGTGCCGCTCGACCTCGGTCAGGCCGTGCACTGGTACCGCAAGGCCGCCGAGCAGGACTACGCTACGGCGCAGAACAACCTCGGCACCTGCTACCGCAACGGCGACGGCGTCGCCCAGGACCACGGCGAGGCCATGGTGTGGTACCGCAAGGCCGCGGCCCACGGGCTCGACCTCGCGCAGAACAACCTCGGCAACTGCCACCGCCAGGGCCACGGCGTGCCGCGCGACCCCGTGCAGGCGGTGACGTGGTACCGGCGCGCGGCCGAGCAGGGCCTGGCCAAGGCCCAGCACAACCTCGCCGACTGCCTAGCCACCGGCGAGGGCTGCGAGCGCGACGCCAAGCAGGCGGTGTCGTGGTACCGCAAGGCCGCCCTGCAGGAGCTGCCCGACGCCCAGCTGCAGCTCGGCGCCTGCCTGCTGCGCGGGCAAGGCGTGCCGCGCGACGCCGTGCAGGCGGTGCTGTGGTTGCGCAAAGCCGCCGAAGCCGGCCTGGTCGAGGCCTTCAACGCCCTCGGCGACTGCCACGCCCAGGGCCACGGCGTCTCGCGCGACCACGTCGCCGCCGCCGGCTGGTACCGCCGCGCCGCCGAGGGCGGCCACGCGCAGGCCCAGTTCAGCCTCGGCGACTGCGCCGAGAAGGGCCTGGGCATGCCGCGCAACCAGGAGGAAGCGGTCTACTGGTACCGCCAGGCCGCCGACCAGGGCCTGGCCCTGGCGCAGAACAACCTCGGCGTCTGCTACGCCACCGGCGAGGGCCTGGCGCGCGACTACCCACAGGCGGTGGTGTGGTACCGCAAGGCCGCAGACCAGGGCTTCGCCCACGCCATGTGCAACCTCGGCGACCACCTCACCTACGCCTGGGGCGTGCCGCGCGACCTCCACCAGGCCTGCCACTGGTACCACAAGGCCGCCGAGCTCGGCCACCCCGTCGCCCAGGTCGCCTATGGCGACTGCTTCGCCAAGGGCTGGGGCGTCGAGGTCGACCTCGAGCAGGCCGTGGCGTGGTGGCGCAAGGCGGCGGAGCAGGGGCAGCAGCGGGCGATCGAGGCGTTGAAGCGGTTCGAGAGCAGGTAGGGGAGAGGTCCGGAGTCAGGAGTCAGGAAGTTCGTTGTGGGAATGGAGCAATCGCAGCCTCGATTGAAGACTTGATCAATTCGCCCTGCCGAGCCGCATATTCAGGATCGCGAGCGCCAACGGCGCGGCCCCAATTTCCAGCCCAGGGCAACGCCCTGGGTGTTTGGTAAGACCAAGACCGAGCCCTGTAAGGGCTCGGTCCTGCGCATGATCAGGAACCCAGGGCGTTGCCCTACCCGTTACCCACAAGTCCCCTCGTTCCCGCCCAGGAGGTCAGCGATTTCGGCTGAAATCTGCGAAATCTCCCAATCTCCCCAATCTCCCCGAATCTGCGGATTCTTCTGCGGGTCTTCCGAAGAAGAATCCGCAGATTTGGGGAGATTTGGGGAGATTCAACCGGGTTTGATCACATCCACGGCGGTGACTTGTGGGTAATGGGCAGGGCGTTGCCCTGGGCTGGAGATTGGTGTCGCGCCGTTGGCGCTCGCGATTCCGCGTCCTACGACCTGCCGATCATTCTTCGCGTTTTGCGTTCCGCACCCGCTTCTCAACCACATACAACCGGTGCAACCCCGCCTCCGATTCGGAGATATAGGCGCTCACCAGCTTCTGCGCCATCCCCGCCCGCTTCACCCGCACCGCCAATTCGACCATGAAGAGCAGGTGCGCGGTCGTCGCCTTGCTGAAGGCCAGCACCCGTGCGACGTCCTTCCCATCCAGCGCGTGCGCCAGCCGGGTGATCGACATCTTCAGCCCGGCGTTGCGCGCCCCGCAGAGGGTCGTGTACAGGTTCGCGCACAGGAGGTTCTTGAGGACCGCATTCTTGAGGATGATCGCGGTCGCCGGCCCCGTCGGCCCGCCGTGCGCGACGATGGCCTTCCACCGGCGCTCCATCTCGACCGTGATGTTCTCGAGGGCGGCGTCGATGGTCATGGCCAATAGAGATCCTGGCTGCGTGGACCAGCGCTCAACGAGCAACTCTGCGGCCGGCCTTCCCACTTCCCCCCTCCGCACCCTCCCCCATGCTCCCCGCCATGCCCGTCGTCCCGATCAGCCCGACCCGCCAGCGCCTGCCCGAGTGGTTCCGCCGCAGCCTGCCCGCCAACGCCGAGAGCGCGGTCACCAACGACATCGTGCGCAAGCACGGCCTGGTCACGGTCTGCGAGGAGGCGACCTGCCCGAACCGCCAGGAGTGCTGGTCCAAGCGCGCCGCGACCTTCATGCTGATGGGCGACGCGTGCACGCGCACCTGCACCTTCTGCGACGTGAAGTGGGCGAAGGCCCCGGCGCCGCTCGACGCCAGCGAGCCGGAGCGCCTGGCCGAGGCCATCGCCGAGCTCGGCCTGCGCTTCGCCGTGGTCACCTCGGTCAACCGCGACGACCTCGTCGACGGTGGGGCTCCGCACTTCGCCGCCGCCATCGCCGCGATCCGCCGCCGCTCGCCCGGCACCCTGATCGAGGTGCTGACCCCGGACTTCCAGGGCCGCCCGGCCGACATCGCGACCGTCGTGGCCGCGCGCCCGGACGTCTACAACCACAACCTGGAGACCATTCCGCGCCTCTATCCGACGGTGCGCCCGCAGGCGCGCTACCAGCGCTCGCTCGACCTGCTCGCGCTGGTCAAGCGCACCGACCCCGGCATCGTCACCAAGTCCGGCATCATGGTCGGCCTGGGCGAGACCGACGACGAGGTGCGCCGCCTGATGGACGACCTGCGCCGCCACCAGGTCGACGTCTTCACCGTCGGCCAGTACCTGCGCCCCAGCCTCGAGCACCACGACATCATCCGCTTCGTCACCCCCGAGCAGTTCGCCACCTACGAGCGCTGGGGCCGCGAGGCCGGCTTCAAGTACACCGCCTCCGGCCCCTACGTGCGCTCCAGCTACTTCGCCGAAGAGGTCATGGCCGGAGCGGTGGCGCTGCCGCCGGCGGCGGGGGCCTGAGCGCGATGCGCGCCCCGCCGGTGTCGCGCGCGGCCGCGCAGCCCGGCCCCCGGGCGCCACGGCGCGGGCGCTGACAGGTGCGCGGCGTCGTCTACCACTGCGGTCCCTGCCCGTACCTTCCGGGCCGCGAGTTCCACGCCTTCCATCCGCAGCCCAACCCGCCGACCGACGTCCCCTACCGCGAGCTGATGGACCACCGCTTCCGCCGCTCCGGTGACCACCTCTACATGCCGATGTGCCCGGACTGCGACGCCTGCCAGCCGGTGCGCGTCGACGTCGCCCGGTTCAGCCCGCGCCGCGACCAGCGCCGCTGCGCCCAGGCCAACCGCGACCTGGTGGTGGGCTGGCAGCCGCGCGGCCTGGACGATGAGCGCCGCGCGCTGTTCCGCGCCTACCAGCGCACCGTGCACGGAAAGGAGGAGGTCGAGGACCCGGCGCCCTTCCTGACCGCCGACGGCGGCATCGACGGCGGCGAGCTGCACGCGCGCGACGGGGCGGGCCGCCTGCTCGGGGTCAGCATCTGCGACCGCTTCAGCGACGCGCTGTCGAGCGTCTACTGCTACTACGATCCGCAGCAGCGCGACCGCGCCCTCGGCACCTTCATGGCCCTCGCCGAGATCGAGCACTGCCGCGTCCAGGGCCTGCGCTGGCTCTACCTCGGCTTCCTGGTGCGCGGCTGCCGCAAGATGGCGTACAAGGCGCGCTTCCTGCCGCAGGAGGTGCTCGAGAATGGCTTGTGGGTGCGGTATGGGGAGGTTGACGGCTGACGGTCGGCGGCTGGCAGCGACAGCCGCGTGCTCAGGAGGTGGTTCCGCCCGCTCGTCCGACCATTGGGACGCCAGGGGCGTGGTGATCCCGCCTTCGGCCGCCAGCCGCCAGCCGCGGCCGCAGGCCGAAGTCCGTCACCCCACATCCGTGTGCGTCCCCGTCGCCCGCGCGCGCGTGTCCGCATCGGTATCGAGGTCGATGGGCTCGACGTTCTGCATGGTCTCGGCGTTGACGTCGACCGGGATCGGGCCGCGCGCCAGGCGCCACAACGAGAACCACACCCCGGCGCCGAGAGCGGCGAGCACGCCGAACGCGACCAGCAGGCCCGACCACGGCACGGTGCGCTGGCGCACCGCGCTGGCGATGGCGGCGGCGACCACCGGTTCGAGGTGGTAGTCGGGGTCGAGGCGCGCCAGCTGGCGCACCGCGCGGCGCAGCCACCCGCGCAGCTCCGGCCGCGCGCGCCCCACGGTCTCGGCCTGGCTCTCCAGCCAGGCGATCATGCCGTCGTCGGCCGCGCCGTCGCCGTAGCGCGCGTCGATCTTCACGCCGAAGGGGTCGAGCAGCGCGCGCACGTGCGCGGCCACCGCCGCGACCGCGGCGCGCTCGACCTCGACCACCGCCGGTTGCGCGCGCGCCGCCCAGTTGAGGCGCCGGCCATCGGCACCGAACAGCGCCGTCCAGGCGTCGGCCACCGCGGTCAGGGCCTGGTCGCCGGCCGGTCCCCCTGCGGACTCCTGCAGGCGGGCGCTGGCCTGGGTCAGCACCTCGACCTGCGCGTCGTGCGCGGGCGCGCGCGCCGCGACCGCCAGGCGCAGGCGCTCGGCGTCCGGCGCCCTCGTCGCAGATCACCAGCAGGTCGATGGGGGCGCGGAAGGACTCGGACTCGACGCGCGGATCGATGAGGTGGCCGTCCACCAGCGCGGTCAGGCGCTTCGCCACCGACGGACCGAGGCTGAACCAGCTGGCGCTGCGGCGCAGCACGTTCAGCGCCGCCTCGGCGAGCTCGGGATCGGCGCTGGGATCGCCGAGGCGGTCGAAGGTGGTCACCGCCAGGGCCTCGACCGGCAGCCGCTGCGCATCCTCCTGGTCGGTGCGGTAGGCGTGGAAGGCAGCGAGCGTGCGCTCGCGGGCGCCGCGCTGCGCCGTCACCACCAGGGCCACCACCGCCAGCGCCAGGCCGACGACCTGCAGGATGGTGCGCAGCCGGGCGGGCCTCACAGGCCCCTCGCCGGCAGGCGCGCGATCACCCAGGCGAGGGCGGCGAGCAGGACCGCGCCCCCCGCCACCCACCACGTCGTCGCCACGGATTGCGAACGCACCAGCTGCAGGCCGCTGAGCAGCAGCAGCGGCGGCAGCGCGAAGGCGACGGTCGCGCGCCAGTGCCAGGCCAGGGTGAAGGCCGAGTAGGCGTTGAGGTGGCGCTGCAGCGCGGGCAGGTCGGCGGCGCGGTACGAGAAGGCCGCCTGCGCGGCGAGCAGCAGCGCCGCGGCCCCTGCCAGCACCGCGCCAGCGCGCTCCTGCCAGCCGTCCACCGGCAGCGCGGCGATCAGCGCCGCCGCGAAGAACGCGGTCATGCCCACGCCGGCCACCGCGCGCTCGCGCGGCAGGTGGAACTTGTCGATCAGCGGCGCGACCACCGCCTCGGCCAGGGCGAGCAGCGCGGGCAGGGCGAAGGCCACCAGCACCGCGAACCACACCGTCGCCAGCCAGCCCAGGATCCACGGCGTGCCGCCGAGGCCGGCGATGGCGAACGGCACCGGGCCTTCCGGGTGGCCGCTGCCGGCGCCGATCAGCGGCAGGGTGCCGCCGGTCAGCCCGATCGCGAGGGCGGTGACCACCACCATCACCAGCTGGCACAGGCCGGCGGCGCCCACCGCGATGGCGCTCATAGCGGTGACGTCGCTGGAACGGTTGAGGTAGCTGCCGAAGGCCGCGAACAGGCCGAGGCCGACCAGCCACGCGGCCACCCCCTGCCCGACCGCGGCCAGCCACGCCGAACCATCGAGCAGACGCCCCCAGCCGCCCGGGCCGGGGCCGAGCAGCAGGGCGAGCCCATCGCAGGCGCCCGGCCGCGAGGCGAAGACCACGATGAGGGCGGCCAAGCCGACCAGCCCGGCTGGCACCACCAGCAGCGCGGTGCGCGCGATGCTCGGCGCGCCGCGCCACAGGCGCCGGTCGATGAGCGCCACCAGCGCCGCGATGGCGAGGATCACCGGCCCGCTGTCGGTGCGCGGCCCGGGCCCGGGCAGGGCCTGGTTGGCGAGCGCGGCGAGCGCGCTGTCGTAGGCCGAGACCAGGAGGCCCCCGACGGCCACCAGGCCGAGGACCAGGGCGACGTAGGCGAGGCCGGCGCCCAGCCAGCCGAGCGCCTCGCAGTGGCGGTTCGCTTTGCGGCAGCACTCCGCGAGGGCGTTCTGGAAGACCACGCCGATGCCCAGCTCGATGATCAGCAGCGGCAGCACCACCATCGCCAGCGTCGCCAGCCACATGATCAGCTGCACCGCGTCGAGCGGTCCCGCGGCCCGCCGCATGACGCCCAGCCCCAGGGTGACGCCGATGATGGCGACGATGAAGCCGAGACGGTCAGGCCAGCGGGCGCGGAAGGAGTTCATGCGTGTTCAGGTGAGGATACCATGGCCGGGCGGCAGCCACGATCGGAGTTCCGGCGCGGTTGTCCAAGGTTGCCCGGGGGGAATGCGGTCTCGACCAGGGTGCTGTCGCGGAAATCCGCTGGTGCATGCCGCGACTCCGGACTCGAGGCCAACGCTCCCGCCACGGCGGAGTAGCGCACGCCGCCGCCGGCCGGGAGGATCGAGCGCCACCTCGACCACCACGCGATCACCCTGCCCATGGTCGGGCTGGCGCTCGACCTTCCGGGGCGGACAGCCCGGTGCGCGGGCGTGGTCGGCAGCCGCCGCGCCACCCTGCGGACCGCGTCCGCGCCCTCACCGTGGCGGCTCCTGCGGCGCACCCTCAGTGCTCTCCAACTCGCTGCGCAAGGCCGCCAGGAAGGCCGCGATCGTCGCGTGCCGCCGCTGCCCTTCCGCGCGCGCGCTGGGCAGGTGCATCCCGCCGACGAGGCGCAGCAGCTTCACATAGCAGTGGTCCACCGCCTGGAGCCGGTCATCGAGCGCCCGGCCGCTCGCGGCGAAGGGATCGCCGGGGTCGTAGAAGCGGCCCGGCCGCTCCGCCCGCGACATGAACTGCGCGCACGCCGCGGTGCGCAGCAGGCCGACGGCGCCCAGGGCGTCGAGGCGGTCGGCGTCCTGCAGCACCACGCCCAGCGCATTGGCGGGCGCCAGGCCGCGCGACCACGAGGAGGTGGCGACCGCCGCGGCGATCTGCTCCGTCTCGGCGGCGGCGTAGCCCGCGGCGGCGAGCAGCGCCGGCGCGGCGGCGGCCGAGCGCGCCCCGCCCTGCGCGCGGTCGGCGCTGTCCTTGGGCACGAACACCAGGTCGTGGACCAGCGCGGTGGCGCCAGCCAGGTCGGCGTCCGCGCCACCCTCGCCCGCCAGGCGCAGGGCCCAGGCGTAGACGCGCGCGATGTGCTCGCGGTCGTGGGCCAGCTCCCCCGCCGGCAGGCGCGCCTCGACCAGGGGCCAGAGCAGCAGGTGGCGCGGGAAACCGCCGTGCGGGAAGGCCTTCATGCCCGCGGGCACCTCAGCGCTGGCCGCCGACCTGGACCCAGCGCGCGTTCGTGTAGCCCGCGCCGTTGGCGGTGCGCGGCTTGGAGATGATGTCGGCGAAGGTGGCGAAGCGCTCGCGGTTCACGCCGAAGACGTTGTCGATCAGGCCGAACACCAGCTGCACGGATCCCGAGACGGAGCGGCGCACGCCGAAGTACGGCTTGTACGTGGGGTTTGCGCTGCCGCGCACGGAGTCGTTCAGGCCCTTGGCAAGGGCTTCGAACCGGCTGGCGGTCTCCGCGTCGTCCTGGGGGCTGCTCAGCAGCTCGAGCACGAAATCGCCGTGGTCGGCGGAGACGGTGGCTGGGACCGCGCTTTCGCTGGGCGTGCGCCCGCCGGCCTCGCCCGACGCCAGGCCGGCGCCCGCACCGCGCAGGCGCTGCCCGAGCACGAAGGCCAGCACGATGCTCAGGATCCACACCACGGCCAGGGTCAGCGCGATCTCGCCGGACAACTGCAGCACATAGCGGCGCTCGCTGGTCGGCAGGCGCGGAAAGGCCGGCTGCAGCGGCGGCGGCGGCGCCTGCAGCCCGGCCTCGGGCGCGCCGACACGCGTAGCCGGCAGGGCGGTGGCCAGCGGTTGGAGGTTGACCAGCGGCTGGGCGGAGAGCGCGGCGGCCGCCTCGGCGCGGGCGTCGTCCGCGGCACCGGTCTGCTCGGTGATGCGTCTTTGCACCTGCTGCAGCGTGGAATAGACTTGGTCGGTGCGCCGGCGGAACATGCGGTCCTTCTGGTGGTCCCGGGGTCATGGCCGCGTCCAGCGCGTGACCGCAAGCCTCCCGGGGAGCGCCTGCGGCCGACGGACGATCGCTTGCCGGATCCCCGACTCCTGGGCAGCATGCTCCGCAGCCTCACCAAGGCCAGCACCACTTGCCGGCGCCGTGCGCGGCCGGCTGATCCCAGGCGCCATGGACCTCGTCTCCGCCCTCTCCATCCTCTCGCGCCAGCCCGTCCAGGCCGAGCACGGCACCGCCGTGCTGCCCGGCGCCTGGCTGCCGCTCGTCCTGCCGCTGACCGGCCTCAGCCCGCGGGTGCGCGCCGACTGGCTGCTCGCCCTGCCCGACGCGCCCCTCGACGACCGCGTCTCGGCCGCGTTGGCCGGCGAGCGCGTCCAGCAGGCCTGGGACCTGGTCATCGCCACGCCCGCGCCCCTCACCTCGATCGGCCGCCTCGACCTGGTGCTGTCGCTGTGGCAGGCGCAGGAGTTCGCCCGGCTCGGCCTGCCCGCCCCGGGCGGACCGGTCCTGGTATGCAGCGATACCGAGGTCCCGCACCTCGCCGAGGACGCGGTATCGAGCCTGCGCCTGGTCCAGGACCTGCTCTCCCCCCTGCCGTGGCCACGCTGGAGCGGACCGCTGCTGCTGGTCGTCGACCACCCGCACCTGGACCCCTTCCCGGGCCAGGACCGCCTGCTGCGCCCGGCCGCCCC
Organism: uncultured Planctomycetota bacterium; assembly: GCA_963818245.1. Classification (GTDB taxonomy): domain Bacteria; phylum Planctomycetota; class UBA11346; order UBA11346; family UBA11346; genus BOG-1363. The sequence continues at coordinate 26,071 of CAWFSD010000031.1, forward strand.
GGGCCTGCGCCTGCTCGCACCGCCCGCCGGCCAGGCGCGGCGCGAGCTGCTCTGCGCCCAGTTCGCGCTGCTCGCCCTCGACCTGACCGCTCCGCCGCGCGGCGGCTGGCCGGCCTGGCTGGGCCGCGGCCTGGCCGAGGTGGCGCGCGCCAAGGGCCGCGACGGCGGCCCCAGCCCGGTCGGCATGCAGGCCCTGCGCCACGACGCCGGCGCCGCGGCGCTGCGCGCGGTGCTGCTCAGCGCCCAGCCCGACCCGTCCTTGGCCGGCGCGATCTGCGCGTACCTCACCCATCCACGCCGGCGCGCCCACCTCGCCAACCTGCTCGAACTGCTGCGCCACGGCATCCCCGCCGAGGGCGCGCTGCACGTGGCCTACGACGTGACCATCGAGAAGCTGCTGACCGACCGGTGACGCGGTGCGTGGGCCATCCAGCGGGCAGACCGCGGTTTTCGCCGCAGAGACGCAGAGCTGCGGAGAGGGCCGCAGAGACGATGAAGAGAACGGAGGCCGCCCTGCCGAACCAGGCCTCGCGATCCGCCGATCAAACCGCCCAATCGCGATAACCCTACGGGGAGTCCTGCTCTCTCGCACCGCTCAGGCTTCCTCTGCGGCCCTCTCCGCAGCTCTGCGTCTCTGCGGCTATGAACCTCGACTGTCACCAGGAAGCGTCCTGGCCCCGCCGTCAGCGTCCTTCGAGGGCCATGGCCTTGTCGAAGACCTCGCGGAAGCGCTGCGCCAGCTCGTCCATGTTCTCGCGCGGGACGTAGCCGATCTCGCGGTACTGGCGCTGCAGGTCGCGGAAGTCGTCCTTGAACCAGTGCGCGTTCTCGTGCGCCAGCAGCTCCTCGGCTTCGGCCAGGAGCGCGCGCTTCTTCGCGAGGTTCTCCTGCCGCTCCGCCTCAAGCGCGGCGATGTGCTCCTTGAGCGTCGCGTAGACGCGGTCGCAGGCGGTGCGGAAGCGCGTCCACACCGTCTCGACGTGCTCGCGCGGGACGTGGCCGATGGTCTTCCACGCGGCCTGCACGTCCTTGATGCGGCGCATCACCTCGCTGCCGGGCTGGGCCTTGCCCGGGTCGGCGGCGCCGGCCTCGGCCTCGGCCGCGAGGGCCTCGGCGGTGGCGCACAGCGCCTGCTTGCGCTCCAGGTTGGCGGTGAACTCCTGGTGCTGCTCCGAGATCTCGGCGCGGTGCTGCCCGAAGAACCCGTCACAGGCGGCGCGGAACGCGGTCCACAGCTCCTGGTCGTGCTCGCGCGGCACCGGGCCCACGCCGCGCCACTCCTGCTGGATGGCCTTGATGCGCTCGGCCGCGGCCTTCTTCGCCAGGCGGTCGGCGGGGCTGCCGGCCAGACCGATCGGCGCCTGTCCGGCGAGCTGGCCGACCTCGGCCAGCAGCGCGCGCTTGCGCTCGAGGTTGGCGGCGCGCGCCGCGTCGAGCTCGGCGAAGTAGGGCTTGAGGCGCTCGTACTGGGCGTCGCAGGCGGTGCGGAAGCGGTGCCAGGCGGATTCGCGCTTGTCGCGCGGCAGCGGGCCGAGCGTCTTCCAGTCCTGCTGGGCGCGGCGGACGTGCTGCGACACCGCGGCGAGGTCCTCGACGGCGCTGAGCGCCTCGACCGCGGCGGCCAGCTCCTCGGCCTTCGCGAACTGGGCGAAGCGCGCCCAGTCCTCGGCCTCCTGCAGGGCCTTGACCGGCTTGTAGGCCTCGTCGCAGGCCGCGCGGAAGCGCGTGCGCACCGCCTTGATCAGCTCGAGGCGCACGGCGCCGACGGCCTTCCACTCGGCCTGCAGCTGGCGCAGGCGGTCGAAGCGCGGGCGCAGCTCGGCCTCGCCGGGCGGCTGCGCGGCCAGGGCCTCGGCCTCGACGGCCAGGGCGGTGAGCCGGGTCACGCGCTCGGCGGCCTGCGCGGAGCGCTCGTCGCGCCAGGTGCGCTGGCGCTCCTTGAAGCGGCCGTAGGCGTCCATGAAGCCGGCGCGCAGCGGGTGGCGCTCCGGCAGCGGCGCGCTCAGGGACATCCAGCGCTTGTGCAGGACGCGGAAGCGGTCGATGACGTCGCGGAAATCGTCACCGTGCTGCAGGCCCTCCTTGGCGGCGAGGGCGGCGCTCTCCTCGTTCAGCGCCTGCAGTTCGCTGCGCGCGGCCTCGTCCAGGTTGTCGCCGCGCGGCGCAGCCGCGCCGGCCCCGGCGTCGTGGGCGGGATCAGCGGCGACGGGCGCGGGGCAGATGCGCGCCAGCTCCTGGGCGAAGCGCGCCGCGAAAGCCCGGGCTTCCGGGCCATCCAGGGTGCCGAGCGCCGTCCAGGCGGCGTTCAGCTCGACACGCCGCGCGGCGACGTCACTGGCGACCGCTTCGCCGGTCAGCGTCGCCAGGAAGCGCTCGCGCACCGCCAGGGCGGCGTCGCGGTCCGCGCGCTCGGCGGCGCGCCGCGCGGTGAATTCGCGGTGGCCGCGCTGCAGGCGCTCGTCGAGGGCGCGCGCCGCGTCGTCCAGCGGCAGGGCCGAGAACTCCGCGAGCGCGGCGACCCGGCGCGCCTCCAGGCTGGTCCACTCTGACGCGGCGCGCTCCTGGTCGCTGGTCACCGCCAGGCGGGCGACCTGGGCCGCGAGCGCCTCGAGGGCCTTGAGCCGGCCCTTGCGCAGCTGCTCGGACGTGGGCTTGCCGCTGTCGGCCTCGAGCGCCTCGGCGCGGGCCAGCGCCGCCGCCTGCACGCCGGGGTGCTTGGCCTTGCGCGCGACGTCCTTCAGCAGGCCGCGCCGGTCGAGCTTGGCCACCGCGCGCAGGCCGAAGGCCCCCGCGGCGTCCTGCACCGCGACCATCACCAGCAGCGCCGGGCTGGGTTCGGGCAGGGCGAGCAGGCGGGCGAGGGCGGCCTCGCGCACCTGGGCGTCCTTGGCCGACAGGCTGAGTTCGGCCAGCGACTTCTGGTCGGCGATGGTGCCGAGCATCGCGCCGACTTCACCGAAGGGGCGTTCCAGGGCGAGCTTGACGGCCACCCCGGCGAGGCGCTCGCGGGCGAGCCGCGCGACCTCGGGATCGGCGGCCTGGAGCAGGCGCTGCAGCGCCGTCTGATCGTTGATGCGGCGGGCCGCGGCCAGGCGCACGCGTCCGTCCGCGTCCTCGCCGGCGAGCTTGGCGAACAGCGCCTGCTGGTCGTAGGTGAGTTCCGCGACGCCAGCCAGGCGCACCGCCGGATCCGCATGCCGCCACTTCGCCTTGCGCAGTCCCAGGAATCCCACGAGCGCCCCCTCTTCACCCGCCATCGGTTGGGCGGCGGGGGCCTAGGCATATCGCCAGGAAGCGGTGGGCTCAACGCGTTTTCCGGGGAGGAGGGAGCGGGGAGTCGGGAGGGGCGAGGGCGAGGAAGCGACGGAAGCGGGAAGGCGGGCATCCGCGGTGCATGACCTGCCGTCCCTTCCTCCCTCGCTCCCTCGCTCCGGCCAGTCCCTTGCTCCCTTGCTGCCTCGCTCCCACTCCGCCTCCCCTTACTTCACCTCGTGCGCCCACGATCGCCTGGCGGTAGTAGACCTCCAGGCACAGGCAGCAGTAGGCGGTGCTCAGCACACGGCCGACCTCGTTGCCGTGGAAGACCGTGCCCTGCGGATCCCAGCTGCCGTTGAAGCAGTCGTCTCCCACTGCGCTGGGCGTTCACCAGCATGTCGCGGACGGTGCCGTTCCAGCGCTTCCAGCGCTCGCCGCCGGCCTGGAACATCGCCGCGGTGTCGTAGTACAGGTAGTAGGTGTTGCAGGGGTACTTGGTCGGGAACTGGTACTTGAGATGTGGTTGCACAGCGATTCGAGCATGACGCTGCCGGCGTGGTGGCCGAGGAACACCGCGCACAGCGCGCCGACCGGGGCCATGTCGTGCATCGGGCTGCCGGGCGGGTCGATCTGCACCACATCGCTGGTGGCGTCCCAGGTGTAGGGGAAGCTCGACATCGCCGCGTAGGGATCGGTCAGCTTCGCCCAGTCCTTGTTGGCCGCCTTCCAGGCGCGCTCGAGCCACTTCTTCGAGCCCTCCATGCTGCTGCCGACCTTCAGGCCGCCGCTCAGCGCGCTCTTGAGCGCCATCACGCACCAACCGCTGACCGAGGAGTCGTTGCGCGCCGGGTTGCCCGCCTCGTAGTCCCAGCCCAGACCGGAGTAGGCCTTGTCCGCGTCCTTGCCGGAGTCCTTCGCCTGGCGGCTGATGAGCAGGTCGACGGCGCGCTGCGCCGGAGCCTTGAGGTCGGCGATCGTCGGTCATGGCGTAGGCGTCGGACAGCGCGTAGGTCCCGACCGCGTGCTCGTAGTTGCGCACGCCGAGCAGGCCGTCCGGCTTCTGCACCGAGCGCAGGTACTCGAGGCCCTTCTGCACGGTCGTCTTGAACTTGCTCGGGGTCTTGTGGTCGTAGCCGGCGCCCAGGAAGCACAGCACCGCGTAGCCGGTCAAGGCGATATTCGGCGTCGCTGCCCCCGGCCGCCGTGGCCGAGCCGGGCTCGCATTTCGGGTCCTGGGTGCAGTTCGCCGGATACTTCTCGGCATCCCACATGCCATTCGGGCTCTGGTGCTTCTTGAACCAGCGCAGTGCGGCCTCGACGGCGTCTTCGCTCGCCTTGTGGCCGCCGTTGATCCCGACCGCGCGGTGTGGCCGCCGCCGTCGCGGCGTGCCGTGCCTGCCCGGCGCGCGTGCTACCGAACCGATGCGCCATGAACTGTTGATCCCGCCGTCCTCGGTGCTGGCGACCGCCTCAGCCCGGCCCTTGGCGGTCTGGTTCCGCTCGTCATCCTCGGTCTGGGCGAGGTCCTCGGTCTTGACCACCAGATCGGTGACCGGCGATGGCGTCTCGGTGATGTTCCTCGATCTTGATCTTGTCCTGGTCCATGGCGTGCTGCTCGTCGCGCACCTCGCTTCTTCGGAGGCGCGTCCATCACGGACACCTGCATCGGAGCGAGCTCTTCGTCCTCCTTGTGGGTCGCGAAGACCACGTACGCGAAGACCAGCGCGACCAGCGCGTGGGCAGCTGCGCTGATCGGCCACCCGGCGAGGCCACTGCGCTGCTTGCCATCGCCTTTCCCCGCGGATTCCGCGCCATCGCCACCTTCACCGGAGTCCGCTCCGCCTCCCTGGAGATCGTCTTCATCCTGGTGGTCGGCGGCGTCCCTGGCGTTCGTCTTCATGGCGTCCTCCTGTCGTGGTACAGGAGATGAACGGCGCCGGGGTGGAAGGTTCAGAGTGGGAATTAAAGTCAATTTTTTGTCACGAAATAAAATAAAATGAACCACGGGTTTGTCCTGCGTTGCCGCGCGTTCGCACCGAAGCCGCGGAGGCCGCCGCGCCGGACGCGACGATCGGCGCACCCGCGAACCGCCAGCTCGCGCTCCGCGCGCCACGCCCATCATCATCGGCCTCCGGCCTGGACGCACAGCTGGCGGTAGTGGACCTCCAGACACAGTCAGGAGGCGGCGCTCAGCGCGCGACCGACCTGGTGACCGTGGAAGACCGTGCCCAGCGCGCCCCAACTACCGGTGCGGCACCCCGCGCCGCCTCGGTGCGCCGACCGGTGCGAGTTCGGACGCTGCGCCGCCGGGCGCGTCCTGCTGCACGTCGCCGCCGATCGCATTCCACGCAGGGAAATGACGAGCCTGGGCGTGCGCGTCGAGTTGCGCGCGGCCCGGGTTCGCCACCCGCCATATACGCGCCCGACAGCCCCCCACGACATCGAAATCACCGCCTGCGGCGCTGCGCAGCGCGAACACGCATCAGCAGTCCACGGACGCGTCGTTGCGCTCAGCGCGGCCGCCCTCGTGGGCGCAGCCCAGGCACCCATGCCAGTCACCGCGCTCCCGACACTGCAGAGGATGACCGCCCCCGCGCGCTACGCCGGTCCACGCAGCACGGGACTGGATGTGTGCACATGTGGGTCCGCTCCCCATCACCACTGGCTTGCATCGCCATGTCCCAGTCCTGCGCATGTGCCGGTCACGGCCGCAAGACTCCGAGTCTTCAGGCCGATGCGGCCGCCGCACCGCGCGAGCCACGGCAGCTGGCCGCGGAAAACGGAAGACCCCCGCGTGAGCGGGGGTCTTCCTGAGTCGATCCGGTTCAGGCGAGCCGGGCTCGCCGATCTGCGCGTGCTGACGCGCTCACTTCTTGGCGGGATCCGCCGCCGGGGCCGCATCGTGGCCGACCACCTTGTAGCGGTAGTACACTTCGAGGCACAGGCAGCAGTAGGCCGTGCTCAGCACGCGGCCCACGCTGTTGCCATGGAACACCGTGCCCTGGGCATCCCAGCTGCCGTCGAAGCAGTCCGCGCTCTTGCGCTGGGCGTTGACCAGCATGTCGCGGACGGTGTCGTTCCAGCGCTTCCAGCGGTCGCCACCGGCCTGGAAGACGGCCAGGGTGTTGTAGTACATGTAGTAGGTGTTGCGTCGGGTACTTGGCCGGGAACTGGTACTTCATGATGTGGTTGCACAGCGACTCGAGCATGATGTTGCCGGCGTGGTGGCCGAGGAACACCGCGCACAGCGCACCCACCGGGGCCATGTCGTGCATCGGGCTGCCCGGGGGATCGATCTGCACCGTGTCGGTGGTCGAATCCCAGCAGTAGGGGAAGCTGCGAGGTCGCCGAGTACGGGTCGGTCAGCTTCATCCAGTCCTTGTTCGCCGCCTTCCAGGCCTTCTCCAGCCACTTCTTGGCGCCTTCCATGCCGGTGCCGACGTTCAGGCCGCCGGCGAGCGCGCTCTTGAGCGCCATGACGCACCAGCCGCTGACCGAGGAGTCGTTGCGCGCCGGGTTGGCCGCCTCGTAGTCCCAGCCCAGGCCGCTGTAGGCCTTGTCGGCGTCCTTGCTGCCGTCCTTGGCCTGGCGGTCGAGGATGACCTTCACGCCCTTCTGCGCCGGGCCCTTGAGGTCGGCGTCCGTGGTCATCGCGTAGGCCTCGGCCATCGCCATGGTCGCGACGCCGTGCTCGTAGTTGCGCACGCCCAGCAGGCCATCGGGCTTCTGCACCGAGCGCAGGTACTCGAGGCCCTTCTGCACGGTGGTCTTGAACTTGCTCGGGGTCTTGTGGTCGTAGCCGGCGCCGAGGAAGCACAGGACCGCGTAGCCGGTCATGGCGATGCCGGCATCGCTGCCGCCGACGTCGGCGGTCGAGCCCGGCTCGCACTTGGGGTTCTCCTGGCAGTTGACCGGGTACTTCTCGGGGTCCCACATGCCGTTCGGGCTCTGGTGCTTCTTGAACCAGCGCAGGGCCGCGTCGACCGCGCTCTCGCTGGCGCGGGTGCCGCCGCCCTTGGCCAGGGCGCGGTGCTTGCCGCCGCCGCTGCGGCTGCCGAACATGCCCGCCGAACCGCCGCCGGCGCCGATCGCCATGAACGCGCCCTGGCCGCCGGTCTCGCTGGCCGAGACGGCCTCTTCGCGACCCTTGTTGACCTGGGCGTCGTTGTCCTCTTCGCTCTGGCTCACCTCCTCGACCTTGACGTCGAGCTGGGTGACGGGCGCGGCGACATCGGCCACGGTCTCGACGTTCACGTCGACCTTGGCCTCGACGTCGCGCTGCTCCTTCTTCTCCTCCTTCTTGGGCGGAGGATCCATGGTGGTCACGCGCATCGGCGCGAGCTCTTCCTCGTCCTTGTGGGCGGCGAAGACGATGTAGCAGAAGATCAGGGCGACGAGGCCGTGGATCGCGAGGCTGATCGGCCAGCCGGCGATGCCGGAGCCGGCCTTGTGGTCGTCCTCCTCTTCTCCTTCGCCCTCCAGCTCTTCGGGGTTCTGGCCGTCGACCTGGCCATCGGCCTGGTCGTCGTCGAGGTGGTCGTTCTGATCGTGGGACGAGGGGCTCATGGGAGTGCTCCTGGTGCGGTAAGTCAGTTCAACGCGGCCCCTTTGGAAAGGTTCACCGCATTTCCTGGACGTCCGGGGATCGGGTCTCGCACGCGTCTCGAACGCGCACGCCTCGCCCCTGGATTCGTCGCGTGCCCAGTAAACCGACAATCGCAGTGGGCCCAAATCGATTCCCTGCGCAGTGGGGCTGAGTGTCTGCTTAACCCGAATTCAAGATTTCCACGCAAGTCGTTGGGATGCAATGCGCTGATAAAAGCAGCGCGACGCCCGACCACAGTCCGGTCATGGTGGTGACGGCGTGGCTATGATATCTTCACAGCACTGTCCCCCTGTTATTTGAGCTATTTTCCGGGCTCGCGGCCAACGACCCGGTCACGAGCGCCAGTGGCCGGTTTCCAGACAGCAGCCCCCGGCCAAAACACCAGCACCCGGAGGAATCCCCCCGGGTGCTGGCCGATGCCGTGGCATCGTGGTCTGATCGGCAGCGCGTGCTGCGGCTTCAGACGCCCTTCATGCTCAGGCCGATCTTGCGCGTCTCGAGGTCGACGTTCAGGACCTTGACCTTGATGTCCTGGCCGACGGTCAGGCTGTCTTCCGGCTTCTCGGTCTTGGTCTCGCCCATCTCGGAGATGTGCAGCAGGCCTTCGAGACCGTTGAGGATCTCGACGAACACGCCGAAGTTGGTGACCTTGGTCACCTTGCCGTCGACGACCAGGCCCTTCTTGAGCTTGTCGGGGATCTCCTTGATCCAGGGGTCCTCGGTGAGCTGCTTCATGCCCAGCCCGATGCGCTGGCGCTCCTTGTCGATCTCGAGGATGACGCAGTCGACCACGTCGCCCTTGTTGACCTCGGGAGCCGGGTGGGTGAGCTTCTTGGTCCAGCTGATGTCGTTGACGTGCAGCAGGCCCTCGACGCCGGGCTCGATCTCGACGAACGCACCGTAGTTGGTGAGGTTCTTGACCGTGCCCTTGACCTTCTGACCGACCGGGAAGCGGTCCTTGATGGTCTCCCAGGGGTTGTTCTCGGCCTGCTTCATGCCGAGCGAGATCTCCTGCTTGTCGTGGTTGATCTCGAGGATCATGACCTTGACCTTGTCGGCCGACTTGACCACCTCGTTGGGGTGGACGATCTGCTTGGTCCAGCTCATCTCGCTGACGTGGACCAGGCCTTCGATGCCGTCCTCGAGGCGCACGAACGCGCCGTAGGTCATCAGGTTGACGACCTCGCCGTTGTGCACCGAGCCCACGGGGTAGCGCTCGGAGATGTCTTCCCACGGGTTCTTGGTCTTCTGCTTGAGACCGAGGCTGATGCGGTTGCGCTCGGCGTCGTAGTCGAGGACGACGACGTCGATCTTCTGGCCGATGTGCACCACCTCGCTCGGGTGGTTGACGCGGCCCCACGACATGTCGGTGATGTGCAGCAGGCCGTCGAGGCCGCCGAGGTCGATGAACGCGCCGAAGTCGGTGATGTTCTTGACCTGGCCTTCGCGCAGGTCGCCGACGTGCAGTTCCTTGACCAGGTTCTCGCGGTTGCGCTTGCGCTCCTCCTCGAGGACCTTGCGCCGCGCAGACCACGATGTTCTTCCGCTCGGCGTCGATCTTGATGATCTCGGCCTCGACGATCTGGCCGATGTACTCGCCGACGTCCGGCGCGCGGCGCAGGTCGACCTGCGAGGCGGGCAGGAAGACCGGCACGCCGATGTCGACGAGCAGGCCGCCCTTGATCTTGCGCAGCACCTTGCCGCGGACGGTGTCGCCTTCCTTGTTGTTGCCGAGGACCTGGTTCCAGCCGATCTCGAGGTCCGCCTGGCGCTTCGAGAGGATCATCTCGCCGTTGGGCATGATCTCGACGATCATCACCTGGACCTTGGAGCCGACCTTCGAGTCGTCCTCGTTGAACTCCTCGCGGGGCACGTAGCCCTCGCTCTTGTAGCCGATGTCGATGACGATGTCGTCGTTGTGCTCGGCGACGATGAAGCCGGTGACGATGGCGCGCAGCTCGAAGCGGCTGCGGTCGCTGTCGAGGTTGGCGAGCAGGGCCTGCTCGGAGTCGGAGCCGAGGGCGGCTTCGAGTTCGGTGGCCATCAGGGCGTCGTCGACGACGCTGATTCTCTCAAGTTTGGGCAGGGCCATGGGGGTGCATTCTCTTTCCCGGCAGCCGCTGGGGCCTGCCGCCGGGGGGTTGGGTCCGCGGGAAGCGGACCGGTTGCGCACGCGCGATCCGCCGGAACATCCGGGGACGGCAGTTGCGAAGGGTCTCGCAGGATATGGGGGTGGATGGGGAGTCAATCCCAACCCTTTGCGGTGGGCAGGGGGACGTTGGGCCGTTGCGAGTTGCGAGTCGCGAGCCGCGAGTCGCGCAGTCGCGAGTCGCGACGCCCGAAGCTCGAAGCTCGAAGCTCGAAGCTCGCAGCTGGTGCGCAGTCGACGCACTAACGCAAGAGCAGCGTGCGCAGCGCGTTGAACACGTCCTGCACGGTCTGGGCAGCCATCAGTCCAGCCATCACCTCCTCATCCTGGATCAGCGTGGAGAGCTCGCGGTAGACCTGCAGGTAGGTGCGGTCCTCCCACGGCGGGCTGGCGAGCAGGAAGAACCACCGGGTCGGTTCGCCGTCGAGGCTGGCGAAGGGCAGGCCGGGATCGCGGGCGCGCGCGAAGCCCATCACGAAGCTGCGCATCTGCATGCTGCGCACGTGCGGGATGGCCACGCCCGGGGCGATGGCGGTGGTCGCCTTGCGCTCGCGGTTGATCATGTCGCGGGTCAGCCGCGTCAGGTTGTTCACCTGGCCGCTGCGCCCGAGCAGTTCGCACAGCTCGGTGATGGCGGCCTCCTTGTCCGCGTCCAGGCGGCGCGCGGCCTGGGCCGGGGTCTCCTCCTCGGCCGGCTCCGTCGGCACCAGATCGAGCGGCAGCTTGACGCATTCGGCCAGGAGGTGGCGGAGGACGATCATCCTGCGCCGAATGTCGTGATCGGCCACGGGCACAAGACTTGGGCAGAGGGATTTTCGGCATGCGCACGCGCCGCCGGATGCGCGCGGCCGGCGGCCGATGTTCGCGCTTCGGCTTGGCCGGCGCCGGCTCGAGCTTCGGCTGGCTGCTGCGCCCGACCGGCATGTCCAGGCTCGGCGTGCCGACGATCTCGACGTCCTGGCCCTGCAGCATGCGCTTGACCTGGCCGAGCGCGTCGAACTCGATGGTCTGGGTCATGCTCTCGATGCTCATGTCGAGCTGGTCGGCGTGGATCAGTTCCATCGCCTTGGGCGCGCTCACTCCTTGACGCAGGCGGATCAGCTTGGCCGGCTTCTTGGGCACATCCCCGCGCGCCTGGCGGCCGAAGAGGTGGATGGTCTCGAGGCGCGGGTTGGCCAGGCCGGTGGGCAGCAGATCGGCGACCATCATCAGCTCGGCCTCCTCGGCCCAGCCCATGTGATCCTTCCAGCCGCTGGTACCGCGCAGCTTGCCTTGGAACCCGCCGAGGTGGTGCAGCAGGATGCGGTAGCGGACGAGGGCGAGGGGCTGGACCGCGGCCTTCGCGCCCGTGCCGACGTGCGCCGGCTTCGCCGCTGGGGCACCGGCCGCCGGATCGGCGCCGGCGGACGGCGGCCCGGCGCTGGGCTCGGTCGCACCGGCCCCCGGCGACCTGGTCGCTGCGCCGGCCGCCACCGGCGGCAGCATCTCGACCGCGACGCGCTGCACCTCGACCCCCTCGGGGGTGAGCAGGCCGCGGAAGCCGAGTGCGGGCAGTTCGCACCGCCGGGTGTCGATGATGACGTGCGCCGGATCCTCGCCGCGCGGCCCGGCCAGCAGCAGGGCGTGGTCGAGGATGGCGTGGGGCACGCCCTGGGGCGTCGATTGCCAGTGGCGGACCCGGTCGTTGCGCAGCAGCGCACCGGCGTAGCCGATGCGCACCCCGTCGTTCAGCTCGCTGGGCTCGCTCTCGAGGAGGCTGAACACGACGCCGCCCGATTCAACGGTGAGCAGGGCGGGCGATAGGGCGCTTCGCGCCTCGTCCGGTTGGCTTGAGACCGGGGCGCCACCAGCGGGCGCTGGCGGGTCGGTCGACTCGGCCGCGGCGAGCGTGGCGACGAGGAAGGGCAGGAGGAACGCGCAGGCGCGCATCGGGGGGTCTCGGGGAGAGGACCGGCGCACGCCGGTGGGGCTTCAACCGGGCGCGACGTCGCCACCGCTGGGAGCGGCGGGAGCAGGATCGCTGGCGCCTTCGGGCGCATCCGCCAAGTGCTCGACCTTCTCCTTGAGGAGGCGGCCGACCTTGAACTTGACCACCACGCGGCTCTTGACCGGGACCTTCTCGAGGGTCTTGGGGTTCAGGGCGGTGCGGGCCTTGCGCGTCACCGTCTCGAATACGCCGAAGTCTCGGAATTCGAGGCGGTTGCCGCGGGAAAGCTCCTGCACGATCTCATCGAGGAAGGCCTGGACGACCTGCAGGGTCTGGACTTGGCCCAGCCCGTGGCGTTCGGCGATGCGCTCGGCGATCGTACGTTTGGCGATGGTCTCCCGTGGCATGGTTCCTCCTCATGCAGTGTGACGCCGTATGGCTTATAAACCCTTGCAGGCGCCAGAGCAAGGTGAACCTGGAAGGCGGGTGGCGTTTGCCATCTCCGGCGCCATCTTCCAGAACCCTTCCGACGCCATCCGCTTGCGAGCATCTCCCCATGCCGACCAGCCCCGAGATCGACCACCTCATGAGCGCCATGGGCAACGTCTACCGGGGCAACCGGCAAGCGGTGGAACTTCTCGTAACCGCTTTCCTGGCAGGAGGCCACGTCCTCATCGAGGACATTCCCGGAGTGGGGAAGACGACCCTCGCGCGCGCTCTGGCGCAGGCTGTGGGCGGATCGTTCAAGCGCCTGCAGTGCACCCCCGATCTGATGCCGGCTGACGTCACCGGCGTGTCCATCTACGACGAGCGCGAGCGCGCCTTCACCTTCCACCCGGGGCCGGTGTTCTGCGATGTGCTGCTGGCCGACGAGCTCAACCGCACCCCGCCGCGCACCCAGGCGGCGCTGCTCGAAGCCCTCAGCGAGGGCCAGGTGACCATCGAGGGCAATGCCCGTCCGCTGTCGCCGCTGTTCTTCTGCGTCGCCACCCAGAACCCCCTCGACCACGCCGGGACCTATCCCCTGCCGGACAGCCAGCGCGACCGCTTCCTGGTCTGCTTCCGCCTGGGTTATCCGGAGAGCCACCATGAACTGGAGCTGCTCGGCCACGATGGCGCCGAGGCCGGCCTCGCGCGGCTGGCGCCGGTCATCGACCAGGCCGCCAGCCGCCGCCTGCGCGCCCAGGCGCGCGCCGTGCGCGTCGACCCGAGCGTGCGCCAGTACCTGCTCGACCTGGTGCGCGCGACCCGCGGCACCAAGGCCCTGCTGCACGGCGCCAGCCCGCGGGCCGGTCTCGGCCTGCAGCGCGCGGCGCAGGCGCGGGCGCTGGTCCAGGGCCGCGCCTTCGTCATCCCCGAGGACGTCCAGGCGCTGGCCGTGCCCGCGCTCGCCCACCGCGTCAGCAGCCGCGCCGGCCAGCACGCGGAGGTGGTGGTGCAGAGCCTGCTCGACGCCCTGGCGGTGCCGCGGTGACGCCAGCGGCCGAGACCCGGCCGGCGACCCGCACCCTGGCGCGGCCGACGCGCACCGTGGCGGCGCCGTCCGCGCGCGCCCGCCCGCGCAGCCACTTCACCGCGCTCGGCTGGCTGGTGCTGGCCGAGGCCGCGATCCTGGCCAGCACCACCCTGTGGCAGCCGAGCCCGCTCGGCGCCGCGCTGGCGCTCGCCCTGGTCGTGGCGCTGATCATCTCCGGGTGGATGGCGCAGCGCGCGCTCGCGCCGATCGCCGGCCGCTGGCTGCTGCCGCCCACGCCGCACGCCGGCGAGGAGGTCACCCTCGGCGCCCAGCTCTCCGCCGCGCGCGGCGCCCCGCCGCTGACCCTCGAGGCCTGGCACCCGAGCAGCCGCCGCCGCGAACTCGCCGCGCGCCTGCGCGGGCTCGAGGCGCAGCCGACGCGCGCGAGCTGGACGGCGCGCTTCCGCGCGCGCGGCGTGACCCTGCTGCCGCCGCTGGTGGTGCGCACCGTGCAGCCCTTCGGCCTGATCATCGCCGAGCGCAGCGTCGGCGACGCGGAGGAGGTGCTGGTCTACCCCGCGCTGGGCCGCGTGCGCCGCGACCTGCGCACGCGCCTCAACCAATGGCTGGAGAGCCGCGCCACCGCGCCCGAGAGCGGCGACGACGAGCTCGCGCGGCTGCGCGACTACCGCCCGGGCGACCACCCGCACCGCATCCACTGGAAGGCCAGCGCGCGCCACCGCAGCCTGCTGGTCGCCGAGCGCCACGCGCCGGGCTGCCGCCGCCTGGCGCTGGTGGTGGACACCAACGCGGTGCTGGACGGTCGGCGCTTCGAGCGCCTGATCGCGCTCGCGGCCACGCTGGTCGACCACTTCCTGCAGCAGGGCTGGGCGCTCACCCTGCACGGGGCCTTCTGCTCCTCGCGGAGACGCCCAGCGCGGGCATGGCCGGCGACCGCGCGCGCTTGATGGAGGCGCTGGCCCTGGCCGGGGCCACCACCATCCCCGTGCAGGAGTTCATCCCGAACGGGCGCACCACGGTGGTGCTGAGCATCTCCGCCTTCACTCTGGAGGAGAGCCGGCCGCGGCCGCTGGTGCTGACCCTGGCGGAGTGCGAGCAGCTGGTGTGGCTGCCGCGGCGGTTGCGCGGATAGCGTGGATGGAGGGATGGGCGCGGATCTCCCGCGGCAGGCTGCCGGCATGTCCGACACCAGCACCGGGAAGGCCGTTTCCCCCTGGCGGCCGGCGGCTGCGCGGCGCATCCTCCAGCGAGCGGTCGGGCCTTTCCGCCGCACCGCAGCACCCCATGGCGAACCCCGAATCCCGGACCCCGGCGAGCCCCCCGGACGACAGCGCCGCCCAGGGCGGGCGGCGACTGCGCGCCGGCAGGCACGACGCCGCCCCGGTCATCACCACGCTGTCGCTCTGCCACCTCTCCTTCCTGGTGCTGGTCGCCGCCTACCTGTGCGCCTTCCACCGCGGGGGCGAGCAGGGCGTGTGGCTGATGGGCGCCGTCGGGGTGATCGGCGAGCTGCTGCCGGGCGCGCTGCGCCGCCTCTTCCTGGCCGAGATCCTGCTGGTGCTGGGTTCGGCGGTCTGCTGGCTGTGGGTCGTGCCGCACGGCTCGCCCGACGCCCTGCACGCCACCCTGGGCATGGCCCTCGCCGACTGGATGCTGGTGCCGAGCCGGCTGGGCATGCTGCGCTGGGTGCTGAGCCTGGCGATCGTCGAGCTGGTGGTGCAGGGCGCGAGCGTCCACGCGCCCCTCGCCACGCTCGTCATCATCCCGGTCGGGCTGGGGGCGCTGGCCGTCGACAGCTGGCTGCTCGGCGCGCTCACCGCGAAGCGCAGCCTGCGCCTGGCCACCCCGCCGGGGTTGTCGCTGCTGCGCTGGGCGCTGATCCCCGCGTCGCTGGCGATGATCATCGGGATCGGTGGCGGCGGGCTGGTGGTGCGCCGCGCGATGGCCTACTACGCCGCCCACGACCCGGGGCACGCGGCCCACCCAGGGGGCAGGTCCGACCCCATCGCCGGGCTCGGCAACAGCCTGCACATCGGCGACAGCCAGCGCGTCGACCTCGACCCGCACATCGCCGCCCACCTGTTCTGGGAGACCGGCGCCGACCCCAGCGGCATGGTCTACCTGCGCGCCATGGCGCTGTCCGAGCTGACCCTCGAGGGCAGCGTGCTGTCGTGGCGCGCGGCGCACCGCGCCGCGCTGGTGCCGGCGCCCCCGCCAGCGCACCACCCCGCGCGCTGGGCGGGCATTCGGCGGCTGCCCGGTGGCGGCGACGTGATCCTGCGTCCGGACGGCGGCGAGGCCGTGCAGGACCTCGCCGAGGTGGTGCGCGACCAGGATGGCAACCTCTACAGCGCCGGCCTCGGCGACATCTCGCGCATCTACAAGGCCGATTTCGACGAGGGCCGCCTCGACGCCGACCCGGCCGAGCTGGCCGGCTACCGCGCCTTCCCCAAGGAGCTCGAGGCGCTGCCCTGGGCGGAGCTCGAGGAGCCGCGCTGGCGCACCATGGCCCCGGAGCGCGCCGCCGACGCGGTGCGCAAGGCGCTGCAGGAGCGCTGCCACTACGGGCTGGTGGACCTGCCCGTCCCGGCCGCCGGCGCGGGCGGGGTGATCCGCACCTTCCTCTTCGGGCGCGAGGCGGAGCGCGTCGGCCACTGCCAGTACTTCGCGACCTCGGCGGTGCTGCTGCTGCGCCACGCCGGGCACGTCGCGCGCTGCGTGGTCGGCTTCGCCTCGGACGAGCTCGACGAGCGCGGCGTGGTGTTCCGCGGCCTGCACGCCCACGCCTGGGTCGAGGTGGTCGACAGCCACGGGCAGTGGCTGCGCTGCGACCCGACGCCGCCGGGCGGACTCGGGATCCGCAACCACGGGATCCCGGCGGACGAGACCGAGGAGGCGCCTCCGCCCCAGCCCGGGCAGGCGCCGGCGGCCGCAGCGAAAGCGCGCGCAGGGCGCCGGCGAGCGGCAGCGCTCGCTGATCGTCGCCGTGGCGCTGGCCGGCGCCGGCGTCGCGGTCGCGTTCTGGCTGCTGCGCCGGCGCCGCGGCAGCGACCCGCGCCTCGCCGTGCTCCAGCGCCACACCGAGAACCTGTTCCGCGTGGCTGTGGCGATGGGGCTGCCGGTGGGCCCGTCCACCACCCTGACCGAGGTCGCGCACGCGCTCGGCGCGCGCACCGGCGTCGCGCTCGACGCGCACCTGGCCGCCCACCTCGCCGCACGCTTCGGCGGCGGCCCCATGCCGGCGCCCTGGCCGATCGACGAGTTGCGCGCCGCCGGGCGGCGCCAGGCGCCGCTCAGCGCGGTGGGAGCTGGATCTCGGGAGTGAGCAGGTCGGGCGGCAGGACCTCCGACGGGTGCTGGCTGACCGCCAGGTCCGAGACCACCCGGGTGTTGTCGCCCGCCTTGAGCGCGACCACGCGCACGAAGGCCGCGCCGCGGGCGCAGGGGATGATGAAGTAGGCGACCTCGGCGCGCGCGCCGAAGCGGCGCACGCCGAGCTCGGTCAGGCCGGTCGGCCGCCCGAGGACGTCGAACTGCCCGGCGAGCAGCGCGGCGAAGGCCGCGACCTGCGGCTCGAGCGCGCCATCGGCGAGCAGCAGGCGCGTGCCGCGCTCCACGGGCCCGTCCTTGACCCCGGGCGTGGGCGGCTCCTGCATCACCGTGACCGCGTCGCGCAGGCGGCGCTCGATGAAGCTGTCAGCGGCGTGGAGCGGGGTCGAGCCCAGGACCAGGGCGACCAGGATGACGAGGCGTTGGCGGGACATGAGGGCTCCTATCCGGAATTCGACGGGCACGAGATAGCATCAGGGGTTCGATAAACGGTCGAGCTGGCGCTCGACCCCCAGCGGATGGAGTGCGGCTGTTCCATCGAGGGTCGAGCGCCAGCTCGACCCTGGAGCGTTCCGTGGCTCCTCCGCCCACCCGCACCACCGCTCACTCCCCACGCAGCAACGCGCGCAAGCCCGCCTCATCGATGATGGTGACGCCGAGTTCCTTGGCCTTGTCGAGCTTGGACCCGGCCTCCTCGCCGGCGACCAGGTAGTCGGTCTTCTTCGATACCGCGCCCGCGGACCTGCCGCCGGCGGCCTTGATCAGCGCCTCGGCTTCGCCGCGCGACAAGGTCGGCAGGGTTCCGGTCAGGACGAAGGACTTGCCGGCGACGCCGGCGACCGCCTGCGCCGACCGCGCGCTCCGACTCCAGGCCGACCCCGGCGGCGGCCAGCCCATCGATCACCGCGGCCATCGCCGGATTCACCAGAGAGGCGAAGACCACGTCCGCGACGGTCTCGTCGATGCCGGCCAGGGGGCGCATGCCGGCGGCCTGCATGGCCTTGAGGATGTCCTCGCGGGTCGCCTTCTCGGCCACCTCGACCCCGGCGCGCTCAGCGTAGGCCACCAGCCGGGCCTTGGGAACCAGCTTGCGGATGGCGAGGGCCGCGCGCGGCTCGTCCGCGAGGTAGTCGCGAGCGAAGGCGCGCAGCTGCGCCCACGAGCCGAAGTGCTCCGCGAGGTCCTCGGACAGCTTCTCGCCGAGGTTCGGGATGGCCAGGCCGGCCAGCACGTGCGCCAGGCCCTTGCCCTTGCTCTCTACGAGCGCGGCGACCAGGTTCGCCGCGCTCTTCGCCCCGAAGGTGCGCTTCACGCCGTTGGCGTCGGGCTCGACCTCCAGCCCTTCGAGCTGGTCGGCGCGCAGCGCGTAGAGCTGGTCGGGGCGCACCACGCCCAGCGTCGCCACCAGCTTGTCGATCGCCGCCGGTCCCAGCCCGCGGATGTCCATGGCGCCGCGCGATCCGAAGTGGCGCAGGCGCTCGCGCACCTGGTCGGCGCAGGCGGGGTTCGGGCAGAAGTGGGTGATGTTCTCCTTGCCGCTGGGATCGGTGCGGCGCTCCACCACCACCGCGCTGGCGCAGGTGGGGCAGCGCTCGGGCCACGGCACCGGGACCGCGCCGGGCGGGCGCCTGGCGAGGACGACCGAGACCACCTGCGGGATGATCTCGCCGGCCTTCTGGACGATCACCGTGTCGCCGACGCGGATGTCCTTGGCGGCGACCTCGGCGAAGTTGTGCAGCGAGGCGCGCGCCACGGTCGAGCCGGCCACGAACACCGGCTCCAGCTCCGCCACCGGCGTCAGGCGCCCGGTCTTGCCGACCTGCACGACGACGCCGTTCAGCCGCGTCGCCTTGCGCTCGGGCGGGAACTTGTACGCGATGCCCCAGCGCGGGTGGTGCTCGGTGACGCCGAGCGCGTCGTAGGCGCGGGTGTCGTCGAGCTTGACGACCATGCCGTCGATGTCGTGGTCGAGGCGGTCGCGCTCTGCGGTGAAGGCCAGGCAGGCGGCGTAGGCCGCGGCCATCCCGGCCACGCGCTGCGCGCCGGCGTGGGTGGCGAAGCCCTGCCGCTTCAGCCAGGCCAGGCGCTGCCACTGGCTGGCGGGCAGCGCGGCCTCGTGCCCGCCGGGCGGGACGGAGTACAGGAAGCTGCGCACGCCCTTGCCGCGCAGCGCCTCGGCGTCCTTGCGCTTCATCAGCCCGGCGCAGCCGTTGCGCGGGTTGACCAGCAGCCGGCCCCCGGCCGCGGCGAGCGTCGCGGTTGAGCGCGTCGAAGGCGGCGCGCGGCAGGTAGAGCTCGCCGCGCACCTCGAAGCGCCCGCGCTCGGCGACCTCCAGCGGCACCGCCCCGGACTCGCGCACCTGGCTGGTGATGACGTCGCCCTCGACGCCGTTGCCGCGCGTCACGGCCAGGGCCAGGGCGCCGCCCTCGTAGGTCAGGCTCACCGACATGCCGTCGATCTTCGGTTCGAGGGTCAGCGCCAGCGGCGCGTCGTCGGCCAGGCCGAGGTCCTTCCGCCGCGCGCGCTCCCAGGCCTCGAGCTTGCCCCAGGCGGTGCGGCGGCGCAGCTCGCGCTCGGCCGGCACCAGCGCCGACCGCGACGTCCTCGCCCGCGACGGTGAAGGCGTCGGCCTCGGTGTTGGCCTTCTCGAGGGACAGCATGGGCAGGCGGTGGCGGTGGGTCGCGAAGCCGTCGCTGTGGTCGTCGCCCGGGGTGCGCTGGTGGCGCTCGGCGGCGGGCACGCCCAGTTCGTCGGCGAGGCGCTGGTAGCGGTCCCACAGGTCATCGTACTCGGCGTCGCCGATCTCCGGGGCCGCCTCGCGGTAGTACAGCTCGTCGTGGTGGCGCAGCTGCGCGGCCAGCTCGTCCAAGCGCGCGGCATCCGGAGTATCGTGCTGGGGCATGCGGCCACGGTGCAGCGGGCCGCGACCGGCGCAAGCCGGCCCCCGGACCGGCCGGCCGGGCGCGCCGATCCCGCGCCGAGATGCCCCTGGCGCCCCCGGCCAGCGGCCCACCATGGCCGCTCCATGAGCATCCTGCAGGACATGGCGCGGCTGGTCGACGAGTTCCAGGCGGTCCCCGACTGGGAGACGCGCTACAAGATGATCATCGCGCGCGGCCGGAACCTCGCGCCCATGCCCGAGGCGCTCAAGACCGACGACAACAAGGTGCGCGGCTGCGCCTCGACGGTGTGGCTGCACGCGGACTTCGATGGCACCGACGTGACCTTCCAGGCCGACAGCGACGCGGTGATGGTGCGCGGGCTGGTGTCGATCCTGCTCGAGGTCTATTCCGGCCACCCGCCCGGCGACATCCTCGCCGCGCCGCCGGAGTTCTTCGAGGAGCTCGGCCTCAACGTCAAGCTCACCGCCAACCGCGCCAACGGGTTCACCGCGATGGTGCGGCAGATCATGACCTACGCGCTCGCCTTCCAGGCGAAGAGCGCGCGCTGAGCGCCATGCGCCGCTGCGGTCCGCTGCTCGCCGCCGCCCTGGTCGCGTGCCTCGCCGGGTGCGGAACGCGCAGCACCGCGCAACTCCAGCCCCTGGCGGAAGGCGGCGACGCGGCGGCGCAGTACGAGCTCGGCT
Organism: uncultured Planctomycetota bacterium; assembly: GCA_963818245.1. Lineage (GTDB taxonomy): Bacteria > Planctomycetota > UBA11346 > UBA11346 > UBA11346 > BOG-1363. The sequence continues at coordinate 46,403 of CAWFSD010000031.1, forward strand.
GCCGGCTGCGCGATGGCGCCGCCGGCGAGCCCGTGGATCCCGCGGGCGCCACCCAGTGGCTGCGCCGCGCTGCCGACCACGACCACGCGCCGGCGCAGGCGGCGCTCGCGGCCTGCTATGCGGAGGGGTTCGGCGTGGTCGCCGACCAGGCCACCGCGACCACCTGGTATCACCGCGCCGCCGAGCGCGCCGAGCCGCGCGCCATCCAGGCCTACGCCGACCGCCTGGTCGCCGGCCGCGGGATCGCCGCCGATCCCGCACTCGCGCGTCTCTGGTACGCGCGCGGCGCGGCCGGCGGCGACGCGGTCTGTGCGCACCGCCTCGGCGTGCTGCTCTTCGCCGGCGCCGGCGGAGCGCGCGATGCGGTCGCGGCGGCCGGCTGGTTCCGCCGCGCGGCCGACCAGGGGCTGGCGGAGGCGCGTTACCACCTCGCGCTGTGCCTGCAGCGCGGCGATGGCGCACCGCAGGACCCCGCGGCGGCGCTGACCTGGTACCGCGCAGCCGCAGCGCAGGGCCACGCTCCAGCGATGGCGGCGCTCGGCACCTGCCTGCTCGCCGGCTCCGGCGCCCTCCGCGACGTGGCCGGCGGCGTCGCCTGGCTGCGCCGCGCCGCGGCCAGGGACGACGCCGCGGCGGAATACCGGTTGGGGGTGTGCGCGCGCTACGGGCAGGGCGTGGCCCTGGATCCCGGTGCGGCGGCGTGGTGGTTCCGGCGCTCCGCGCTGCACGGTGACGCCGATGGTCAGGCGCTGGCGGGCTGGTGCCTGGCCCGCGGCTTCGGGATCGCCAAGGATCCGTCCGCCGCGGTGCGTTGGTACCGCCTGGCCGCGGCGCAGGGCCATGCCGATGCCAGCTTCTGGCTGGGCCTGCACCTGGAGCGCGGCGACGGCGCGCCCGCCGATGCGGCCGGCGCGGTGGCCGCCTACCGCCAGGCCGCCGACCAGGGCCTGGCCAAGGCCATGGTCCAGCTCGGCGTGGCCTACGAGAACGGCACGGGGGTGGCGCAGGACGACGCGCAGGCCGCGCACTGGTACGGCCTGGCCGCGCAGGCCGGCGACAGCAACGGCCAGTACGACCTCGGCATGTGCTATGAGATCGGCCGCGGCGTCGCGAAGGACCCGGCCGCCGCGCTGCGCTGGTACCGCGCGGCCGCGGAGCAGGGCGACGCCGAGGCCCAGTGCGCGGTCGGCTTCGCCTTCGACAACGGCGCCGGCGCCGCGCGCGACGCCGCCGCCGCGGTGCTGTGGTACCGCCGCGCCGCCGACCAGGGTTTCCCACGGGCGATGTTCAACCTCGCCCTGTGCTACGAGGACGGTCGCGGCACCGCGCGCGACGGCGCGGCCGCGAGCGCGTGGTACCGCCGCGCCGCCGCGGCCGGGCACGCGCGCTCGTCCTACCGCCTCGGGGTGTGCGCCGAGCGCGGCATCGGCCTGCTGCGGCCCGACCCGGCCGCGGCGGCGGCCGCCTACCGCGTCGCCGCCGAGCAGGATTTCGCCGATGCCGAGGCCGCGCTCGGCGGCTGCTACGAAAGCGGCCGCGGCGTCGAGGAGGACCCGCAGGCGGCCGCGCTGTGGTACCGCAAGGCCGCCGCGCACCAGCACGCGTGGGCGGAGTACCGACTGGGCATGCTCGCGCGCGAGGGCCGGGGGCAGGACGTCGATGTGGCCGCCGCGTGGGCTTGGTTCGCGGCCTCGGCCGGGCACGGCGAGGCGCAAGGCCAGTTCCAGGCCGGCATCTGCCTCGACCTGGGCCGCGGCGTGGCGAAGGACCCGGCCAAGGCCCTGGAGTGGTTCCGCAAGGCCGCGGCGCAGCGCTCATCCGCCGCGGAGTACATGCTCGGCTGGCACGCCGAGCAGGGCCTCGGCATGGCCATCGCGGCCGCCGAGGCGGTCGCCTGGTACGAGAAGGCGGCCGACCACGGCCACCGCGGGGCGATGAACCGCCTGGGGCTGTGCTGCGAGCACGGCACCGGCCGCGCCAGGGATGCGGTCGCCGCCGCCGACTGGTACGGCCGCGCGGCCGCGCGCGGCGATGTCGATGGTGAGGCCAACCTGGCGCGCTGCCGCCTCGACGGCGTGGGCGTGGCGCGCGATCCGGCGCAGGCCATCCCCCTGCTGCTCAAGGCCGCCGACGCGGGCAGCGATGACGCCGCATTCCTGCTGGGACGCGCTCACGAGCAGGGCCTGGGCGTGCGCGCCGACCCCTTCGCCGCGCTGCACTGGTATGGCCTGGCCGCCGAGCACGACCACGACGACGCCGTCCAGGCGCTGGCGCGCGTGCGTGGCGTGGTGGCCAGGGACTGGCAGCCGTGAGCGCGCCGGGCTGAGGCGAGCCAGCACAGAGCGTTGCCAATCTTGTCCAGGTCCGGACCCGGATACGCTCAGCGGTCACACGGAGGTGAACCATGGGCAGCGACCGCACGCTCGATCACGAGGCTGGAGAAACCCAGGCGCAGCGCGCCGCACCCGGCCGCGCGCTGCGGCCCCCTGCCGTCGGCGCCGACGATGCCGGCGAAGGGATGCCGGCGACCGTCCCGCGCAGCGACGTGCAGATCGGCGGCGCGCTCGCCGCCCGGGCCTTCGCCAGCCCTGCGGCCTCGGCCGAGGTCGCCGCCGACCACGGTGGCCCGCTGCCGGTGGCGCACAGCCACATCGACGTCACCGGACTGAACCCCAAGCAGCGCCACGCCGCCGAGGTCATGGATGCCAGCCGCGACCGGTTGGTCGAGCTCGCCAACACCCTCGACCACACCCCCAAGGTCGACCCGCTGGTCTCCGCCAGCGTCCACCAGGCGCTCACCGACCTGAACGACGGCAAGGTGTCCTTCGGCGAGCATTTCCAGCGCGTAGCCGGTTCCGGCGCGCCCTTCACGCGCTCGACCTCGCTGAATGCGCTGAACCGCATGGGCCAGGGCGGCAAGCTCGAGATCAACCTCGCCGAGCTCGACGGCAAGTCGGATGCGGAGCAGGCGGATTACTCGGTGTGGCGCATGGTCCACGAAGCGGCCCACACGGTCCTGAAGGGCAAGCACAACGAGCCCGACCCCGCCGGCTGGGCCTTCAAGGAGTCGCAGAGCACGATCCGCGACGAGTCGCACGTGCGCTGGATCGTGGACCAGGCCTTCGCAGGCGACATGAAGGCGCGGGAGCCGAAGGCCAGCCCCGAGCAGGTGGCGGCAGCGGCCGAGCAGCAGGGGATGTGGGATTTCCGCAAGACCATGGCCGCTGGGACCGTGGACAAGGCCTTCACCAGCTTCCTGAAGACCCATTCCCCCTATACGACCCGCATCGGCGATCCGGAGCCGTCCACCAGCGAGATCGAGTTCCAGCTGCGCGATGCGGTGCCGAGTGCAAAACTCCCCGGCCGCGCGGAGCAGCACGACGGCTTCTGGCGCATCGTCGAGCCGGCGGCCCCGGCCCACGCCCATCCATGACTCGCGCCGTCGTGTTCGCGCTCGCCGTCACCACCTGCGCCCTCGGCCCCATCGCCTGCGCACCAGCCCCTCGGGAGAACGCCATGCTCGCCAGCCCGCACCAGTCCACCAACCAGCTCGACCTCGTCGCCGGCCGCCTGTTCGGCGTCGCGCTCGGCGCGCCCGACGCGCGCGCCTTGCTGCAACGCGCCACGCCCGCGACCACGCCGCACCACGACGAGCAACGCGACGCGCGCAGCGGCGGCGCCGTCCGCAGCTTCGCTGTGGACATCTACCCGGAGCAGCATGCGGAACTCCACTGGTCGACGGCCGCGGGCGGCCCGCTGGCGATGGCCTACCTCGACTATCCCGAAGATGGGGTGGCCATCCCGCTCGCTGCGGGACTCGGGCTGGACTCCACCACCAGCCCGGACGCAGCGGCCCAGGCTCTGGACCAGGCCCCTGGCGTGAGCGCGGTCGAGCGCAGCGGCGAGGGGATCACGTTCACTGCGAACGGCTTCCGGACAAGACTGCACTGGAGCGGCGGACGCATCGTGGCGGCGGTGCTGGCGCGCAGCCCCGCTCGCTGAGCCGCCGCTCCCGCCGCTCCCAAGCCGGTATACCTGCGCACTCCCACATACCGAATTTCCTCGCGCATTCTGCGAAATTCCCACATCTGCGGCCTCTTCCGAAGGATAGCGGAGAATTTGCAGACATGGGGAGGTGTCGCACATTTCAGCGGGTTCGACCCAACTTGGGCGGGGACACGGGGAGTTGTGGGTAACGGGTAGTGGCAGAGGACCGGATGATCCCCCTTCCGGTCCGGCGCGGGTCGGCAGACTGCGCTCATGAGCGCATGCCCGCAACCCACCGCCGCCGTGCGGCCCTCACCCCCCCAGGCGACCCTTGGACACCTGCCCTCCCCGCCCCATGCCGTCGCGGTCGATCCGGAGCGGGAGCGGCGCCGATGAGTCCGCTGCTCACTTACGATGTCGTGCCGCCGACGGTGCCAGGCGGCCTGCCCTGGTACTGCCTGATCCTGCACGGCCTGGGCGACAGCCGCCACGGCTGGAAGCCGGTGGCGCCGATGCTGAGCCTGCCCCAGCTCGGCTTCGTCTTCGCCGAGGCTCCGAACCCGTATCATGATGGCTTCAGCTGGTTCGACCTCAGCCCGGAGTTCGCCCCGGATGCGGACCAGGTACGCAGCAGCCGGGCGGCGCTGGAACACCTGCTCGAGCACCTGCTCGACGAGCTCGACCTGCCCAGCGAGCGCCTGTTCATCCTCGGCTTCAGCCAGGGCTGCCTGATGACCCTCGACGTCGGCCTGCGCAGCGCGCGGCGCTTCGCCGGCCTGATCGGCATCAGCGGGTTCATGGCCTTGCTGGAGGAATTCCCGGCGGCCTTCACCCCGGCCACCAGGCACCAGCAGGTCCTGCTCACGCACGGGCGCAGCGATCCGCTCATCCCGATCGCCCACACCCGGGCACAGAAGGACCGCCTGGTCGCGTTGGGCATCGCGCTGACCTGGCGCGAGTACGGCAAGGCCCATCACCTGGACGTGCCGCAGGAGCTCGACGACATCCGCGCCTGGCTGCTCGCGCGCATCGCCACCGGTGCCCGACTTGGCGCTTGACCCACCCGGCGCCGGCACCACCGTTCCGCCAAAGCTTTTTCCAACGGAGCCCCCATGAGCAAGCAGTACAACAAGGTCGAGAAACGCCGTCGCCGCGAGCGCCGCAACCGCCGTCAGAAGACTGCGATCAAGGAGAAGCTGGCCGCCGGCACCAAGAAGAAGAAGGCCTGATCGGGCCTTCCTGAACGGCTCCTGCGGGGCCCTGCACCTCTGGTGCGGGGCCTCGTCCGTTTAACGGGCTGCTGCTCGAGAGACCCTGGACGCGACCCGGGGACATCGCCGCAAAGACGCAGAGGTGCGGAGATGTGCGGAGAGGCGCGGAGAGGTCCGCAGCGCAGAAGGGAGCAGGGCAGCCCTATGGGCCGGATCTCAGACTCCTCCTCTCTTGGTCTTCCGATCTCCTGACCGCCCTCTGCGGCCCTCTCTGGATCTCTGCGTCTCTGCGGCGAAAACCCTCGGGCTCGCCGGCATCAGACTTCATCCCACTCCGCCAGGATGCGCCCACGGCGCGCGGTAGGGCCTGCGCAGCAGGCCGGTGGCCTCGGCGTCACCGGTCACCTCGCCCTTGGTGGGGTCCCAGGCCAGGGTGCGCCCGGTGCGCATGGCGAGGTTGGCGAGGATGCAGCTGGTGGTCGAGATGTGCCCCTGCTCGATGTCGGCCACCGGCTTGCCGCGCGTGGCGATGGCGGCGAGGAAGTCCCGCATGTGGCCGCGGATGGCCGGCGCCACGTGGGTCTCGAGGTCCTTCTCGGTCTTGTCCTCGGGGTACTTGTCGAGTTCGTAGGCGACGTCGCGGTGGATGGCCTCGCCCCCGCCCAGCGGGGTGAAGTCGTAGCCGTTGACGCCGGCCTTGAGCGTGCCCTTGTCGCCGTAGAAGGTCGCCGACCAGGGGTACTTGGGGTCGCTGGCCGCGCCCCAGGTGCGGTGCTGCCAGATGACCTGCACGCCCGGGAAGTCGAAGCTCGCGGTCTGGGTGTCGGTGATGTCGGCGCGGGCGGCCTTGTCGATCAGGATGCCCCCCATCGAGGACACCCGCCGCGGCCACCCGAGCCCGAGCATCCAGCGCGTCATGTCGAGCATGTGGATGCACATGTCGCCGACGATGCCGTTGCCGTAGGCCATGAACGCGCGCCAGCCGCGCGGGTGGACGATGCGGTTGTACGGCAGCAGCGGCGCGGGGCCGCTCCACATCTCCCAGTCGAGGTTGGCCGGCGGCTGCTCGTCGGGTGGATTGTCGCGATTGCGCATGTGGTAGTAGCTGCACATCTCGACCAGGCCGATGGTGCCGAGCTTCCCCGCCTGGATGACGCGCTCGCGCGCCTCGATGAGGTGCGGCGTGCTGCGCCGCTGCGTGCCGACCTGGACCACGCGGTTGGTGCGCCGCGCCGCGGCCAGCATCGCCTCGCCCTCCTTGACGTCGACGCTGATCGGCTTCTGCACGTAGACGTCGGCGCCGGCCTCGACCGCGGCGATCATCGCCAGGGCGTGCCAGTGGTCGGGGGTCGCGATCAGCACCACGTCGAGATCACGCTCCTTGAGCATCAGCCGGTAGTCGGCGTAGGTGCGCGGGCGCTGCTTCGAGGCCTGGCGCAGAGCCACCTGGTCGGCCGCGTCGGACAGCATCCTGCTGTCGACGTCGCACAGCGACACGACCTGGATGGGAGCCACCTGGATGAGTCGCAGCAGGTCGCACTTGCCGTACCAGCCGCAGCCGATCAGCCCGACGCGCAGTGGCTTGCCGCCGGGACCGCCGGTGGCACCGGCCTCTTCGGCGACGGCGCGCTGCCCGGGGAAGGCCGACCAGGCGAGTCCGGCGGCGCCGGCGAGGAGGAGGTCGCGTCGTCTCATGGCATTCTCCCTTGTCCTGTGAGCCTACGCCCTGGAGGACGCGACGTTGCGCAGGCGGATGGCAGGCGCCAGCGGAACCCCGGCCAGCGGGTGCTGCGTGACTGCTCGACAACCTCGCAGGGGGGCCCATCATCCCGCCCATGCGCACCCTCCTGCACCTCACCGCCCTCGCCTGCCTGGCCGGCGCCCCCATCTCCACCATCTGCGCTGCCGATGCGGCGACGCCCGCACCGGCGGCGGCCGCCGCCGCCACCGTGCCCCCGGTCAACCAGACCCTGCTCGAGCGCTGCATCAGCCTCGCCGGACAGGCCGCTGACGCCGCCCACAAGGGCGCGGACATCGCCCAGAAGGCCGCCACTCTTCCTTTCGCCGGCGCCAGCACCAAGGCCAACGCGGACGCCGCGGCGACCAAGGCCAGCGACGCCACCAGCCTGCTCAGCGACTTCAAGAGCCTGCAGAGCGGTCAGGCCCCCTCCACGACCGGCACCCTGGCGCAGGCCGCGAGCGGCTCGCTCAGCATCGGCGATCGCTTGAAGGGCCTGCCTGGCGCGTCGGTCCTGCAGCAGATCTTCGCGGTGCCAGGCCTCGGCGACGCCCTGATCAAGAACCTGCCGGTCGACAAGGTGCCGGGGTTCGACGCGATCAAGGGCCTGCTGGGGAAGTGAAGTCCGGATCGCTCACCGGGAAGTGGTTCCGGTGAGCGATCCGTCATGGTCGTTGGCGTCCCCGACCGCTCGATAGGACGACTCCCTCGAATCCGCGCAGGCGAGGTCGCGTTGTCGCGCGACATCCTCGCACCGGGCCTGCGCGCCATTCCGGCGATTCCCGCGTTAGATCCGCCGACCCTCGCCCTACTGCTCTGTGGACGGACCGCCCGCCGGTCCGTCCCGGCCGCAGTCCCGGCCGTGGCCCGCCCATCCACGCGAGGATCGTTCCAATGACCACGTCATCGCCCTTCCTGCCCACCAAGGCCATCGCCAGCCTGGTGCTCGCCCTGTCGTCGACCACGGCCATGGCCGCCGTCGGCGACGGCTTCTGGCACACCGACGGTGGCACGTTGCGCGACGCGGCGGGCAACGTGGTGCACTTCAGCGGCACCAACTGGAACGGCATGGACAGCCCGAACCTGGTCCCGCACCGCCTGTGGGGCGGCACCAACCACACCATCGAGAAGCACCTCGACGAGATGAAGGCCGCCGGCCTCAATCTCATCCGCCTGCCGTTCTCGTCGGAGATCTTCATCCCGGGGCGGAAGCCGGACCAGTCGGCGATCGATTCCACCGTCAACGCGGACCTGCTCGGCAAGACCTGCCTGGAGATCCTCGACCGCATCGTCGCCTCGGCCGGGCAGCGCGGCATCCGCATCATCCTCGACTACCACCGCCGCGTCGCCGGCTCGGCGTCGGAGGACGGCCTGTGGTACGACAGCGCGCACCCCGATGCGCAGTGGATCGCGAACTGGGTGGCCCTGGTCGGGCGCTACAAGAACGACCCGACCGTGGTCGGCGGCGACCTCTTCAACGAGGTCCACGCCTCGGTGACCTGGAACGCCGACAACGTCGACGTGGAGCACAACTGGCGCTGGGCGCTCAAGCGCTGCGGCAACGCCATCCTGGCGGTCAACCCGCACTTCCTGGTCTGCGCCCAGGGCCTCGACCAGTACAAGGGCGAAGGCGCGTGGTGGGGCGAGGTCCACACCGGTGAGACCGACTTCCCGCTGACCCTCGACGTCCCCAACCAGCTGCTCTACGAGATCCACGATTACGGCCCGGTGGTGTGGGACCAGCCCTTCCACCAGGTCTCCGCCGGCTTCCCCGGCAACCTGCCGGGATTCTGGGACCACATGTGGGGCCACCTGTTCAAGAACGGCACCGGTCCGGTGTGGGTGGGCGAGTGGGGCAGCTTCCTGAACGTGGCCGATGCCACCGCCGCGTTCCCCGGCAACACCAGCATTCCGGATCGCGCGACCCGCGAGGTCAACGGCTGGTTCCCGGCCTTGCGCCAGTACATCCACGACAACCAGCTGTCCTGGACGTGGTGGACGTGGACCAACGATTCGGGCGACACCGGCGGCCTCCTCAAGGAGGACAACACCATCAACACGGCGAAGGTGGCGATGATCTCCTCGGTGACGTACCCCGGCTTCGCGCCGTCGGGCCCGATCACCTCCACGTCCAACGACCCGCCGATCGCGGTGATGACCGCCACTCCGGCCTCGGGCAGCGCTCCCCTGGTGGTGGCCTTCGATGCCAGTGGCTCCAGCGACCCCGATCACGATGCGCTGACCTTCGCCTGGACCTTCGGCGATGGCAGCGCAGCGGCGACGGGCGCCACGCCCAGCCACACCTACGCCGCGGCCGGCAGCTTCACCGCCACGGTGACGGTGAGCGATGGCCAGGGGCACAACGTGCCGGCCACCAGGTCGATCACCGTCAGCAGTCCGGGTGGCGGCGGGGGTGGCGGCACCAGCACTCCCTTCAGCGGCAGCGCGATCACCCTGCCCGGCAGCATCGAGGCCGAGGACTTCGACAACGGTGGCGAGGGCGTCGCCTATCACGACAGCGACGCCATCAACAACGGCGGCGCGGGCCGGACCAGTGATGGCGTCGACGTGGAGACCGTCGCCGGCGTCACCGACATCGGGTGGACGACGACGGGGGAGTGGCTGAAATACCACGTCACGGTCGCCAGCACCGGGTCGTACACCCTCGGCTTCCGCGTCGCCAGCCTGGGTGGCAGCGGCTCGATCCACCTCGAGGACGAGACCGGTCAGCACCTCGGCGGCCCCATCGCCGTGACCGACACCGGCGGCTGGCAGACCTGGACGACCGTCAGCACCACCGCCACCCTCGGCGCGGGCGGCCACGTCTACACGGTGGTCTTCGACGCGGTGACCGGCGGCGCCAACCTCGACAAGATCACGGTCGCAGCGGCCGCGACCGGCGGCGGCGGGGGAGGTGGCGGAACCGGCGGTGGGACCGGCGCGACCTCGGGCAGCCAGGGCGGCGGCAGCGGCTGCGGCAGCGGCTTCGCGGTGGCCCTCGGACTGGTGATGGCGTTCCTCGGCCTGCGCCTGCGCACCACCACGGAGTGACCACCGGGCGGGCTCGACGCTCGACCCGCCTGACGGGACCACGACGCTCATCGCCGCAGCAACGCAGAGACGCAGCGACGCAGAGACGCAGAGTGCGGGAGAGGACCGCAGAGGACGCAACCCCACGCCTCCTGCCTCGGCTCCCTTCTGCTCTGCGGCCCTCTCTGGCACTCTGCGTCTCTGCGGCTGCAACCGCCCGCACGCGCCCGACGCTTCAGGTCAGATCCGGTAGCGGTCGTTTACCGTCGCCGATACCATCGACCGCGCAGTCCATGCGCGCGAGCAGCGCCAGGAGCAGGTCGCAGAAATTGCCCTCGCACTGCTGCACGTAGCGGCCGGTGCGCAGGCCACCGGCGTGGCCGGCGACGATGGTCGGCAGGTTGACGTGGTCGTGGGCATCGCCGTCTCCCATGCCGGATCCGTACAGCACCAGGGTCTGGTCCAGCAGCGTGCCGGCGCCTTCGCGGGTCTCCTTGAGGCGGTCGAGGAAGTAGGCGAGCTGGGTGGTGTGGTGGACGTTGATCCGCCGGACCTTCTCCAGCTTCTTCGGATCGTGGCCGTGGTGCGACATCTCGTGGTGGTTCTCGGGCACGCCGATCTCGGGGTAGCTGCGCCCGAACGCCTGGCTGAACATCAGGGTCGCGACGCGCGTGCTGTCGGTCTGGTAGGCGAGCGCGATGAGGTCGAGCATCAGCCGCGCGTGCTCGTCGAAGCGCGCGGGGACGCCGGCCGGCACTTCGAGCTGGACGTCCGCGGTCGGCCCGCGCTCCGCGGCCTTGCGCTCGATGCCCTGGATGCGCGCCTCGACCGAGCGCACGCTGTCGAGGTACTCGTCGAGCTTGCGGCGGTCGTCGCGGCTGACGCGCCGGGCGAGCGCCTGCGCGTCGGCGCCCACCAGGTCGAGGATGCTGCGGTTGAGCGAGGCCTCCCCATAGGCGTTGCGCGCCGGTGAGCGACGACGAGGAGAACAGCCGGTCGAACACCGCGCGCGGATCGATCTCGCGCGGGTTGGGCTGCGTCGGCGAGCGCCACGAGATGTGCGCGTGGTAGGCGCAGCTGAAGCCCTGGTCGCAGTTGCCGGCCGAGCGCCCCGGCTGCAGGCCGAGCTCGAGCGAGGGCAGCTTGGTCGCCTGGCCGACTCGCTGCGCGACGAGCTGGTCGGCGGACACCGCGTTGCGCACCACCTCCGCCTGCGACGCGCAGCCGGTCAGCCAGGTGGCGGTCTCGCGCGCGTGGTGGGCGCGGTTGTCGCCTTCGGCCGTGCGGTGGCGCAGGCCGCCGAGCACCAGCAGGTCGGCCGCGTGGCGCGCCAGCGGGTCGAGGACGGCCGGCAGCGCGTCGCGGCACAGCGCCAGGTCGCGCTGCGCGGGCGTGGGCCAGAAGTTGGCGTTGTCGACGCCGTGCGGGACGTAGATGAAGCAGATGCGCTTGACCGCCGCCGCTTGGCCGGCGCGCGCCGGAGTGTCGGCCCAGCCCGTGGTCTCGAGCAGCGGCAGCGCCAACGCCGCGCCGAGGCCGCGCAGGACGGAGCGGCGGGAGAGCGGCGTGGTCATGGCTGGGCTTTCGGGGCACTGGCCGGCGCGTCCGCGATCTGCGGAGCGGACCGGCGGTGGCCGAAGGGGAAGCTGAGCGCGGTCTCGATGACGATGATGTCGAAGCGCTGGCCGCCCGCGCGCGGCCTTGGCGACGATGTCGTCGACCACCGCGTCGTCGGTGTACTGCAGGGCGCGGCCCAGGGCGTAGGTCAGCACCCGCTTGGCGAGCACGCGCGCGAGGTCGTCGACGTGCGCGACGATCAGCTTCTTGAGCTGCGCCGGGCCGTCGAACTTCAGCTTGCCGGGCAGCTCGCCGGTGACGTCGATCGGCTTGTCGCCGATCTGGTCGCGCCAGCGCGCGTGGCGGTCGAAGTTCTCCAGGCCGAAGCCGATCGGATCCATCACGCGGTGGCAGCCGGCGCAGGCCGCGCGCTGGCGGTGGATCTCCAGCACCTGGCGGTCGGTGGCGTGCGGGTTGTCCTTGCGCGTGAACTGCAGTTGCGGGATGTCCGGCGGCGGCGGCGCCGGTGGCTTGTCGAGGACCTCCTCGACGATCCAGCGCCCGCGCCGGGTCGGGCTGGAGCGGTCGGGGTGGGAGTTGGCGACCAGCAGCGCGCCGAGGGTCAGGATGCCGCCGCGCCGCCCATCGCTGAGCGGCACCAGGCGCATCTCGTCGCCGGTCACGCCGGGGATGCCGTAGAACGTCGCCAGCGCCTGGTTGAGGTAGGTGTACCCCGGGTCGACGAAGTCGGCGACCGTGCCCCCCTCGCGCAGGATGTGGCCGAACAGCCCGGTGGCCTCGGCGACCATCGCTTGCCGCACCGCAGCGGGGAACTCGTTGTCGTCGCGGTGCCTGTCGCCGCGCCCCGCGGGCTCGACCAGGTTGCGCAGCAGCAGCCACTGGCCGGCGAAGTTGTCGATGAAGCCCTGCGAGCGCGCATCACCGATCATGCGCACTACCTGTGCCCGCCGTACGGCCGGCTGCTGCAGGGTGCCCGCGGCCGCGAGGTCGAGCAGGGCCGCATCGGGTGGGCCCGACCACAGGAAGTAGGACATCCGGCTGGCCAGGTCGTAGTCGTCGAGGCGGCAGTTGCCGTCGCGGTCGGCGACCCCCTCGCGCTCGATGCGGAACAGGAATTCCGGGCTGACCAGCACCGCCTTCAGCATCTCCTTGACCGCGCGCGGGAAGCTGCGCCCCTGCCGGTCGGCGAGGTCGAAGACGGTCAGCAGCAGGTCGAGCTGCGCGGGCGTCGCGGGCCGGCGGAACGCGCGGCCGGCGAAGCGCTCGGCGATGCGCGCCGCCGCGGCACGCTTGGCCAGCCCCGGCCCCGGCTCGGCGATGAGCACGCTGCCGCGCCGCTGAGCTCCCACCGGTCAGGCGCAGCACCTCGACGGTCTCGATCACCACCGCGTGGCCCACCGGACCGGCCGCGCCGGACTCGGCGATGGCCACCGCCAGGTGGTGCTCGCCGGCGGTCAACGGCACGGTACAGGTGATGACGTCGGTGGCGGTGGTCGCCGCGGCGATGCCGGCGCAGCGTGGACCTCCGCGCCATCGATGCGGATGCGCAGCGTGGGCGCCGTGCCGCCGCCGCGCTCGGCACCGGCGCGCACCGCGATGACGTGGTCGCCGCCGCTGGACACCTGGATGGCGGTGACGAGCTCGGCCGCGCCCTCGACCAGGCGCTGCTTGCCTTCGGGCTGGCCGGCCTGGTGCTTGCTGCCCTGGACGAGGTCGAGCGCACCGGCGCCGCAGCGCAGCACGACGCTGTCGGCGAGCAGCGCGCGCTCGAGGATGTCGTCGGCCGCGACCAGGTACTTCTCCATCAGGAAGGGCGACAGCGACAGGGTCTCGGCGATGTTGTCGAAGCCGTCGCTGACGTCGTCCTTGGGGAAGTCCGCGCCCGCCTGGTAGTCCAGCCCGAGCAGGTCGCGGATGGAGTTGCGGTACTCGGCGCGGTTCAGGCGGTGCAGCGTGGACGGACCGGCGTCGGGGTGGTCGAGAGCCTTGAGCGCGGCGATCCACCCGCGGATGACCTGGCGCTCGTCCGCGCTCGGCTGCTTGGCCTCGTCCTCTGGGGGCATGTCGCCATCGGCGACCTTGGTCGCGACCTTCTTCCACAGCCGGCGCGCGCGCAGCGCCTCGCCATCCGCCGCATAGACGCCGAGGTCGAGATCGCCCTTGTGCTTCTCGAGGTTGTGGCAGCCGGCGCAGTAGGTGGCCAGCAGCGGTTTGACGTCGTGCTGGTAGCGTCCCCCCAGCGCGGCGGCGGTGCTTTCAGCGGCGCCAGCGGCGCTCGCCATGCCGAAGAGCGCGGTGAAAGCCGCACGCCCCAGCGCCGCGCGCCGCGGCGCGCTTTTCGAGACGCTCCCATGCCCTGCCGTCCCGTTCATGCGTCAGGGTATTCCGCCGAAGGGGCGCGGCGTTGAGGATTCATGCCGTTAACATGGACGTTCATGCTTGCGCCGACCGGGTTTGGCGCCGTTCGTCCTACTCCGCGCGGTCTTCGCGCTACCTGCAGCCCAGCGTATGGACGCCCCTCACCCACAAGTCCCATGGAACCGGCCGACACGCGGTCGACCAGGTTCGCATCTGCGAAATCTGCGCAATCTGCGGATTCTCCTCGAGGGAGAGTCCGCAGATTGCGCGGATAATGCCGATGGCCGCGACTCTGTGAGGGCAACCCTGCCACTCCACGGGCTGGCAGCCGCCCGCGCGGGCGCGATAGTCCCCGCGAACATGCTCCTCACCGTCAATGACCAGCCGACCGAACTGCCCGAGGCCGCCAGCGTCGCCGACCTCATCGCCACCCTCGCCCTGCCCGGCACGCGCGTCGCGGTCGAGGTCAACCGCCAGCTCGTCCGCCGTCTGGACCACGCCACCACCACGCTCCGCGCCGGCGATGTCGTCGAGGTCGTGACGCTGGTCGGCGGCGGCTGAGGGTCACCAGGCGCGCTTGGCGCGGTTCGGCGGCCACACCAGCGGCGTCAGCGCGCGGATCGCCGCGATCTCGCGCTGCGCCGTCGCCTCGTCCCCGGCCTGGCGGGCGGCGGTGATGAGGTCCTCGCGCAGGGTCAGCCGCGTCGGATAGAGCGCCACCGCCCGGGCGGCCAGCGCTTCCGCCTCCTGCGCCGCCTGCGCGCCGCCCTCGCCGCGCTGCCGCGCGCGTTCGGCGACGCGGCGCCGCTGCTCGGCCAGCGCCTGGACGTAGAGCAGTTCGCCCGGCCAGCGCGCGGCGAGCAGTTCCAGGAACGGGCCGACCGCATCGAGCTGGCGTGGGTCCAGACCGGCGAGGTGCACGGCGATGGCCGCCGCCTCGTGGTCGACATCGCGGTCCGCGGGGAAGCGCCCACCTTCCGCGACCAGGCTGGCCATGGCGGCGAGCGCGACCGCCGCCACCTGCTCGTCGCGCACCGAGCGCGCCGGCGGCTGGCCGGCGCGCTCCAAGGCGATGTCCAGGTACTGCTGCGCCGTCGCGCGCTGCTCGGCCGTGGCCGCCTGGCTGCAGCGGCGCAGGGCCTCGGCCAGGCCGCGACCCTCGCGCAGCAGTTCGCCGCGCTGGCTGCTGAGCACCACGCCAGCCAGCACCGCGATGAGCACGGCGAGGCCGGCGAGCGCCCCGGCCAGCTGCCGGCGCGGCGTTCCCGGCAGCGTCGCCACCGCGCCGCGCCGCTGCGCCAGCCCGAGCGTCGCGACCAGCGCCACGACCCCCACCACCTGGGCGCTGTGCAGGTGGAAGTCGGCCTGCGCGTGCAGCAGGCAGGCGAGCACGCCCGCGCAGCACGCCGCCGGCGTTGGCGGCGGCATCCGGCGCACCGCCACCAGCGTCAGGGCGATCAGCGCGACGAAGGCGGTGGCCCAGGCCAGGCGCACGCCCGGCACCTCTCCGAGCGGATAGGATGCGAAGCCGGAGGAGAGCTGGCCGAGGCCGAGGATCAGGACCGCGAGCACGGCGACGCCGGCGGCCACCGCCCCCGCGGACCCGGGCTCGCGCGTGGGCGCGGGTCGGGTGTCGCCGCCAGGGACGTGCGCTCGCGACGGAGCCGTGGCGGGTTCAGCCGCCTCCCCGTGCCGCGACGCCGCGACGCGTGGCCGCATGCCGCGCCAGCAGCACCGCCCACCAGGCCAGCAGCGCGAGCGCCGCCGGCACACCCGAGATCCGCGGCCGCCTGCAGGGTCTCCTGGTGCGCGAAGATGGTGTCCTCCACCCAGGCCGGCTTGAGGCGCGGGAACGCGCTCTCGAAGCCATCCAGGCCGAACCCGGACCACGGCCGCTCCGCCACCATCGCGCAGGCCGCCTGCCAGTAGCCGACGCGCACGTCGGCGCTGGCGGCGACGTGCGTGCGCACCCACGGCACCAGCGCCGCGGCCGCGCAGATCGCCAGTGCTCCGGCGATGATCGCCGCGCGCCAGCGCCACGCCGGGATGAGCAGGACGCCGGTGACCGCCAACGCCACGAGCAGGGCCAGGATGCCGGCCTTCGAGCCGCTGAAGGCCAGTCCACCGCTGGCCAGGACCAGCAGCGTCCCGGCCGTCCAGCGCGCCGGACCGCGGCAGCGCCATGTCAGGTCGGCGAGCAGCGGCCACAGGGTGATCAGGTAGGCGGCCAGGGTGTTGGCGAGCAGGAACGACCCCTCCAGCCGCCACGATCCGACGCGCACCGCGAACTGCTCGCGCAGATCGTCGCGTCCGACCAGGTTCGGGTCGTCGCGGAAGGCCCGCTGCAGGGCCGCGCGCTCCCAGGTGCCCTGCCCGATGAGGAGGAGCAGCTCACCGGCCAGCCCGCCGAACAGGCCCGCCACCAGCAGCCCCGGCCGCGCGCGGATCACCGGCCACAGCGCCCACGCGGCGCCGAGGTGGAGCGCCCACGCCGCCCACTGCGCCCACGCCGCGGCCGGCACCGGACTGCGCCAGCACCCCCACGCGGCGGCCGCCAGGAACACGCCGCCCAACCACGCCGGCGGAACCCTTCCCCACGCGGCGCGGGCTGGCGCGGGCGCCTCGACCGCGAAGCCGCGGCAGAGCAGGCCGGTGGCCAGCGCGGCCGCGAGCAGGACCAGGTAGAAGAGGTTGCCGAGGTCGGTGGGCTCGCCGCTCCAGATCAGCGGGCGCAGCAGGGGCAGGATGACCAGCCAGGCGCCCCCGACGTGGAGCAGGCCCCGCTGCAGGCGGAGCTCGCGAGGAAGGTACGGATGGCGGGGCTGCGGTCACCGTGGCCCCACCGTCGACGACCTGCGCGCCTCGCCAAGCCGAAATCCCCACGCAGCGCGGGGCCCACCGCGGGGTCGCGACCTCAGGGCCCGGGCAGGACCGTGGCGGCGTCGAAGTCCGCCAGCGTCGCCACGTTCGGGTCCTGCGCCGTCGATGGCGCGCCGGGGTCGGGCGGCAGCGGGAAGTCGCTGGCCTTGACCGGGTTCCACTTCGAGGTGTCGGAGGTCCAGTGCAGGATGATGTCGTCGCTCTTGTCGCTGGGCGTGCCGGCACTGCTGCGGAAGACGATATCGCGGGTGAACTTGGCCATGCCCGTGCCGCCGACGGGGCCGTTGGCGATCTTGAATTCGAACACGTTCACCGGGTAGTTGCCGAAGAAATCGATGATGTGGGTCGCGTCGCGCTGCGAATCCGGGGCCACGCACGTCCCGACCCCGGTCATCTTCACCAGGCGGGTGACGCTGAGGTCGATGAACTGCCGGTTCGTCGCGCGGCGGCGCTTGTAGAGGTAGTCCCAGGGGTCCTTGGTGAAGTCCGAAGCGGTCGCGTCCGCGGTATCGCCCAGCACCGGCCAGGAATCGAAGTAGGTGGAGATCGCCAGCGAGATGTCGCCCATCGAGGACTTGGTCTGCGCGATGCGCGACAGGCGCTTGAGGATGGAGAGCGTGGCAAGGATCATCGAGGCGAGGATGGCGATCACCACGATCACGATCATCAGCTCGATCAGGGTGAAGCCACGGCTGCGGAACGGCGCCATTCAGAACTCCAGCGGCGTGCTGAGGAAGGAGAGGAACTTCTTGCCGCGCCTGGTACATCTTGGCGCGCTTGACGCCCGCCCACGGCGGGTTGTCGAAGGACAGCTCATCGAACGGCCGGTCGTACTCGCAGATGTCGGTGATCTCCTTCCACAGGTTGACCAGGTTGCCGGTGGGTGAGGACCACGTGCCGTCACTGGGGTCCACGAGGTTGGCGATGCTGGGCGCGGTGCCCGAAGGCGCCGCGCCGGAATTGGGCGCCGTGATGTCGACGCGCACCCCGGCCGCGCCGATGGAGATGTAGAAGCGGCGCTCGTACTGGTACAGCTTCAGGGCCTCGCGGCGGCCCTGGTCGTTCGACCACGTGCACGTCGGCGGGGAGGCAGAGACGCCTGCCGGCTTCGGGTCGTCCAAGGGCGGCTGGAAGAAGGCAAAGGCCGCGACCAGCGGGTTCCCCCAGCGGTCGTTCCAATTCTGCTTCGGGCTGCGGTCGGTCATGTAGGCCGCGAACAGGCGGTCGCGCGGGAGAGTCTCGGCGGCGCGCAGCAGTTCGCGGGTCTTGCGCGGGTTGATGTCGCGCAGGTCGTGGCGGTCGGGCTGGTAGAGCGCGCCGGTGACGGTCGGCGTCGCCGCCGTGCTTGCGATGTCCGCGTAGAACCCGGAATAGCTGCTGTGCTTTTTTCCCCACGGGTACGGGAAGTGATATTTGCGCAGGTCTGACGTAGAGACGTCGAGGTAGGTGCTGACCGTTATGGGGAAGCCCCCGTTCAGGAATGCCGCATCAGTGTTGATGACCTGGGCGATGCCCGAGGCGTCCAGCGGGTCGGTCTTGTAGGTGAACACGCCGCCAACCATCGTGTCGACGACGTCGTTGTAGCCCTTGCTGCACTCCTGCTGCAGGACGAAGGCCGTCATGCCCTCCTGCTGGCCCTTCTGGCTGAGCCCCATCAGCGAGTCGTTCATGCGCTGGATGGTCACGGCGCTCTTCGCCGACTCCATGATCGGACCGATGACCACGATGAGCATGCCGGCGAGCACGCCGATGATGGCGATCACCACCAGCAGCTCGATGAGCGTGAAAGCGCGCGGCAGCCTCATATGTCCTCGACCTCCTGGGCCACGTTGTCCTTGGCGCCATCCGTGTCGTCGCCCGTCGGGGTGGTGGTCAGCGGCTTGGTGGTGTCGAGCGTGGTTTCCAGGGTATGATTGCTGCCAGGGTTGAATTTCAGCACACCATCGGCACCGGCGCTGATCAGGCGCACGCCGCCCTTATGCGAAATCGAGTAGAGGATCTCGTGGCCCCAGGCGTCGTAGACCCCCAGACCGGGCAGGCGGTACTCCTTGTAGACCGGACCTCCGCCGGTGCCGTGCTTGATGAAACCGGGCTTCCACGTATCGCTGATCTGCGGGCTGCTGTCGGTGGCGGCGTTGGTGTAGACGCGCGCAGCGGTGCTGGGGTCCGGGTTGGTGGTGCCCTCGATGAACCGGGTCAGATTCGGCGGCGTGAAGGTGTCGGTCCCGGACCCGCCCGGGCCGACGATCGGGTACTTGAAGCGCTTCTCGTCCGGTGTCGCGGGGTCCATGTCGGGGGCGCTCGCCAGGGCCTTGAGGCTGCTGAGTTCCGCACCGGCCCCGCTCGCCCCGAAGATGTAGTCGAGGGCTCGCTTGTTGTCATAAGCCAGACCGAAAGTGCCGTCACTGTCCTGGGCATCGGTCGGATTGGTGGCGTTCGGGATGTTCGTATCCGTAAAGGGTCCGCTGGCCGAACCCATGTTGTCCGTCACCACCGGCACGCTTTTGCCATAGAAGTTCGCCGCAGTCTGCGACGACGGCCCCGGCTTGGGCAGCTGCAGGTACTTGGTGACCAGCTTCTGGGTCGCGCCGAGGATGCACATGACCTCGCGCTTGGCGCCGAACAGCATCGGCACGCGCGGATCGTTGAACACGTCGTCATCGGCGAGCAGGTGGTCGACGCCGGCGGCGCCGCCGGCGATCTGGCTGAGATCGACGCCGGTGAACGCCAGGCCGGTGGTCGCCACGTTGGCACTGCCGTACTGGGTCCCGGTGGCGCGCACGAAGGGGAACCGCGTCTCGCGCGAACCCGCGAACGGATGCTCCGTCGGGCTCACCGAACCGCCGCGCCCGGCGATGGTCAGCTCGATGCCCTTGCGGATGGTGGCGATGATGACGCCGGTCTTCTTCTTCTTGGCGTCGCCGCCCAGGCCCATCGCGACCATGACGATCATGCTCGACAGCACGGCGATGATGGAGATCACCATCAGCAGTTCGATCATGGTGAAGCCGCGGCGGGCGGTGCTGGTCATGGTCGAGGGTTCCACGGCGTTACAGGTCCTGGAGGTTGCCGAGGCCGATCTTGTAGATGGCGACCGCGGCGGCGTACTTGAAGTCCACGGTGCAGACGCCGAATTTCTCGAGACCGGGGACCGGGGGCGGGGTGACGGTCGCGGGACTGGGGCTGGGCACCGAGGCGATCGGCCCGACATCACGCGTGGTGGTGAGGTCGCTGGGAGAGGCGATGACGAAACCGGTGCGGTACTGGTAGAACCAGCCGACGCTGCTGCTCGGCGACATCATCCCGTAGCTCGAGGTTCCGGGTGATGTCCCCGCCGAGACGGATGTGTACGGCAGGACGTTGCGGTTGAACTCGTAGCGCGCGATCGGCTTGGCCTTCGCCAGATTGGTGATGTCGCCACACAGTTCACCGCCAGCGCCGCCGGCGGTGTCGGTGGTCTTGTTCCTCACGGCGGTGTAGCTGGTGGGGGAGAAGGTGCCGAAGATCACGGTGGCGTAGGCGGCGCCCTGATCCGGCACCACGACCGCCACGCCGTAGCACGGCGGCGTGCCGGTGGAGGACGGCTGCTGGTGGCTGCGCGCGAGCTGGCGCGCCTGCGACGAGGCGCGCATGATGGCGTTGGCGGCGTCGTGCACGCGCCCCTTCTTGATCGCCGGGAAGATGCTCGGGACGGTCATCGCGACCAGCATGATGACGATGCTGACCACCACGATCATCTCGATCGCGGTGAAGCCGGCGGAGGTGGTGCGGCGCCGTGCGGCGCGGGCCTCAGTTCGCAGCATTGTTCTTCCAGCTGGTGATGTCATCGCTGGGCCCTTTGGAACCATTCGGGAAGACGTCGAGCGGCGCCCCGTTGGCGTCGGTGTCCTGGGCGTCGACCATGTTCGGCCCCGCCGACCACACGCCGAAGGCCGAGGCGCCGTAGGTCTTCGCCGCGTAGGCGATGCGCAGCGGCTGGCCCCAGGCATCGATGATCTGGTGGCGCCGGTTGACGAACTTCTTGGCGATGGCCGGCTGGCACATGTCGTAGAAGCCGCTGTAGCCGGTCTGGACCAGGTCGGTGTCGAAGGGCCCGTCGAAGTTCTGGACGGTGTCGGTGCTCGGGATGCTGTAATTGGGAGCGGTGTTGAAGAGCGGCGGGTTGGTGTAGCCATTGCCGGTGCTGCCGACCGCTGTCCACGCCGACTGCTGCGGACGACCGTCGATGAAGCGGAACTTCGAGGGCATGATGGGCGCCACGGGCGTCGGAGTCGAGGGGATCTCGCCGGTGAGGATCTTGCCGGTCAACATGTCGGCGGTGGCGCCACCATTCAAATTGACCGTCCACTGGTTCATATCCCAGAGGTACGCCTGCCGCAGCGACCAGTGCGCCTCGTTCTTCGGATCGGGGCTCGCCACCGTGCGCTGGCGCCACGTCCAGGTGGACTGCCCATACGTCGTCATCGCCGCCGCCACCGCCTGCACCAGCGTGTCGGTGGCGCCGATGTAGACCTTGCGCTGGATGACCTTGTACATCGGGAAGCCCATCGCCGCGAGCGCGGCGATGACCGAGATGACGATAAGCAGCTCGATCATGGTGAAGGCGCTGCGCGCCGACCGCGCGGTGGCGGTGGGGGCGCGAAAATCCGGCATGCTCATGATCGACCTCATGCCATCACAATGTGGACGGCGCCGATGACCAGGGCAACACCCAACACCCGGCACACCAGCACATCCCCGTCACCCACCGGGATGCGTTTGCGCACCATGCGCGCGATCAGGCTGGCCTCGATCGCCATCAGCGGCTTGGCCGCGACGAACAGCGCGAGTCCGAACAAGGCGCCGACCGCGGCGATGGTCCCGACCGGCAGCATGTCGCGCATCGGGTCGCGCAGGCACCAGCCCGCGGCGATCACGATGCCGGCGATCGCCATCACCGCGATGTGGCCGAAGCTGAGCTGGAGTTGGCGGCGCGGCGGCGCGGCCGGCACGCGCGCCATCACCGCCGCGACCAGGGCGGCGTCCCCACGCCCGGACCCGGCGGCGGCCTGGGCACCCGCCCGCTGGTCGAGGGCGCGGGCGCGCAGCAGGTCGTCGAGCCGTTCGAGGCGCTCGGCGTCGGCGCGCAGGGCGGGATCGTCGCAGAGCAGCCGCTCGAGGCCGGCGGCTTCGGCTGCGCCGAGCTCGCCATCGCGGAGACGTTGGATGAGGCGGTCTTCCTGGCGCATGGGCTTCCTGCCGAGAGACGTCCCGGGAAGGCGGAACCGGACACCGGCACCGCCCCGGGCGTCAGTCATCAGAGTAGGTGTAGACTCCTGATTGGCCAACGGTTTCCGACACCTCGACGCGCAGCCGGCGGACGCTGAGCGAGCCGAACGCCTCCTTGAGCCGGGCATAGAGGCTGCGACCGATCCAGGCGGCGAAATTCTCAGCCGAGGTGTTGTTGATGGGCAGGACGATCACTTCCCCGGTCGGGGCCAGGTAGCGGCACTCGCGGTAGGTCACCTCGGTATGTCCGTCGTCCCGGTGCACGTAGCGCAGTTCCCGGTGCTCGCCCGGGATCAGCCAATGCTCGTCCAGGTGGTCGCAGAGCTCCTTGATGATCGGCTTGACCATCTTGAAGTCGATCACCAGACCGAACTGCGACAGGCTGCCATCGACCTCGCACACCACGTGGTAATTGTGGCCGTGGAGACGCTCCTTGGTGCCGTTCGGGAAGATCAGGAAATGCGCGCAGGAGAATTTCAGGTACTCCTTGGCGATGTGGATGGACCATTGTTCCATGGGAGGATCCTGGGTTGTCGGGCTGGCGGCTGGCGGCTGACCGCATACAGCAGACAGCCGGCCGACGATGGCTCAAGGGGGGACGCGCCCCTGCCTCACGCAGACGCCATGGATGACGTGCTGAGAACTGGTGACCCGTAACTCGCAGCTCCCGCCCCCACGCTCCTTGCCCACCCCGGCTCTCCCCCGAACATGCCCCCCGCATGTCCGAAACCGTCAAAGCCCTCTTCGCCAACATCGCCCCCCGCTACGACCTGCTCAACCGGGTGCTGTCGGCGCGCAACGACGTGCGCTGGCGGCGCCGCGCCCTGGACCTGGTCGAAGGGCGTCCGGAGTCGGTGCTCGACCTGGCCTGCGGCACCTTCGACCTCGGCCTGGAGGCGCTCGCGCGCGGCAAGGCGATGCGCGTCCACGGCTGCGACTTCTGCCAGCCGATGCTGGTCGCGGGAGCGGGCAAGCGCCGCGGCCACCCCCTCTCGGCGAGCGTCGGCGACGCCCTGCACCTGCCGTTCGCCGACCAGGCCTTCGATCTCGCCATGATCGCCTACGGCTGGCGGAACTTCAGCGACCCGGCGCTGGCGCTGCGCGAACTGCGCCGGGTGCTGCGCCCCGGGGGCCAGCTGCTCATCCTCGAGTTCTTCCGTCCGCTGGGCTGGTGGCCGAAACTGTTCTACGGCAGCTTCGGGCGCTTCATCTTCCCCGCTGCCGGCGGCGCCCTGGCAGGCAATCCCGGCGCCTACCGCTACCTCAACGAAAGCATCGGGCGGTTCCTTTCGCAGGGCGAGGCGGACGCGCTGCTGATCCGCGAGGGTTTCGCGCAGACGCGCTGGACGAGCTTCTTCGGCGGGGTCAGCCACGGGGTCGTGGCCAAATTGGCCTGAAGCCGGGAAGATGGCGGGATGCGAGGCGCGGAGCGCCGTCTGAGCCCGCGCTCCGCACTCCCCTCGCTGTCCTCCTCCCGCCTGCGAAATCCCGCGGCATCTGCGGACGCCCAGAAGGCCCGCAGAAGGATCCGCAGATTTTGGGAGAGTGGGGGATTCCAACCGACTTCGACCGCATCCACGGTGGGGACGAGGGGGACCTGCGGGTAACGGGTCCCCCGGCCATCTCGCACTGGCCGATCCCCCCCCGTCCCCTACGGTCTGACCGCATGCTGATCGCCCTGCTGCGCTTCGCCTTCGTGACCCTGGCCACGGTCATCGGCCTGACCAGCGGACAGCACTTCTACCGCAACACCCTGGACGGTTCCCTGCCGCCGTGGTTCGGCGGGGCGATGGGTTTCGGCGTCTCGATCACCCTGATCGCCGCGGAGCACGCCTTCCGCCGGCACTTCTCGCGCGGCCTGGTCGGCTTCCTGATCGGCCTGGGCGCAGGCCTGCTGCTGGCCTACCTGCTGCTCAGCGTGCTGCACCTGGTCATCCAGGACGAGAACATCTACAACAACATCGACCTCCCGGTGGCGCTCCTCACCGTCTACCTGGTGCTGATCACCGTGTTGCGCAACATCGACCGCCTGCGCGTGGTCATCCCCTTCGTCGAGCTGCGCGCCGAGCGCAGCGACGAGAGCGGGCTGGTGCTGGACGCCTGGGTGCTCGCCGATGGCCGGCTGGTCGCCCTGATCAGCGCGGGGCTGCTGCCGCGCCGGCTGCTCGTCCACCGCCGCGTCCTGCTCTACCTCGAGGAGCAGGCCAGCGGTGCGGACGTCGCCACCCAGACCCGCGCCCGGCGCGCCCTCGAGACCCTCGCGGCCCTGCGCGCGCTGCCGCAGGTGCGCGTCGAGATCGATGAGACCGAGATCCCCAACGCCAGCAGCCTCGCCGACGTGGTCATCCGCCTCGCCCGGCTCGAGAGCGCGCGCCTGATCGCCAGCGAGCGCGACATCCTGAGCCGCGCGGCGGCCGAGGGTCTGACCGCCATCGACCTGCAGGGCCTGGGCAGCGCGCTGTCGCCGATGGTGCGCCCGGGCGAGGTCCTGACGGTGGCCATCGACAAGGCCGGTGAGGGCCGCAACCAGGGCGTCGGCTACCTCGATGACGGCAGCATGGTCATCGTCGCCGACGCGGCCCACCTGGTGGGCCAGCGCGTGCGCTGCACCATCCTCCGATTGCACCAGACCGCGAACGGTCGGATGGTCTTCGCCGAACCGGAAGCGCCCCCCCGATCTGCAGCGTAAAGGCGGGGTCGAACGCCTGCGGAGCCCCAGGGCTCCGCCATGTACGCCGGCCGGCGTCTCGCCGCCTCTGCAATCTGCGCAATTTGCGGAATCTGCGGATTCTCGAACAGAGAGTGAGCCTATTTCGCGGTTTTCGCAGATTGGATGGGTGCCGCACTGATCGCCATGCCCAGCGATGCCCCCCTCAGCGACTTCCGCATCCCTGAGCGTCGAGGCGCTGAATCCAGAAGGACAGGTCCGGGACGGATGTACGGTTCACGGCGCTTGGGGTGGCAGAGCGCTGCTGGCGAGGCCGTCCCAGCCGGGCATGGCGGCGAGTTCGCGCTCGAGGTCGGCGGTGATGCGCGGGTCGTCGAGCACCAGCGAGGTCTCGCGGTTGGCGACCAGCGCCGAGCGCGTCCAGTTGTGGCTGCCGACCACCGCCCAGCGGCCGTCCACCAGGACCACCTTGGCGTGGCTGGTGCGCGCGAGCTCGTCGAGCAGCACCGGTACGCCGTGCTCGCGCAGCCACGCCGCCGGCGCCTCGTGCTTGTGCTCGGGCTCCTTGGTGTCGTAGGTCAGGCCGCGGTCGAGGGCGACGCGCACATCCACTCCGCGCCGCCTGGCGGCGGCGAGGGCTTCCAACAGGTCCATGACCGGGCTGCCGGGATCGGCGCGGATCACGAACATCAGCACCCAGACGCGCGCCTGGGCGCCGGCCACCAGGCGCTCGACGGCGCGGGCGTACTCCGCCTCGTGGCCGGGCCCGCTCAGCAGCAGGGTGGGCGGAACGGCGCGGGCGCGACCGCACCAGCCGACCACGCCGATGGCCAGGACCAGGGCGGTGATGATGGCGGCGCTGCGCTGCCAGGCGGGACGGGGACGCAGGTCGATCTGGAGCGGCAGCGCCATGGCGGCCCGCTCAGCTCTCGGCGTCCGCCTCGACGGCGGCCAGGGCATCGGCGAGGCGCTCGTAGACCGGCAGGATCTTGGTCAGGCGGGTCATGCGCAGCACGGTCGCGACGCTGGGCGCGGCCTCGGCGATGACCATGCGCCCGCCGGAGATGCGCACGCGGTTGACCACGCCGATGAGCAGGGCGATGACCTCGGAACCGAGCGCGGGGATGGCGCTGGCGTCGATGACCCAGCGCCCGCCGGGATTGGCGGTGACCCGCGTGCTGAGCTCATCGACGACGCGGTCGATGAAGGCGGGCTCGCCGACCGAGACGGACCAGCGCATGACCCGCACCTTGCCGACCATGGTCTCAGTCCACATGCGGGCACTTTCCGCCAGCGAGCCCCTCAGGTCAAGGATGGGTTGCGCTCGACGGAACCTCCGCCAGGGCCTCGACGGCGCGCGCGAACACGTCCTCGATGCTGATCGCCCCCATGTCGACCTTGGTGACGTCGCGCCGCTCCCAGGCCGCGCCCGGCGCCTGCAGGGTGCGGTAACCGCGCCCGCGCGGACCGTTGCGCGTGGCCGGGACCGGGCCGAACAGCCCGATCGCCGGGGTGCCCACCGCCTGGCTGAGGTGGAGCGGTCCGGTATCGCCGCTGACCACCAGCGCCGCGCCGGCGAGCAGGGCGGCGAGCTGGGGGATGGTGGTGGGCGGCGCGACCAGGCCGCTGCCGGCCTCGCCGGCGATCTCCTCGGCGAGGTCGTGCTCGGCGGGCGAGCCCCACACCAGGACCAGCGGCTGGCGGCGGCGGCCGAGGGCGCGCGCGAACTCGATCTGACGCTTCACCGGCCACACCTTGGTCGGCCAGCCCGCACCGACGTTCAGCATCCACGGCCGGCCCGGGCCGTGCGTCGGCAGGCGCTGCTTCTCGAACCAGCGCGCCGCCCACTCGCGCTCGGCCGCCCACGCCGGCAGCGGGAAGCGCCACGGCGCCGCCGGCCGGCCGCCGCCGAGCAGGGGCAGTCCCAGGGCGCGCTGCTGGTCGATGACGTGCTCGGCGAGCGCCGGGGTGCGCCGGCGCGAGAGCAGCCAGCTCAGTTCGCGGGCGCGCGGCCGGCGGTGGCCGATGCGCTGCGGGGCTCCGGCGCAGCGCGCCAGCAGGGCGCTCTTGGCCAGGCCCTGGGCATCGATCACCGCGTCGTAGGCGCCGGCGCGCACCTCGCGCAGCAGGCGGCGCAGCAGCAGGGCGCGGCGGCCCAGGGTGCAGCCGGGTTCGCGCAGGCGGCGCCGCGGCAGCTCGTGCAGGCGGGCGATGGCCGGGCTGCCGCGCAGCAGCGGCGCCCAGCGGTCCTCGCACAGCCAGCCCAGCTCGTGGCCGGCCGCCGCCAGGTCCGCGGCCAGCGGCAGGGTGTGGACGATATCGCCGAAGGCCCCCAGGCGCACGATCAGGACCCGCATCGGCGGCACGCTAGCAAGGCGCCGGAGAATCGCGACCCTCCCGGTCCGGCCTGGCAGCCGGGAGACCCTGGATCCAGAACCCTAGACCCTAGACCTAGACCCTAGACCCTAGGCTTGCTGATATGGACTGAACCGGAGTTTTATGGCGCCAGTGAAAATGGATGCCTTGGACTCGGAGATGACCTTGGGTATCGGGTCTAGGGTCCAGGGTCCAGGTCCAGGGTCCAGGGTCCAGGGTCCAGGGTCCAGGGTCCAGGGTCCAGGGTCCAGGGTCCAGGGTCCAGGGTCCAGGGTCCAGGGTCCAGGGTCCAGGGTCCAGGGTCCAGGGTCCAAGGTCCGGAGTCTGAACGCAGTCCGCTTCCCGGAAGAGGTTTGCGCCCTTGCGGCATGAACCGGGTGGCTGTAGAAGTGCCAACCAACCTCGATAGGACGGGACCTTCCCGGTCGCGAACAGCATGAGCAAGGATGAACACCTCAGCCTCGGCAAGGTCGCGAAGCGCTGCAATGTCAGCCGCACCACGGTGTACCGGTGGATCGTCCACGGCCACCTGAAGGCCTACGCCCTGCCCAGCGGCCACTTCCGCGTCAAGCCGGAGGACCTCGAGGAGTTCTGCCAGTCCTTCGGCATCCCCGACGTCGGCAAGAAGCCGGCGCGGGTCACCGCCAACACGGCCGGCAAGCTCCAGGTCCTGATCGCCGACGACCACCCCGACGTGGTCCTGCTGCTGCGCAAGGTGGTCGAGCGCTACCTGCCCAACGCCATCATCCACGAGGCGGTGAACGGCGTCGACACCTGCATCGCGGTCGGCACCATCCACCCGCACATCCTGCTGCTCGACATCATGATGCCCGGCATGGACGGCTTCGCGGTCCTGCAGGAGCTGCTGCGCCGCCCCGAGCTGACCGGCAGCCAGGTGGTGGTGGTCTCGGCCTACGAGCCCTTCGACCGCGTCGAGGAGATGGGCCGCCTCAACCCGCAGATCGCCGCCTGCGTGCGCAAGCCGGTCAGCGTGGACGCGCTGGGCAAGAGCCTGCAGGAGCTGGCGCGCAGCTTCGCGGTCGGCTGATCGGCGACCCATGCTCGAGGTCCTGCAGTCGCTGCAGCCGCATTTCAGCGAGGTCGAGAAGCACATGGCGCTGGCCCTGGCCAGCGCCGAGGTGCGCGTCGACGACCTCATCGCCCGGCTCGGCAGCT
This sequence comes from uncultured Planctomycetota bacterium, assembly GCA_963818245.1. Classification (GTDB taxonomy): domain Bacteria; phylum Planctomycetota; class UBA11346; order UBA11346; family UBA11346; genus BOG-1363. Next base: position 74,673 of record CAWFSD010000031.1, read on the forward strand.
TCCACGGCAAGATGCTGCGCCCGGCGCTGGTGCTGCTGGTCGCCGAGGCGGCCGGCGGCATCGAGCCGGTGCACCACCGCCTGGGCGCCTCGCTCGAGCTGATCCACACCGCCACGCTGATCCACGACGACCTCATCGACGACAGCGGCCTGCGCCGCGGCCAGCCGACCGCGCACGTGGTGCTCGGGAACACCACCTCGGTGCTGCTCGGCGACTACTTCTACACCCACGCCTTCGACCTGATGGCCGACATCGGCGACCTGGCGGCGATGAAGCGCCTGACCGTCACCACCAACATCATGTGCACCGGCGAGCTGCACCAGCAGTGCGCCGCGCGCGACACCGCCCTCAGCGAGGGCGAGTACAACCGCATCATCTTCGCCAAGACCGCGGCGCTGTGCGAGCTCGCCGGCGAACTGGGCGCGGTGCGCGGCACGCCGGCGCAGCGCACCGCCGCCGCCGCCTACGCGCGCGCCTGCGGCATGGCCTTCCAGATCGCCGACGACTGCCTCGACTTCAGCGGCGACCCGAAGAAGGTCGGCAAGACCCTGGCCACCGACATCGAGCGCGGCCGCCTGACCCTGCCGATCATCCGCCTGCTCGAGAGCCTGGACGGCCCCGTGCGCGCCACCGCCGCGCAGCGCCTGACCAGCGTGGCCACGATCGCGGACGTCGACGCGGTGCGCGCCATGGTGGTGGACGGCGGCGGCGTGCGCGCCGCCCTCGCGACCGCGCGCGGCTACATCGCGGTGGCGCAGAAGCAGCTCGACGCCTTCCCGGCGAGCCCGCACCGCCAGCGCCTGTGGGACCTCGCCGAGTTCATCGTCGCCCGCGATTTCTGATCTTCCCTGGGGGACCGGGCGCCAGCTCGACCAGGCGCGGCTCATCGCCTGCGATGGTCGAGCTGGCGCTGGACCCCCCCAGCGGGCGGTTTCAGGTACCGGGGACGGGTTGCGCTTCGGGTACCCACTTGCGCACCAGCTTGCCGAACTGCACCTGGGTGTAGGGCTTGGCCAGGTAGTCGTCGAACCCGAGCTGCAGGAAGCGCTCGTGATCACCGACCATGGCGTTGGCGGTCAGCGCGACGATCGGCGGGCAAGGCTCGCCCGCGGGCAGGCTCGCGCGGATCCGGCGCATCGCCTCGATGCCGTCCAGCTCCGGCATGTGCACATCCATCAGCACCAGCACCGGGCGCTCGCCGGCGAACAGCTCCACCGCCTGCAGCCCGTCGGCGGCGCAGCTCGCGCGCAGGCCGAGGCGCACCAGGCGCGCCACCGCCAGGGTGCGGTTGACCAGGTCGTCCTCGGCGAGCAGCACCAGCGGCGCCGCCCCCGCGGTGGGCGCCACGGCGAGGTTGGCGCGCGGCGTCGTGTCGCGCAGCGCGGCGATCAGCATGGTCGCGGCCTCGGAGCGGCGCAGCGGCAGCTCGAACCAGAAGGTCGAGCCGCTGCCGGGGACGCTGGTGACGCCGATGGTGCCGCCCATCAGCTCGACCAGGTTCTTGACGATGCTCAGGCCCATGCCGGTGCCGCCGTGCCGGCGCGAGTACGAGCCGTCGACCTGCACGAACGGGCGGAAGAGCTTGCCGAGGTCGGCCTCGGCGATGCCGATGCCGGTGTCCTGCACCTCGCAGCGCACCGCGATCCGGCCCTGGCCGGCGGCGGTCGCGGTGACGCGCACCTCGACCCAGCCCTGGTCGGTGAACTTGAGCGAGTTGCCGACCAGGTTGAGCAGCACCTGGCGGATGCGGCCGCCGTCGGCGCGCAGTAGGCCGGGCAGCCCGGGGTCGATGACCGCGCGCAGCGGCACCGCCTTGGACTTCGCCGCGGGGCCGAGCACCGTCATGGCGTCGCGCACCACCTGGGCGAGGTCGATGTCGGTGAGGTCGAGGCGGAAGCGCCCGGCCTCCATCTTCGAGAAGTCGAGCAGGTCGTTGATGACGCGCAGCAGCTCATGGCCCGAGGTCAGCACGCCCTCGACGCACTCGCGCTGCATGGCGTCGACGCCGCTCTCCAGGAGCAGCTCGCTGAGCCCGATGATGCCGTTCATCGGCGTGCGGATCTCGTGGCTGACCGTGGCCAGGAACGAGGACTTGAGGCGCGAGTTCTCGATCGCCTCGTCGCGCGCGCGGGACAGGGCCCCCTCCGCCTCCTTGCGCGCGGTGATGTCGAAGATCACGCCGATGTGCCCGGCGCCGGCGGGCAGCGGCGCCGCGGTGAAGACGGCGAACTGCATGCCGCTGCCGGCGGGCAGGCCGGTCTCGCAGGTGAACACACCGCCGGCGGCGTGCGCGGCGACGAAGCGCTCCCACAGCTCGGTGGGCAGCATCTCCCACACCGGGCGGCCGGCGGCCGCGCCACCGCCGACCAGGCGCGCGAAGGAGTCGTTGCAGCCCTGCAGCAGACCCGCGCCGTCGCAGTGGAAGACCGGCACCGGGATGGTGTCGATCAGGCGCTGCTGGAAGGCGAGCTGGGCGTGGAGCTGGTCGCGGGCCTGGATGAGCAGGCCGTGACCCTCCCCGAGCTGCCGCGCGGCCTCGCTGAGCGCGGTGGTCAGGGCGTCGATCTCGCGGATCGGCGAGCGCAGCTCGACGACGGCGAACTGCCCGCGCGCCATGCGCCGGGCCGCGTGCACCGCCTGGTCGAGCGGGCGGGTCATGCCGCGGCTGAGGCGGTGGACGATGGGGAGCAGCGCGAGGACGACCACCGCCGAGGCCAGCACCGCCCCGACCAGGATGGTCCACAGCAGGTCGCTGGTGGCGGCGGCGCGGCTGGTGATGGCGACCAGGCCCTGGCCGGCGATGGGGGCGCTGACCAGGCTCGCGGCCGGGGGCGCGACCTCCGTGAAGGTGCGCCCGGTGAGCCCGGCGTCGCTGCTGGCCAGGACGCGGCCGTGCTGGTCGACGACCGTCGCCGAGGACAGGTCGCCGGTCGCCACCGCGCTGTCGATCAGCTCGACCACGCGCGGGTAGTTGCGCTCGGCGAGCGGCACGGCCAGGTTGTCGGCGAGGTGGTGGGCGAGCAGCTGCTGCTTCTCGGCGACGTTGCGGCTCAGCGCGCGCTGCGTGGTGACCAGCTGCAGGGCGGTGAGCACCACCGTCACCAGCACCACGGTGCCCATGACCAGGGCGAGGATGCGGTGCTGCAGGCTGGGCAGCAGGCGCGCGAGCGGGCCGGCCCTCACCGCGTCGCCCGCTTCCAGGCCGCCTGGTAGCGGGCCAGCGTCGCCGCGTCGAGCGGCTGCCAGAGGACGAGCCGGCCGAGGTAGTCCGCGTCGGTGATGTGGTACTCGAGCTTCTCCGCCACGGTCAGGTAGCGGGTGGCGTAGAAGTTGGCGGGCCCGTACGAGGTGTGGCGCGCGACCTCGGCCTGGACGCGCGCGCTGAGCTGGTAGTCGATGAACTCGTGGACCAGCGGCAGCTTGGCGGGGTCGATGGCGCTGGAGATCGCCCAGTTGTCGACCCAGGCGGTGGCGCCCTCGTCGGGCACCGTCATCGCCCAGTCGCCGCCCTTGCTGTTGATCAGGTGCACGCCGATGCCCCAGTCGGTGCCCAGGTCGATGCTCTTGACGCTGTCGGGCTCGAGGTTGTCGGCCCAGTAGTGGCCGACCTGGGCGTGCAGCTCGTGCAGCCTGCTCTCGATGCGCGCGAGCTGGGCGTCGCTGAGCTTGAACAGGTCGCTGGCCGGGATGTGCAGCGCGAGCGCGACCATGTAGATGTTGGCGGTGTCGTAGTTGCTCACCGACACCCGGCCCTTCCAGCGCTCGTCCCACAGCACCGCGTAGCTGGTCGGCTTCGCGAGCTTGGCGCGGTTGTAGGCCAGGGCGTACGGCCCGTAGGTGAAGGGCGCGCCCCAGGTGCGACCGTCGATGCGGAAGTAGCCGCTGTCGAGGATGATCGGGTTGATCTGCGCCAGGTTCGGGATCAGCGCGGGATCGAGCGGCCGGAGCAGGCCCTCGTCCTTGAGCGTGCGCAGCAGGTCGTTGGCCGGGCTGACCAGGTCGGCGCTGTGGTCGCGCAGGTGGCTGCGGAAGGACTCCAGGCCGGTGGCGCTGGTGCGCACGAACTCGACCTCGAGGTGGTGCTTCTCGCGCATCGCCGCGATGAAGCCCGGCGCGCAGGGCTCGACGTAGCCCTCCCACGCGTTGATGGTGATCTGCACCTTGCGCAGGGGCGGGTCGTCGGCCGCGGCCAATGCGCTGGCGCAGAACAACGTCCAGGCCGCCACCAGGAGCGCCGCGAGCAGGCGGGACGGCGGGGACATGGTCCAGTATGGCACAGAATGGAGCAGGATGCACCATGGGACGGCTGGCGGTCGCCGGCGGCTTCGACCGCGATCGCCCGGCACGGCAGGAGCGCCCGCCCGCCAGCCCCCAGCCGCCAGCCGCCCTGTCTGACCCCCGCGCCCCCGAACGCCGTTTTACCGGTTGCGAGGCGGTCCGATTCCCGCCATCATGACACAGCCCGCCCACCGGCATGGCCCACGCCCAGCGCGTCGGGCGAACCCGGCGGAGCCGACGAGCCCATCCGTCCCCCCGAGGAATCCCATTCGTGTCCCATCAGAACAGCGGCGCCCGGCAACCCCGGCGCCACCACCGCGACCACGTTGGCCAAGCCGATGACAGCGGCGCGGTGCCCATCCACAACCCCAGCGAGCCGCGCATCATCGTCCGCGAGGACCACCCGATCAGCCGCAAGGACGTCGACCCCGACACCCTGCGCGTGCTCTACAAGCTGAAGGACGCGGGCTACGAGTCGTACCTGGTCGGCGGCGCGGTGCGCGACCTGCTGATGGGGCGCAAACCGAAGGACTTCGACGTCGCCACCGACGCGCGCCCGCGCGACCTGCGCCGGCTGTTCCGCAACAGCCGCGAGGTCGGCCGCCGCTTCCGCCTGGTGCACGTGTTCTTCGGCCCCAAGAACGTCGAGGTCGCGACCCTGCGCTCGATGGTCGAGGCGGTCGCCGACGGCAGCGGCGACCTCTACGTCGAAGAGGACAACCAGTGGGGCGACCTGGAGAGCGACTCCTTCCGCCGCGACTTCACCATCAACGCCCTGTACTACGACATCCGCGACTTCGCGGTCATCGACTACACCGGCGGCGTGCAGGACCTGAACGACCAGCTCATCCGCTGCATCGGCGACCCGCAGGTGCGCTTCCGCGAGGACCCGGTGCGCATGCTGCGCGCGATCAAGTTCGCGGCGCGCTTCGGCTACACCATCGAGGCCGAGACCGACCGCGCCCTGCGCGAGCTCGGCGAGGAGATCCACAAGGCCAGCCGCTTCCGCGTCACCGAGGAGATCTTCCGCATCCTCACCCAGGCCAACCGCGAGCGCGGCCTGCGCCTGCTCTACGACTACGGCATCCTGCGCGTCATCTACCCGGAGTGGCTCGACGCCATCGGGGCCGACGGCTTCGAGCAGGTCGCGGAGTTCTTCGCCGCGGTCGACGAGGCGGCCGAGGAGGAGCGCTACTTCCCGCTCGAGGTGCTGACCACCGGCCTGTTCCTGCCGCTGCTCGACACCGTCAACGTCGAGAAGGACCACTTCCACCGCATCGCCTCGCGCGTCACCAGCGAGATCCGCACGCTGGGCATCCGCATGGACCTGCCCAAGCGCCTGATCAACAGCGCCATGGAACTGCTGCGCGGCCAGCTCTACATGCTGTTCTTCGCGCACCTGCCCAAGCGCGTGCGGCGCTACGTGACCGCGCCGTTCTTCGACCTGGTGCTGCGCGTCAACGAACTCGCCTTCGGCGGCGTGCCCGAGCTCGCGGACCTGCAGGCCACCTGGGTCGAGGCGCGCCAGGCGCTGCGCCAGCCGCTCGGCGGCAGCGTCGGCACGCCCGACCGCCGCGACATCTTCAGCTTCCGCGGCGCCACCGGCGGCGGCCGCCACCACCGTGGTGGCGGCGGAGGCGGCCACCGCGGCGTGCTGCACGGCTCCGACACCGAGGACGATGACGAGGTCGGCGACGACGCCTGGCTGGAGAAGGAGACCGCCGCGTGGGAGGCCGAGGACGGCGCGCCCGCCGACGGCCAGGCCGAGGGCGGCAACGGCGGCCACGGCAAAGGCGGGCGGCGCTAGGGACCGGTGCCGCGCTACGCCCTGACCATCGAGTACGACGGCCGGGCCTTCCAGGGCACGCAGGCCCAGGCTCCGGGACTGCGCACCCTGCAAGGCGTGCTCGAGGAGGCCGCGGCGAAGCTGGACGGCCAGGAGGTCCAGGTGCGGCTGAGCAGCCGCCTCGACGCCGAGGTCAGCGCCCTCGCCCTGACCGGCGACTGCCTGCTCGCCAAGGACTGGGACCTGGCGACGCTCGCGCTGGCCTTCACCAGCAACCTGCCCGGCGACGTCGCGGTGCGCAAGGTCGCGCGCGTCGCCGACGGCTGGAGCGCCAAAACCCAAGCGCGCAGCAAGACCTACCGCTACCGCGTGGTGCAGCGCGGCGTGCGCCCGGTGCTCGACCGCGACTGCCTGTGGGTGCGCCAGCTCGATCACGCCGGGCGCCTGCACGAACTCGCCGCGCTGCTCGCCGGCGACCTCGACCTGTCGGGCTTCGCCTGCCTGCGCCGCGACGACACCGACGACCAGGATCCCCACCGCCGCGTGCTGCGCGCATGGTGGACGCGCGAGGCTCACGGCGATGACGTGCACTGGCTGTTCCGCATCACCGGCGAGGGCTTCCTCTACAAGCAGGTGCGCGGCCTGGTCGGCGCGATGGTCTACGTGGCCCAGGGCCGCGCGGAGATGCGCCGACTTCATCGCCGCGATGCGCGCCGGCCGCAGCGCGCGCCGCTTCGGCAACATCGTGCCGGGGTGCGGGCTGCTGCTGGAGCGGCGTCAGGTACGACCCGGAGCCGGAGTGGGTGGGGATGTAGGGAGTCGATTCACGCGCGGGGTACTGCACGCCAGGCGCGCGGAACGTCCGCTTCCAGTGGATCGCGAGCGCAACACGTCACGCGCGATGTCCCGGAGGAGGACCAGGTCAACGCCCACGGCCGTGGCGAGGCGAGAACCAGGGTCGTTCGGCCCCCTTCCCAGCCCTCGATGCGGATGGGACCCCCTGAGGGCGCTGCGGCGACGCCGGCACCATTGCCAGGAGCGCTGCGGGAGTTGCAGGCCGTCGAGGACGACGCGGTCCCCCTGCCACCGGCGAGGGACGTCCGCAGCGCCGCTGCGATCGACCATCGTCAGGCCAGCAGCGCCTTGATCACGCTGGCCTTCTCCGTTCCGGTGAGCTTCCCATCCAGCCCCTGGTAGCGGTACGTCAACCGCTCGTGGTCGATGCCGAGCAGGTGCAGCAGCGTCGCGTGGTAATCGCGCAGCAGGATCGGGTCCTTGACGATGTTGTAGCTGAAGTCGTCGGTCTCGCCGTAGATGGTGCCGGGCTTCACGCCGCCGCCCGCCATCCACATGCTGAAGCAGCGCGGGTGGTGGTCGCGGCCGTAGTTGTCGTGCGAGAGCCCGCCCTGCGAGTAGACGGTGCGGCCGAACTCGCCGCCCCAGACGATCAGCGTGCTGTCGAGCAGGCCGCGGCTGCGCAGGTCGTCGAGCAGCCCGGCGCAGGCCTGGTCGACGTCCTTGCACTGGCTGGGCATGCGGCCGCCGAGGTTGCTGTGGTGGTCCCAGTTGTTGAGGTAGACCTGGACGAAGCGCACGCCGCGCTCGACCAGGCGGCGCGCCATCAGCGCGGAGTTGGCGAAGGTGCCGGGCTTCTTCGCCTCGTCGCCGTAGAGCTGCCAGGTGCTGGCCGGCTCCTTGCCGAGGTCGGTCAGCTCGGGGACCGAGGACTGCATGCGGTAGGCCATCTCGTACTGGCCGCTGCGCGTGCGCGTCTCGGGGTCGCCGGTCTGCTTGAAGCTGATGTCGTTGAGCCTGCCGATGCCGTCGAGGGTGGTGCGGCGCACCTCCGGCGCGACGCCGGGCGGGTTGTTGATGAACAGGATGGGGTCGCCCGCGCTGCGGAACGACACCCCGGCGTGCTCGCCGGGCAGGTAGCCCGACGACCACAGGCGGCCGGAGATCGCCTGCTCCTGCTCGCGGTTGCTGGGCGTGGCGACCAGCACCACGAACGGCGGCAGGTTCGGGTTGGCGGTGCCGAGCGCGTACGACACCCACGAGCCGATGCACGGGCGGCCGGTGATCTGGTTGCCCGTCTGGATGGCGCAGATCGCCGGCTCGTGGTTGATCGCCTCGGTGCTCATCGAGCGCATCCAGCAGATCTCGTCGGCCTTCTTCCCGAGGTTGGGCAGCAGGTCGCTCAGCCACATGCCGCACTTCCCCTGCTGGTGGAAGGCGAACTTGGTCGGGGCTACGGGGAAGCGCGTCTGGCCCGAGGTCATGGTGGTCAGGCGCTGGCCGTTGCGGATCGACTCCGGCAGGTCCTTGTCGTACATCTTGACCAGGTCGGGCTTGTAGTCGAAGAGGTCGAGCTGCGACGGCCCGCCGACCATGTGCAGGTAGATGACCTGCTTGGCCTTGGCCGGGAAGTGCGGGCCGACCTTGTGCGCGCGCCGGCTCGTCCGCGGACAGCAGGCCGCCGCCGCCGAGCAGCGAGGCGAGCGCGGCGCCGCCGATGGCGCCGCCGCCGCGGGCGAGGAACTGGCGGCGGGTCTGGGCCCCCTGCAGGGCGGCGAGGACTCGGGGGTCGGTGTTCATTTGTTCAGGACCTCGTCGAGGTTGAGGAGCTGGTTGCAGACCATGGTCCAGGCGGCGAGCTCGGGCGGCGCCAGGGCCGCGTCGGCCTTGGCCTCGCCGACCGCGATGAGTGCCTTGGCCTCGTCGGGCTTGCCGAGGTACCACGCGCGCAGGTCGCGCAGGGCGCTCGAGGACGATCTTCGCCTCGGCCGCGGCGAACGGGCGGGCGAGCACCCGCCGGCTGACGTAATCGAGGTGCGCGGCGTCGTCGCCGCGGCGCGGCCAGCGCCTTCTGCGCGAGCAGGCGCGCGGCCTCGATGAACTGCGGGTCGTTCAGCGTCACCAGCGCCTGCATCGGCGTGTCGGTGCGCTCGCGGCGCAGGCACGAGGTCTCGCGCGCCGGGGCGTTGAGGATCTCGAGCGCGGCCGGGGGCGCCATGCGCTTCCAGAAGTCGTAGATGCTGCGCCGGTAGAGCGCGTCGCCGTGGTCCTGCACGTACTCGTGGGTGTTGCCCTCGCGCATGCCGACCACGTCCCAGATCCCGCTCGGCTGGTAGGGCTTGACGCCCGGACCGCCCATGGTCGGTGGACAGCGCGCCGGCCGCGGCCAGCGCGTAGTCGCGGATCATCTCCGCGTCCATGCGGAAGCGCGGACCGCGCGCGAGCAGGCGGTTGTAGGGGTCCTTCTCGAGCTTCGCCGGCGTGGTCACCGCCGCCTGGCGGTAGGTCGCCGAGGTGACGATCAGGCGCACCAGCTTCTTCATGTCCCAGCCGCCGTCGCGGAACTCGACCGCCAGCCAGTCGAGCAGCTCGGGGTGCGAGGGCGCCTCGCCCATGATGCCGAAGTCCTCGACGCTGCGGACGATGCCGGCGCCGAAGTACTCCTGCCACATGCGGTTGACGGTGACGCGCGCGACCAGCGGGTTCTCCTTCGCCACCAGCCACTGGGCGAGCCCCAGGCGGTTGCGCGGGGCGCCCGGCGGCAGCGGGTTGAGGAACGAGAACACCGTGGCCTCGACCTTGTCCTTGGGCTGGTCGTACTGGCCGCGGAAGAGGATGAAGGCCTCCGGCATGCCGTCCTTCTTCTCCTCCTGCACGTGCGACACCGGGACTGCGCTCCAGGATGCCCTTCTTCTCCTGCTCGAGCGCGGCCACAGCGGCCTGCTCCTTGCCGAGCTGCTCATCGCCCGCGCTCCACAGCGCGAAGACCTCGTCGACCTTCTTGGCCTCGCGCTTGTCCGCGGGGGTCGCGAGCAGGGCGAGCACGCGCGGCGTGGCGGCGAGGCGCGCGATAAGGTCGCCCGGGACGCGCTCGGTGTAGATGCGCAGGTCCTGCACCGAGACGCCGTTGATGATGTCGAAGTTCTTGCGCCGCGCGATCTTGAACGGCGCGCTGGTGCGCGTGGTGGTCTTGAGGGTGTTGGCCTCGGCGTCGGTCTCCTGGGCCTTGCCGTCGACGTAGATGCGCAGGCCCTCGGCCTTGCCCGAGCCGTCGTAGGTGACGAACACGTGCTGCCACTCGCCGCGCTTGACCACGTCCTTGCGCGTCTTGACCTTCAGCGCGTCGTCGCTCCAGTGGTGGATGAGGTGGGCGGCGAAGCGGTTGCCCTCCAGCCACACGTCCCAGCCGCGGTAGCCGTCGGCGTCGTCCATGCGCGAGAACAGCGCGCCGCCGCCCTCCTTGGGGGTCTTGACCCAGCAGCCGTAGGAGAAGGACTGGTCCTTCTCGAAGTCGCCGATGGAGGCCTCGTCGAAGCTCGCCGCGGTGGCGGCGGTGAAGCGCGGCGCCATGCCGAACTTGCCGCCTTCCTCCCAGCTGACCGGTTCGCCGGTCTGCGCGCGCAGCGCCTTGCCCGAGTAGTCGCCGATCAGCGCCATGTCCGCGGGCACCGACAAATACCGAACCGAACCAGGTACGCACATAACA
>CAWFSD010000032.1:0-37296 GCA_963818245.1 uncultured Planctomycetota bacterium
GTCGCGACCACGCCGGCGAGGACACGCGCTCGGTGGATCGCCTCCATTACCGCTGCCCGATCGGTGGTCAGGACGAAGGATCGATCGGAGGGCAGGGCCTCGTCGGGGATGGCGGTGGCGCCGGGGATGATGGTATCACGACCGCGGAGACTGCCACCGACGCGACTCCAAAGGTCATCGGGCGCTTGGACTTCCACCTGCGGACGGTCGGGGTGGCGGTCGAGCGGCACCTCGGGCAGGACGGTGGCCCAGGCCTCGGCAAGGAAGGCGAGGTCGTTGGGGAAGAGGCTTGGCCAGGTCGATGAGCCCGAAGTGCTGGGCGGCGTGGCCGTCGCATCGAGCCGCTGGGCGGCGGAGAGCAGCCGCTCGAGGAGCAGTGCCTGCTGAGCCTCGGGTGTATCCGGTGCGGCCAGAATTTGGTCGGGTGTGAGGCCTCGTGCGGCACCTTCGCCGATGGTCGACTCTTCGTCCTCGACGCTGTGGAACTGCATGACGCCGGCGGCGTCGCCGGTGTTGCGGTAGACCCACTGCTCCTTCTCGATCAGGGCATCGAGGATGCGCTGGTCGCCGGTGAAGGCCGGGCAAGCGCTGATGGTCAGAAGGTAGTGGACGCGCGGATTCTGGGTCTGACCGTAGCGGTCGATGCGGCCGTTGCGCTGTTCGAGGCGGATCAGCGACCAGGGGAGGTCATAGTGAATCAAAACATGGCAGTGGTAGTGAAGGTTGACTCCTTCGCTGGCGACATCGGTAGCAATGAGCAGGCGGACCGGCGTATCGCCCTTGCCAAAGTCATCGACAATGCGGCTCTGATCGACGTCGGACATGCTACCGTCGATGGTCTGGATGACTGAGTCGTCAGCCTTGTAGCGGGCGCGTAAGGCGGCGGCGAGGGCGTCCTGGGTGCGGCGGCTCTCGGTGAAGAGGATGATGCGCGGGCTGCCTGCGGAGCCTGACCAGTGAAGTTCCTGCAGCAGGTCGAGCATGGCCGCATAGCGGGCGGTAGCGGTGATCGGCTGCTGCGCCAGGTCGGCGTGCAGAGCGTCAAGCTCGGCGATGTGCGCCGCGAGGTAGTCATGCTTGCCGGAAGCGTGACGACGGCGGAGTTCGGTGAGGCGATGGGCGAGGGTCTCGGACGCTGCGACCGGGCTGGACAGGTAGGCCTTGAACAAAACCCACTGCATCAGGTGGTCTTGGCCGAATCGCTGGTCATTGATGCTGCGGAGTCGTAGCTCCCCCAGGCGCGCGAAGATCGCCTCCTCAGCCGGCAGAGCGGCGCTGCGGATAGCCCGGATCTCGCGGTCGCGGAAGTGCTCACCGACCTGCTCGACCACGTCCTTTTTGAAACGGCGGATGAAGTACGGGGCGATGTCTGAGGCCTCGTATGATTCAAGGTCGGCGATGGCGGTGGGGTCGAGCAAGCGGATAAGCTCGGCGAAGCTACGCGGCTTGCCGTTGTGCGGGGTCGCAGTGGCCAGGATCACAGCTTCGGCGTTGGCGCAGACGCGGTGGGCCAGGGTGTTGTTTGCCGTGCCAGGATTGGCGCAGTTGTGGGCCTCGTCGATGATGACGATGTCCCACGGAAACGATTCCAGATAGTGCCTGTAGCTGGTCGAAGCCTTGGTGTCCTTGAGTGTGTCGATCGAGATGACGATGCGGTTGTAGCAGCTGAATGGGTTGCGGTTGGCCGGAATGCGTGTGCGCAGCCGGGCGATGCCCAGGCTGTCGAGACGGACCAGCGGAATGTTGAAGCGGGCCCAGAGCTCCTGCTGGAATTGGGCGAGCATGCTCTTCTTGGCCAAAAAGAGGATGCGATCCCCGCGGCCGCGCTTGATCAACTCGGTGACGAGGATCCCGACCTCAATGGTCTTGCCCAGGCCAACGGCATCGGCGACTAGCAGCCTTGGTCGCATTTGTGGACCGCGCGCACGGTAGCGGCCCAGGCCAAAGACCATCTCGGCTGGCTCCAGCTGATAGGATGCTGGGTTGATCGCCGCCTGCGGACCTATCGAGAGCGCGGCATCGGTTGGTGGCGTGCGTTTCAGTAGCGCGTCGAGATAGAGCTTCGCCTTGCGGTAGCCGGGGGAAGTGTCGTTGGTGAGAATGGTGGACTCGGGACGCAATTCCTGAATCTGATCAAGCGCACTGAGGAAGACGGCCTGGTGGCCACGCACCAATTCGCTGGCGCCAGTGACGTGCACTTCAAAGTCACCGCTAGGCATGGCAACGCAGCGGCGGACGAGCCATTCCTCGTCGCGAATCTCGACCCTGGAGCCAGCGGGGACGATCCGAAAGCTCATCGGTGAAGGTGCTCGCGGATGGGCTTGACGAGGTCATGCCTGTCGAGGGCTTGGCAGAGGGCGATGATCACCTCGGCGTCATCATCGAGACCGTCAATGGCTGAAAAGTCGTCATTGGTATCGTCGGTGTGCAGGAGATAGGCGACTGCCATTCGCAGCCAGGTGTCCGCTTGGGCTTCGGCGGGTGACTCCTGCGGCCAGAGCCGATGCAATGTCGCAACCAGGAGTTCGGCGAGTCGCAAATCAAGGAACTCATTGCTCGCTTGGGCAGCGCGCAGGCGCTCTAGATAGAGGGACATTGCCTGGTCCTGCTGCCCCTTGATTTGTAGCGGCGTCTTGGCCAGTTCCGCGTGCATGCAGGTAAACTGGAGGTCGCCCCAGCCACTGGGCCAGAGTGTCGTTTGCCGTGGACCCAAGTTCATGGCAGGTTCATCGGCCGAGCCGCGGGATGAGGCTGGATGGCGCCGGTGATGCTGCGACTCCACTCATCGCCTCCAATGATATTCGAAAACAGGGGAGAGCTGGAAAAAAAATATTGTAATAACAATCACTTACAATGAATTTACTGGCGCGATGGCCTGGCTTGGCGCCTTCCGAGATGGTTGGCCAGGGTATAGGGCTCACTCCAACGACCTTTGCATGCAAGGGTCCTAGTCGACGAGAATCGTCGATCATCGCGCCCATGGCCTGCCTAGTAGACAGGAAGGCAGGCAGGCATCAAGTCTTGGCCCTAATCCCGAAATGGCTGGTTGCGTGTCCGTCCGTTTTAGGCCATATCCGTGACCCCACACGACCATTCCAGCCCGGTAGTGGTAGGGAAACTCTGGGGCTCGCTGGCATGGGCATGACATTTGCCAGTTCCCGTTAGAAAGACAATGTTCGAACGACGGACATGTGATTCGGAAAATTGGCATTCGATCTCGTCGTGATCAAGATATGTGGCCTTCTAGGCTCGCGGTTCGGCGCGGTTCGGAGGCCGTAATATGTTTGACGTCCCGGGCGGTACCGAATAAGAGGGGAGGGATGAACCAGAATGCTCCTAACTTGAGCACGCTACTGAACCGACTAGCTATTGCGACATCTTTTCCCGAAAGGCCTTCGGATTGATCCTGAAGCGCTTTCCTAAAGCGATGGCCATTCGATAGTTGATGGTCTGCCTCCCTATAAGAACGAGCGTGACGACGGATCGAGGGCCAATTTCCGGAAGACTCGATTTGCTAAGCTTATGTAGTGTCATGAGGCAGCGCAGTAGTCGAAGAGGATCCAAAGTTGCGATGGGGTAATGACGATCCTCGTAATCGGCGATCAGGTTCGAGAGGGCGGCGCGCTCATCAGCCTCTTGTGAGCCTACGGGTGCATCAATGATGGCGTCGAGGCGTTTGATGGCGTTGCGGAGCTCAAGGCCTGAGCGGATCAATCGTGCGGTGACAAGGTAGTTGGTCATTATTTTTTCAGAACGTTTGCGTCGGATGGCGGTATTAAAATTGGAAAATGAATGATTTAACACAGGCTAGACCAAGCGACTGGGGCAATCGATTTGATGGCATCTAACGAGCAATCTCGTGCTTTTGTCTTTACGTCTGTTTCAATTTTTTGATACCCATTGCCATGACAATGCCCATGCAAGAGTCGGGTATTAACTGATGCTTCCTGAAAGGTGAAATCTGCGGGGTTGTGCTTGCCGATGCATTGCTCGGACCGAATGCTCACTCGCACTGAGTTGCATACCCAATCAAATCCAGCCTCTTTCATTGCTGTTATCGATCGGTCGTGATTTCCACGAACAATACAAATGCGACCTGGTAACATGCGTCGGACCTCCCCAATCCGGATTCGCTCACCAAGGGAAAAATCTCCAAGGTGAAGAACGATGTCGTCATGACCAACAGTTGCCCGCCATGCTTCGATGATCGCGCGATCGTGCTCTTCAATGGTCGCTGCCCAAGTTATTCGCCATGGGCAGTATTGGAGAATGTTCCCGTGTCCAAAATGCGTATCACTAATGACCCAGTGAGGTCGCGCCAGCGACAGAATGCTCTGCCCTCATCGAACGCATATTAGAGACCTCCAAAAGGCGTCATAAATCATTCCTCAAGGCGCATCACCATGCCATGCTTTGCAAAGTAGAAACCATCAACCCTTTCCTCTATTTTGCTCAATGCCTCCCATGGATCTGCCCAAGAAGCTTCCGGCAATTGGAAATGGCGCTTGAGGGGGGCAAGGACAATGCCGCATTTGATAATCTCCTTATCAAATGACGACTCTTCGCTCTCTGAGATAGGGATCATGTTGACTGAATTTTCAATGGAGACTAGTCTCACTGCCGTGCCAAGGGAATGAGGTTTATCAAAATAGCTGTATTTGCTAAGAAGCGAGAGTGCATTTTCAACGTCATGTTGCGAATAGTTAATGCCCAAATTCCTTAACGACACGGCCGCCTTATTTAGTGAAATCATTCCGTAAGTTTCGCGATACTGACCAAAGAGTATGCGTGTGAATTTCCTAAAGTCTTCGTTAGTATCATGTGTCAGCCATTTCCTTGAAACATCCCAATTTTTGCAGTCATATTTTGCAACCACCTTCAATGTTTTAATTTGGCGTTCTTTCATGGGAAAACGCTCCCTGGGCACACCTGCTGGATTCCAGGCGCTATTGATTTTTGCTTTTCAACAGTGACGAAACCAGTTTTTGGACGCCTTCCGGGGACCAACTGAGTTCCGCTGCCAATTGGAGCAGTTTCTTTTCCTTCTCCGATATTCCCAGCACTTCCGCCCACTTTGAGATGTCTATTTTTCTCGGCAGACGCGTCGGCTTTCGGTGTTCGATTCGAGAAAGCGTCGAATTGCCGATTCCGATGCGAATCGCGAATTCCTTGCGCGTGAGTCCGCGTTCCGACAGGAGCGCTGTGAGTACGCTTTCTAGAGGGGTTCCGCGTGGACGCAGAGGCATCCTTGCAAGCTACCCAAAGCTCTCGAATTCGCGCTTCGATTGTTCCAGTTGATGAAAGATTCAACTGATGCGGCGCAAGTTCACATGTCGTCATCGAGTATCCCTAATGAGAGGTAAAAACACCGGTGCCCAGGGACGTGTCCATCCCGGGTCTGCCACACTTTTGCCACAGTGAGTTGATCGTTTAATCAACTCACTGTGGTGCAAGTGTTTATGGTGGAGGCGCCGGGAATCGAACCCGGGTCCGGACTTGTTCGTACGACGCGTCTACGTGCGTAGGCAGTAATTTTGTTCTCATCCCTGGCCAAGGCAGCTGCCAACCCGAGCCAGGGACCAGCCTGATGTCTCTCGCCGCGGGTAGTCAGACAGCTCCCGCAGCCAGCCGATGAGTATTAGGGAGATCATCGCCAGCATCGGCAATGGGATGATCTCGTCTCGTCGCTTAGTTTTTAATTAAGCAGCGAGAGCGTACTCGACGTGATCGTCGGCACTTATTTTTTTGCGGGTTTTAACGTGGCCACCCGCACCACGGCACGCAACAATCGCCGGTGCAAGCCCGTCGAAACCTGTTCGCCCCCACGAGAGAGATTGTCAACGCCGGGGATCATCGGCCGGCGAGGCGGGAGGGGAAGGGGGAAGCGGGCGGGGGTTCGGCTGGGGCTGCCAAGGGGAAAGCCGCCACTCCGAACAGCGGGATGCGTTTTCCCCGGGACCGCGGCCCACTGGGCCTCTCTTCGTCATTGCGTGGACGTCCCTAGGCCGGGGATCCGATGGGATCCCCCGAGATTCGTCGCTGGGAACGGCAGCCGCCCAGTGGGCCGCGGTTCCGGGGGGCCTCTCTGGATGGCCGGGGGCGATTTCCTTTGAATATAACCTTATGGTTATATAAAGGCGGCCATGCCCAACACGGCCACCACCGAGGACGTCTTCACGGCCATCGCCGAGCCGCACCGGCGCAGCATCCTCGACCTGCTGGTGGCCGGGGAGCGGCCGGTTGGCGAGATCGTCAGCATCCTGCACATCTCCCAGCCGCTGGCGTCGAAGCACCTGCGCGTGCTGCGCGAGGTCGAGCTGGTGACGGTGCGCAGCGCGCGGCAGCAGCGCTTCTACGCGCTCAATGCGGCGGGACTGCGGCCGATCCACGCGTGGACGGGGTCGTTCGCGCAGTTCTGGAACGAGAGCTTCGACCGCCTCGCCGTCTACCTCGACGAATTGCAGCAACAGCCGCGCCCGCCGCGCCAACCCTGAAGGACTCCCCATGGCCGTCCGCCCCGAACCCGCCTCCGACACCGCCGACCGCGAGATCGTCGTCAGCCGCGTGCTGAACGCGCCGCGCGAACTGGTCTTCGACGCCTTCACCGATCCGCGCCACATCGGCAATTGGTGGGGGCCGAACGGTTTCTCCATCACCACCCGCTCCATGGAGGTGCGTCCCGGCGGCATGTGGGTCTACACCATGCACGGGCCCGACGGCGCCGAACTACCCCAACTGGACGCGTTACCACGAGGTGGTGCGGCCGGAGCGCCTGGTCTACGACCACGGTGGCAGCCTCGAGGGCGAGGGAGAGGTGCAGTTCCACGTCACCGTGACCTTCACCGCGCACGCAGGGGGCACCGAGGTGACGATGCGCTCGGTGTTCCCGACCAAGGCGTTGCGCGACCACGTCGTCGAGCGCTACGGCGCGATCGAGGGCGGGAAGCAGAACCTGGCCCGCCTGGCGGGGCACGTCGAAGCGCAGGCCGCGGCCGGCGTGGGCGCGCGCGAAGCGTGGCGCACCCACGTCCAGCGCCGCTTCAGCCGGCGCTTCGCCGCGCCGCGCGCGCTGGTCTGGCAGGCGTGGACCGACCCCGCGCACCTGGCGGCGTGGTGGGGGCCGCACGGCTTCACCAACCCCACCTGCGTCTTCGAGGCGCGCGTCGGTGGCCGCATCCACATCCTCATGCGCGGGCCCGACGGCGCCGACCACCCGATGCGCGGCGAAGTGCGCGAGCTGGTCGCGCCCGGTCGCCTGGTCTTCCTCGCCCAGCCGCTCGACGGCCAGGGCCAGCCGCTGTTCGACGTGGTCAACACCGTCACCTTCGCCGACGCGGAGGGCGGCACCCTGGTGACCGTCACCACCGACGTCAGCAACGCCACCCCGGCGGCGCAAATCCCGCTCGAGGGCATGGAGGTCGGCTGGACGCAGTCGTTGGAGCGGCTCGACGACCTGCTCACCGCGCCCGACGCCGCGCTCCACCCCGAGCGCGACATCGTCACCACGCGCGTCTTCACGGCGCCGCGCGCGCAGGTCTACGCGGCGTGGACGGACCCGGCGGTGCTGCAGCGCTGGTGGGGGCCCAAGGGGTTCACCAACACGTTCCACGGTCTGCGAGCCGCGCCCGGGCGGCGAGTGGCGCTTCACCATGCATGGGCCGGACGGCAAGGATTTCCAGAACCACAGCGTGTTCCGCGAACTGGTCCCCGGCGAGCTGGTCGCGTTCGACCACCTCGGGCCGATGCACGCCTTCCAGGTGCGCACCACCCTGTACGACTTCCAGGGCGGCACCCTGGTGCGCTTCCGCATGCGCTTCGCCGACGCGGCGGAGGTCGCGCGGATCCGCGGCTTCATCGCGCCTGCGAACGAGCAGAACTTCGACCGTCTGGCGGCGGTGCTGGAGTAGCGGCACGCGCGGGTCGAGCCCGAGGCGCGGTGGCCGCGTGTGGGCCTGTCCCGGGACCGCGCGCCGCCGGCGCGCTCTCCATGCATGCGCGCCAGCGGCACGCGGTCCCGGGACGGGCCCTGGCACTGGTGCCGCGTTCAGCGGCCGAGGGGGGGCCCGGACGCGGCGCTCACTTCCCCAGTTTCGTGATCAGCTCGTAGTGCTCCTTCTCCACCGGCTGGACCGACAGCCGGGAGCGCTGGAGGAGGATCATCCCGCTCAACTCCGGGATGCCCTTGAGCTGCTCCAGCGAGAGGAAGTTCTTGAACGTGCGCACGTAGGTCACGTCGACCATCGACCAGCGCGGGTTCTCGGGACTGGCGGCGGGATCGAAGTAATGGGACTTGGGATCCCAGCTCGAAGGATCGGGGTAGGCGGTGCGCGCGACCGTGGCCAGGCCGGCGATGCCGCTGGGATTCGCGCTGGAGTGGTAGAACAGCACGCGGTCGCCGACCGCCATGTCGCGCATGTGGTTCCGCGCCTGGTAGTTCCGGACGCCGTCCCAGGGCGCGGTGCCTTTCGCCTTCAAGTCGGCGATGCTGAAGGCGTCGGGTTCGGTCTTCATCAGCCAGTGGCGCATGGGGCTTCCTGGGAGGGGGAACAACCGGGCGGTGTGACGCGACACCGGAGGCAGGTATGAGGTGCGGGCGCCACCACGCGTCGTGTGGTTGGTGGCGTACGCATGGCCGCTCCGAGGAACAAGGCGCAGCGCGTCCGGGTCGCCCGGGATCGACCCCACCTGTCTCCGCCCGATGCCCGAAATGGCGTGCCTGATGGGCGGTGTTTCATAGTGCGCGACAGTGGCCATTTCTTTAAACTGAAGGGCATCAATGGCCTGCGTGATACCAACAGGATCCACACGACCCCTGTCGCCGATTGCGGTCACGGTGATCGAAGGGTACCTTTTCCCGAGCCAGTCATGACCAGTCCCCCGCCAACCCCTGCGCCGCACGGGCCGTTCCTGATCCGTGGCGCGCACCGGCAGCTCCAGGTCGCAGGCGAGGCGGCACTGATGGAGGCGCTGCGCACCACCTTCGAGGGCCAGACGGTCGAGATCACCGATGTGCCGTCGGGGCGCCTGGTCTCGCTCGGCGGCGCGCCATCGCAGCGGCTGGCCGTGGCGACGCCGGCTCCCCCGCCCCGCCGCCCGACCGGTTCGACCGAGGACATCCAGGGCATCCTCGCTGCGGCAGGCGGCATGGAGGTCGTGCCGGCCTCGTCGGTGATGATCGCGCGGCCGCAGCCGAAAGGCACCAGCAGCCAGCACGGCGCGATCACCGACGGGCGGGGTCTGCGGCCGGTGACGCAGAGCGGACAGCAGCACCCTGTCGACGGCCGTCCGGGCACGCGCTCCGGGCGCCTGCCGCCGCACGCGGCGGGGCGACGCGGCGCCACCGCGCTGTCGGCGGGCCGCATCCCGGCCCACCAGCGGCGCGCGCCGACGTCCGCGCTGCCGGTGATCATCGGCGTGATCGGCCTGCTCGCCGTGGGCGCGTTCGTGGCGCTCGCCAGCGGCCACCAGGGGAAACCCGCCGTGCGCACCAGCCCTGAGCTCCAGGAAGCGCCGCCGCCACCGGTCGCGTCGGCGACGCCCGTGGCGACCGCCCCACAGACTCCTCCGAACGCCGGCCTTTCGCAGACCGACGTCAGGCCGCCGGTGGCGGCCCCGACCGCACCGGTGTCGCCGCAGACCATCGATCCGGTGCTCGGCGAGGGCCTGGTGGCGTGGTACCGCTTCGCCGACCAGCTCCATCCGGGGCGCGACGATTCCGGCAACGGCCACCATTCCGAGGTGGTCAACTCGGGCCTGACCGTGGTGGCCGACGAACAGACCGGCACCGCCCTGCAGCTGGACGGCACCGGGCGCATGATCATCCCTTCGCCGGTCAGGACCGACTTCACCATCCTGGTGTGGCTCAAGACCAACCAGGACGGGCACGACAACACGCCGTTCGAGGTCGACCTCGCGCAATGGTACTGGGGCCTGGGCATCGCCGACGGCGACATCCCGGGAATGGTCGACGACTTCGGCATGGCCATCCTCGGCGGCAAGCTGACCTTCGGCCTCGGTGCGCGCACGGAGAAGACCGTGTTCGGGTCGCAGCGCATCGACACCGGCACCTGGCACCACCTGGCGGTCAGCCGTTCGAACCACGGCGAGATCCACCTCTACGTCGATGGCCAGAACGACGGCATCTTCGATGGGCCGGCGGGCGCGCGCAACGCGACGAGAGTGCTGACCATCGGGGGCATCTCCACCAACCCCTCGCACTTCCTGATCGGGCGCATGGCCGACCTGCGCTTCTATGACCGCGTGCTGAGCCAGGTCGAGGTGAGGACGCTGCTGCACGCGCCGCATGGGAAGTGACGTGAGCGTGACGCCCGGACCCGGCCCCGCCGCCCGCCAACGGTCGGGTGCGCGCTGCTGACGGAGCGGCTCGTCGCGGGCGTCTCCTGGCGGATACGGCCGGTCCGGGGCTTCCGGCGGCGCTCGTCGCAGCGGGGGCGTAGCACGCAGTCGGCGTGCAGCGCAGCTTGATGCCGATTGCGTTCGTCGCTTGAAATCCCTACACTGCACGCCGAGTCCGTCCTTCCTTCCGGTCCCGGATCGACCCCCGATGCCGCCTTCGCCGACTGTCGAGCTCCGTGGCCCATTCCTGGTGCGTTCGCCGAGCGGCGAAGTGCGCATCGGGACGCTGGCGGACCTGCGCACGGCCATGGCCACCACCTTCCGCGGCCAGCCGGTCGAGATCTTCGAGCTCTCCAGCGGCCGCTACATCGCCGCCACTGCGCTGCGGGAGGTCGTATCCTCCACCATCCGGCGCGTTTCCGAGGCGCCTCCGCCGGCCGAGCCCACCCCGCCGGCCACCTGGCAGGCCGCTCCGCCCGCCCGCCCGGCGGTGCCGCCGGCCAGCGCGGGACGCGCCCCCGTTGGACCCGCGAACCCGCCGTCCCGCCCCGCGGGGTCCCCTGGCCGGTCCAGCGAGTCGTCGAGCGGCTGGCCGGTGCTGGCCGCGCCCCCGGCGGATTCGTGGTCGGTGCCGATCGAGGTCCTGCCGCCCGCGCCCGCACGCCCGGGCGGCGCGGCGGCGCAGGACGGCGCGGAAACGGACAGCGGTGCCGCGCGTCGGCTCAGCGACGCGGGCGGCAGGGGAGCGGCTGGCGATGCGGCGCGCACCGGCACCGGCAGCGACCGCTCGATCGCCACCGGCAGCGCCCGCCGCACCACCGCGGAGGCGGCGGGTCAGAGTGCAGGAAGGGATGGCGGTGGAACCTCCTCCGCACGCCGCACCACGGCCGCGCGCGAGGTTTCGGGCCCGCACCCCGGGTCCGCGCAGCCGACCAGCGCGCCGGTGGATCGTCCCGCCCCGCTCGAGCCCTATCGTCGTGCCGGCCTCGGCCCGTCCGATCCCCTGACGTCGACCACGGCGCGTGCGCGCCGTCCGGCGAGCGAATCGCCCGGGCCCAGCATCGTGGTCGGCGCAGGCGCGCGCCCGACCGGCAGCACCGCGCGGCTGACCGCACGGCCTGGGGACCCCGCCACCGCCCCGGCGCGTCCGTCCGTCAGCGGTCGCGCGTCCGCGACTCCGCAGCGACCGAGCAGCCGCCTGCATCCCGCCTGGGTGCGCGACCTCGACCCCGGCGGCGCCGCCAGCGGCGCTGCGGACGACGATGACGACGCGGCCCCCGAGGGGTCACGCGCGGTACGCGTCATCACCGTCCTCGGCATCGTGCTGGCGGTGGCGGGCGCCGTGCTGTTCTGGGCGCGCCAGTCCGGGATGTTCGCGCCGGACATGACGGCGACCGCGTCGCCACCGCGCGCAGCGCACACGGCGCCGGCGCCGCCGCCAGCCCCGTCCGCTGCGGCGGGCGGCGACGCCACCACCACCCCGGCGGAGGCGGTGCAGTCCGTGCGACCTGGGACCGCGGTGACCGCGCCCAGCAAGCAGGGGCTCCAGCTGTGGCTGCCGTTCACCACCGGCGGCCAACCGGGGGCGGACTCCTCCGGCCGCCGCGTGCGCACCAAGGTCGGCGGCGCGGTCACCGTGGTCGACGACGCGCAGCGCCACGGCGTCGCGCAGTTCGATGGCCGCAGCGATATCGCCTTCGCCAACCCGGTGCACGGCGCGTTCACCATCGCCTGCTGGCTGCGCACCACCCAGGACCAGGTCGTCCCGGCGGCCGACGCCGACCACGCCGGCTGGTACCAGGGCATCGGGCTGATCGATGGCGAAGTGGACGGCATCGTGAGCGACTTCGGCCTGTCCCTGATCGAGGGCCGCTGCGCCTTCGGCAGCGGCGCGCCCGACACCACGCTGCTGTCCCGCGGGCCGGCTGAACGACGGCACCTGGCACCACGTGGCCGCGGTGCGCGACGCGCGCGGGACGCTCACGCTCTACATCGACGGCCACCGCGACGGTTCGCGCCCCGGCGCGCCCGAGCAGCGCGACGCGACCAGGCGCCTGACCATCGGCTGCATCCAGACCGGCTCCAACCACTTCATCGGCAAGCTCGACGAGGTGCGCATCTACGACCGCGCCCTGGACGACGCCGAGGTGGCGACGCTGGTCGCTTTTGAGAAAGACCCGAGACCTTAGACCCTAGATTCTAGACCTTAGATTCTAGACCTTAGACCCTAGACCCTGACCCAGTGACAGCCGGAGAGTGTCTATCCGGTGACGTCGTTGAATTCGCCGCAATGCCGAGGGGCGCGCAAGCCGCGTATTGACCTCCCTGGACTTCGCTGATCACGTCGGTCTAGGGTCAGGTCTAGGGTCTAGGGTCCAGGGTCCAGGGTCCAGGGTCCAGGGTCTATCCCAACGCTTCGCGCAATTCCCTGAAATCCGTGACGAACCAGTCCGCTCCCGCCTTGACCTTCTCGCGCACCACGATGCCGCCGTAGCCGATGAAGCCGTCGGCGGGCGGGCGCGCCTCGAGGTCGGTGATGCCGTCGCCGACCATGATCAGCGGGCGCGTAGCCGAAGCGCTGCTTGAGGTCCGCGATCGCCACCGCCTTGCCGCCGCTGCGCGCGGTCGGGCAGGCTTCATCGAAGCCGGCGTAGGAACCGTCGGCTGCGAAGCGCAGCGCGTTGGCGATGACGCGCTCCTTGGGCAGGCCGAGGCGCTTGGCGAGCGGCGCGATCATGTCGATGAAGCCGCCCGAGACGAGGTGCACGGCGACGCCCCTGCGCACCAGCGCGTCGACCAGCTCGCCGATGCCGGGGGTCAGGCGCGGCGGGTGCGCCTTCAGGCAGGCGGCGAGCAGCTCGCGGCCGGGGCGGATCAGGTCGAGGCGCTGGCGCAGCGCGTCCTGGAACAGCACCGCGCCGCCCATCGCGCTGCGCGTCAGCGCGGCGACCTGGTCGGCGACGCCGGCCTGCGCGGCGAGCACGTCGATGCCCTCGTCGGGGCTGACCGTCGAGTCGACGTCGAAGCACACCGCCTGGGCCTGGCGCCACAGCGCGCGGATCTCGGCGTGGCCGGCGGGCATCAGCGCGCCGGCGCGAGCCGGGTGCAGGTAGCGCAGGATGCGGCCGAGCTCGGCCTTCATGTCCTGGCGCGCCACGATCAGGTCGAGCTGGCCGTGCTGGTGCAGGAACTCGCTGGTCTGGAAGCCGTCGGGCAGCTCCTGCTTGATGGTCTCCTTGATCACGCGCGGGCCGGTGAAGCCGATCAGCGCCTTGGGCTCGGCGATGATCACGTCGCCCAGGCTGGCGTAGCTGGCCATCACCCCGGCCATGGTCGGGTTGGTCAGCACCGAGATGTAGGGCAGGCGCGCGACCGCGTGGCGCGCCAGGGCCGCGCTGGTCTTGGCCATCTGCATCAGCGACAGCGCGCCTTCCTGCATGCGCGCGCCGCCCGAGGTCGAGACGATCACCACCGGCATGCGCGCGGCGGTGGAGCGCTCGATCATGCGCGTGAGCTTCTCGCCCACCACCGAGCCCATCGAGCCGCCGTTGAAGCTGAAGTCCATCACGCCCAGGCCGAGCGGGGCGCCGGCGAGGTTGCCGGTGCCGGTCAGGACCGCGTCCTTCAGGCCGGTCTTGGCCATCGACTGGGCGATGCGCTCGGTGTAGGGCTTGGAGTCGACGAAGCCGAGGGGGTCGCCGCTGGTGAGGTCGCCGTCCCACTCCGTCCAGGTGCCGTCGTCGATCAGCAGCTGGATGCGGGCGGCCGCGAGCATGGTGAAGTGGTGGTTGCACTCCGGGCAGGTGTCCTGGCGCTCCTCGACCAGGCGCTTGAACACCGTCTTGGTGCAGCTCGGGCACTTCACCCACAGGCCGTCCGGGATCTTCTTGGGATCCCGCCCGGCCGAACCGCGACGCAGCCTGTCAAGGACCATGCACGTGCTCCGGGCGGCGGATGCTATGCCGCAGCCGCCCCGCGCAACGCCGCACCGGCGCTGGCGCAGACGCCGCGGGCCGGGATGCGCAGGGGGAAGTTTGCTTTTCCCCTGCCCGATCTAGGCTTCCGGACCGGAGGTCACCCCCCATGCGTCAGCTGCTCCCCCTGGCGGTCCTCGCCTGCGCCCTCGTCGCCGCACCGGTCTGCGGCGGTGGCGCCTGGGCCGCGGAAGGCGGCGACCCGGCGGCGGCGGCGCCCGCCCCGATCAAGACCACCATGGCCAAGAAGGGCACGGTGCGCTTCGGGCCGAACCTCAAGGCCAAGGCCGCCTGCATCCTCGACATCGGCGCCGAGATCGAGCTGCTCGGCCCCGCCGAGGGCATGCCCGGCTGGTACGTCATCCGCTTCCCGCGCGAGGGCTCGGCGTGGATGCACCAGAAGGTCCTGCAGGCGCAGCCGGACGGCAAGACCTTCCTGGTCCTGGAGGACCGCGCCCGCGCCCGCGACGACGCGACGCAGGGCGCCAGCATCGTCGCCGAGCTGGCCAAGGGCGAGACCGTCGAGGGCAAGGGCCGCGTGGTCGGCGCGTGGGTCGCGGTCTACCCCTCCAGCGCCGTCGCCTACGTGCACAAGAGCGTGATCAACCTGCCCAAGGAGGTGGTCACGGCCGTCGTGAACAAGGGCGTGACGATGACCCTGGTGGACGCCCAGTGGGAGGTCGCGCAGCAGCTCGACGGGCAGTACGAGGGCGCGCTGCGCCGCAACCTCGACCTGGCCGCGACCCTCGACTGGTCGCTGCTCGCGAAGTACCTCGACGCGGTCGGCGACGGCCACCCCAGCGTCGCCGTGCAGCTCAAGGCCAAGGCCATCCGCGAGCGCCTCGCCAAGGTCATCCACGCGGTCGAGACCGTGCAGGAGGTCAACCACCTGACGCCGGTGCGCGACGTGCCCGGCGAGACGCGCGTGCCCACCCCGGAGGACCTGGTGGCCGCCGCCGCGGCGCGCGCCAAGGCCCAGGGCGGGGACGAGCCCGCGCCGGTCGCCCACCAGCCCAAGCCGGCCCCTGAGCACAGCCCACGCCCGAGCCGGAGAAGCCGAAGCCGGCCCCCGAGCAGCCCACTCCCGAACCGCCCAAGCCGACCGTCGGCGAGACCCCCAAGCCGGAGCAGCCGGTGGCGCACGTCGCCACGGACGATCTCAAGAACGCGGTCGCCTCAGCGCCGGCCGCATCGGCCGCCCCGGGCGCCTTCGCCGCCACCGGCTGGCTCGAGGAGCGCGCCTACCCGCAGGTCGGCGCCAACCACGTGATCATCGACAAGGACGGGAACGTCTGCGCCTTCGTCACGGTCAAGGCCGGCACGCCCATCCAGCTCTCCGAGTTCTTCTGGCGCAATGTCGGCGTGCGCGGCGAGGTCAAGCCGGTGGACCAGTCGCTGCACAACCTCGGCAAGCCCGTGCCGCTGGTGGTGGTGGACGACATCGCGTTGCTGGGGAAGTGATGGCCGCCGCTGATGGCTGATGGCTGATGGCTGATGGCTGTCAGCGGATAGCTGACAGCTGACGGCGAACAGCCGACAGCCAGCTGTGAGCAGCTGGTGCATCCGCTGTCTGCGTTCCGCCGCCAGCTGCCAGCCGTCAGCCGCCAGCCCATCCATCGAGACCCCCATGGACCAGTCCCAGAACCCACGGCCATCCGCGCCTCCTCGCGCCCCCGGCCCGCACGACACCCCGATGATGCGCCAGTACCTCGAGGTGAAGGCGGCGCAGCCGGACTGCGTGCTGCTGATGCGCATGGGCGATTTCTACGAGGCCTTCCTCGACGACGCGGTCGAGCTCTCGCGCATCACCGGCGTGGCCCTGACCAGCCGCAACAAGGACGCCGACCAGCCCATCGCCATGGCCGGCGTGCCGCACCACAGCCTGCACGGCCACCTGCCCAAGCTGCTCGCCGCCGGCAAGCGCGTGGCGATCATGGACCAGCTCGAGGACCCGAAGGAGGCCAAGGGCCTGGTCAAGCGCGGGCTGACGCGCCTGATCACCGCCGGCACGCTGATCGACGAGAGCGGCCTGGAGGCCGGCGCCGCCAACCACCTGGTCGCTCTCACCGGCCTGGACGGCGTGGTCGGCATCGCCGCGCTCGACGTCAGCACCGGGCGCTTCACCGTCGAGGAGGCGGGCACCCCGGCGCAGCTCGCGCTCGCCCTGGCGCGCCTGCAGCCGGTCGAACTGCTGTTGCCGGAGGAAGTGCGCGGCGACCCCGCCGCCCTGGCCAGGCTCGCCGAGCTGAACGCGCCGGCGCCGCTGCCGGCCATCGCCGGGCTGCCCGCCTACGCGTGGAAGCCGGTCGACGCGCGGCGCTTCCTGGCCGCGCGCCTGCGCGTCGCCAGCCTGGATGGGTTCGGCCTGGGCGCGGGCGACGACCACCTCGCCGCCGCCGCCGCGGCCGCTCTACGCTACGCCGAGGGCGCGGCGCGCCCCGCGTTGGCGGGGGAACCCGGCGCCAGCGCGCTCGGCCACGTGCGCGGCCTGGTCCGCCTCCAGCACGCCGAGCACCTGATCATCGACGCGACCTGCCGGCGCAATCTCGACCTGCTGCGCAACTCGCGCGACGGCGGGCGCGCGGGCACCCTGCTCGCCGCCGTCGACCGCACCCGCACCGCGCCCGGCGCGCGCCTGCTCGCCGACTGGCTGTCGCGCCCGCTGGCGCGCCTGCCCGCGATCGCCGCGCGCCACGACGCCGTCGCCTGGCTGGTCGCGAACGACGCGCTGCGCGCCGACCTGCGCGAGGCGCTGGGCGAGGTCTACGACCTGGAGCGCCTGCTCGCGCGCGTGGCGACCGGGCGCTGCAACGCCCGCGACCTGGTCCACCTCGCGACCTCGCTGGCCGCGGCGGCGTGGGTGCGGGGGATCCTGACGTCGGGTCCGGCGTCCGGCGTCCGGCGTCCGGTGTTGCCGGCTGAGGGAGCGCCTGCCGCGGCGCCAGGGCAGGCCGTCGTTCCGGGAGTAGACGCTCCGGGAGCAGCGACGCCGGCCGCCGCACGCTCAACTCCGGACGAGGTCCCCGAATTCCTCCAGTCGGCGTGCACCGACCTCGTCCCCGATCCATCGCTGGAGGCGGACATCCGCGCCACCCTGGTCGACGATCCTCCCCTGGCGATCGGCGACGGCGGCATGGTCCGCGACGGCGTCGACGCGGCGCTCGACGAGCTGCGCGGGATCAAGCGCGACACCGGGACGTGGCTGGCCGGCTACCAGGCGCAGGAGGCGGAGCGCTGCGGACTCAGCAAGCTGAAGGTCGGCTACAACAAGGTCTTCGGCTACTACATCGAGATCAGCAAGGCCAACGGCGAGAAGGTGCCGCCGCACTTCATCCGCAAGCAGACCCTGGTCGGCGCCGAGCGCTACATCACGCCCGAACTGAAGGACTACGAGGACAAGGCGCTCGGCGCCGAGGACCGCATCCGCGCCGCCGAGCTGGCGATCTTCACGCGCCTGCGCGAGCGCGCCGAGGTGGCGCTGGCCGCGCTGCAACGCTGCGCCGACGCGCTCGCCCGCTGCGACGTCGCGGCGGGGCTGGCCGAGGTCGCGCGCAAGCAGGGCTGGTGCCGCCCGGTCATCGACGATGGCCTGTCGCTGGAGCTGATCGGCGCCCGCCACCCCGTGGTCGAGGAGGTCGTCGGGCGCGGCAAGTTCGTCGCGAACGACTGCGTGCTGGACGCGTCGGCGGCGAACAGCGAGCAGCGGGAAGCGAGTGGCGGGCAGCGGGCGGCGAGCGGCGGGGAGCGAGTCGCGGGCGGCGAGGCGCGAGGCGCGAGGAGCGAGGCGCGCGGGAGTGCCGCCGACGCTGGTGCCGCAGCGTCGGCGCCGGGCCGGCTCGCCGTCATCACCGGTCCCAACATGGCCGGCAAGTCCACCTACATCCGCCAGGTCGCGCTGGCGGTGGTGCTGGCCCAGGCGGGCGGTTTCGTGCCGGCGCAGTCCGCGCGGGTCGGGCTGGTCGACCGCGTCTTCACCCGCGTCGGCGCGGGCGATGAACTGGCGCGCAACCTCTCGACGTTCATGGTCGAGATGGCCGAGACCGCGGCGATCCTCAACCACGCGACCAGGCGCAGCCTGGTCATCCTCGACGAGGTCGGGCGCGGCACCTCGACCTTCGACGGCGTCAGCCTGGCGTGGGCGATCACCGAGCACCTGCACGACCGCGTCGGCTGCCGCTGCCTGTTCGCGACGCACTACCACGAGCTGGTCGACCTCGCCGCCGACCGCCCGGGCATCCGCAACCTGACCGTCAGCGTCGCCGAGCAGGACGACGACGTGGTCTTCCTGCACCGCATCGTGCCCGGCGCCGCGACCAAGAGCTACGGCATCCACGTCGCCCGCCTCGCCGGCGTGCCGCGCCCGGTGATCGCGCGCGCGCGCGAGGTCCTAGCCACCCTCGAGCAGCTCAACGTCAGCCTGATCGAGCGCGAACGCCCCGCGGTGCGCGGGGCCGAGGCCCCCGGCCGCGCCGCGCCCGTGCAGCTCACGCTGTTCGCCGCCGCCGAGAGCGCCACGCTGCAGCGGCTGAAGGCGCAGGACCTGGACGCGCTGACGCCGCGGCAGGCGCAGGACCTGCTCTACGAGCTGCAGGCGGCGGCGAAGCGGGAGTAGGGGGCTCGAGATGGTCGAGCTGGCGCTCGACCCTCCCGGCGGCCTGCCGTGATCGACCGGGTCGCCAGGGATCTGCGCGCCACCGTCCAGGCGCCTCCACCCCATACGGACCGGCATCCCGCGGGAGGTCGAGCGCCAGCGCGACCACGCAGCGCAACCCGCCGTGGGACCTGACCTCTTCATCCGTGCGGAGCGCTGCGCATACAGGACGGATTACACCTCCATCCTGGACGAACGAGGCATCTCCCAACGCCCGCGCAGAGCCGGGGGTAGATGCCTGGAACGCACGGCGTTCCGGGCCGCGCAGGAATGGTGGCGTCAGCCCCCGAGGAGTTCCCATGCGCACCGCATTGCAGACCGCGCTCAGCGCCTTGCTCGCGCTCGCCGGCGCGCTCGCCCACGGCGCGGACGAGGGCGTGGTCAACCAGGTGAAGGAGTGGACCTTCACCTCGTCCAAGGCGTACGCCGACCCCTTCAACGAGCTCGACGTTGACGTGCTCGTCACCACGCCGGCCGGCGCGGAGCAGCGCGTGCCGGCGTTCTGGGGCGGCGGGCAGACGTGGCGCGCGCGCTACGCGTCGCCGCAGGCGGGCAACTACCGCTGGCGGCTGGCCTGCACGGATGCGGAAAACAAGGAACTGGCTGGCGTCAGCGGTACGCTCGAGCTGAAGCCGTACGCGGGCGACAACCCGCTGTGGCTGCACGGCCCGGTGCAGGTCGCGGCCGACAAGCGCCACCTGTCGTACGCGGATGGCACGCCGTTCTTCTGGCTGGGCGACACGTGGTGGACGGGCCTCGGCCACCGCCTGCACTGGCCGGACGAGTTCCAGCGCCTGGCGGCGGACCGCAAGCGGAAGGGCTTCAGCGTCATCCAGATCGTCGCCGGGCTCTACCCCGACATGCACCCCTTCGACCCGCGCGGCGCCAACGAGGCCGGCTTCCCGTGGGAGAAGGACTACGCGCGCGTGAACCCGGCTTATTGGGACCTGGCCGACCGCCGCCTGTTCCACCTGGTCGAACAGGGCTTCACGCCGTGCATCGTCGGCGCGTGGGGCTACTTCCTGCCGTGGATGGGCGTGGACCGGATGAAGAAGCACTGGCGCCACCTGATCGCGCGGTATGGCGCGCTGCCGGTGGTGTGGTGCGCCGCTGGCGAGGCCAACCTGCCGTGGTACCTGGCCAAGGGCTTCCCCTACGACGACCGCCCGCAGGTCACCGGCTGGACCGAGGTGATGCGCGCCATCCGCGCCACCGATCCGTGGCACCGTCCGCTGACCATCCACCCCACCGGCATCGGCCGGCTGTCCGCGCGCCACGCCACCGACGACGTCGGCACCCTCGACTTCGACATGCTGCAGACGCCGCACGGCCAGCGCGAGGCGGTCGAGCCGACCGTGCGCACCGTGAAGGAGTCCTACGGGGACACGCCGGTCATGCCGGTGATCAACGGCGAGGCCGCGTACGAGATGCTCGGCGACAGCATCCCGGCGCGCTGGACGCGGCAGATGTTCTGGGTGTGCATGCTGCAGGGCGCGGCCGGCCACACCTACGGCGCCAACGGCATCTGGCAGCTCAACCGCCGGGGCGATCCGCACGGCGGGAGCCCGCACCACCCGCCCGGCAGCACCGGCTACGGCGTCATCCCGTGGGACGACGCGATGGACCTGCCCGGCTCGACCCAGGTCGGGCTCGGCAAGGCGCTGTTCCAGCGCTTCGCGTGGCAGGCGTTCGCGCCGCACGGCGAGTGGGCCGCGTGGGCCGCCGGTGAGAGCGGCGCGCCCGTCGCCGGCCTGTGCGCCAGCGGCAGCGAGCGGGTGCGCTTCGTCTACGTGCCCGAGAAGCACGCGGTGACGCTCGCCCACCTTGAAGCCGGAGTCGCTTGGCGCGCGTCGGTCTTCGACCCGGTCAGCGGCAGGACCACGGCCCTCGGCGCGCTCGCGGTGGCCGCGGACGGCACCTGCACGGTGCCCGCGCCGGCGCAGGACGACGCGGATGATTGGGTGCTGGTGCTGGAACGGTAGGGCGAGGAGTTCTGGCCGCCTGCCGACGTTCCTCAATGCGGGCGCTAGTGCGACTTCGGCGGCCAGCCCTTGTCCTGCGTCCCGTTCGGCGTCGTGCCGTTGCCGGCCGTGGCCGGCGGCGTGGCGCGCTGCGGCGCGGCGATCGGTGCGGGCGCGGGACGCGGTGCGGGCTGCGTGGCCGGCGGTACGGGTTGCTGATGACTGGGCGGCGAGGTCGCTACCGGACGCTGCGGCTGCGGCTGGTCCTGATCGACCGGATGCGCGGGGTGCTGCGGTGCCGGGCGCGGTGGGACCGGAGCGCTGGGCGCGGCCGGCGGTGGCAGGACCACGACCTGCGCGGGAGCGGCCGGCGCGGGAACGGCCGGGACGTATGCCGGAACCGTCGGCGCATCGGGTGACGGCGTGCGATTTCCGCCCGGGTGCGGGCGGACCGCCGGATGCTGGAGCGGGTTGTCCGCCGTCGCGCCAGACGCGGGCGGCGGGCGCGGGACCGGTGGCGCCGGCGGGAAGACCGCGACCTGGGCGGGCGGCGTCGGCGCGGGCGGCACGCTCGCCGTGGCCGTCGGGATGGTGAACGGCGACGGGGTCGGATTGCCGCCGGGATGGGGAGGCCACGGCCGCTGCGCGGGCGGCGTGGTCACCGGCGGTGGCGGCGGGCGTGCGATCGGCGGCTGCGGCTGCGGACGTCCGCCCGGTGGACGATGATCGCCGTGGTCGGTTCCGCCCGTCGGGAAGCCCGGATTCGCCGGCCGCTCCGGGCGGGGCCGCGGGCGGTAGCCGTAGCCGGGCTCATAGATGTAGACCGGCTCCTGCTCGACGATCACGGTCGGGGGCTGTTCCACGTACACCGGCACCTCGACGATCGTCGGCGGCGGGGGAGGCCCTTGGACGACCACCACCTGCGGAGCGCTGGGCGGTTCCGGCGGCAGGCCGCGCGGGCCATCGGGCGGACCAGGCGGGAGCCCGCTGGGAACGGGTGTCGCCTCAGGGCTGGCGGCCGGCGCCACCGGCACCGGCACCGGCGGCAGCGCGACCGTGAACGGGGCCGGAGCAGGAGCGGCTTCGGCCGGCGTCAGCAACGGCTCCCAGTCCAGGCTACCGGGTTGCGGGGGCGCGGTGCGGCCGGGAGCGTGCTGCTGCAACGCGAAGGACGGCATGAGCTCGGTCGGCTCGGACGGAATGGCGGCGGTGGTGGTCGCAGGGGCGGTCACGGTCGGAGCGCTGGCCGGTTCGACCATCCGCGTGATGCCATAGGTCAGCGCCGCGGAGGCCGAAGTGCTGACCAGCATGGCGATGACGATGGGGCGGATGGCCATGGCTGCGTCCTCCTGCGGACGTGGAAGCGGATGCTGGAACGCAGCCGCCGGGAACAAGGTCACCAGCAGGCGGCACGTACCGCGGCAAGGAGGAACCTTGGTCGCAGGGTGGGATCGGGGAAGGAAGATTGCGGGCCGCCTGCGGGGTGGGCCGTGCGCAGCGATCACCGCGACCGGGGGCCCAAGCTGTTTGGAGCTGGACGCCCTGGAGGGAGGGTACTTTCGCACAACACGCCGGAACCGGCTGTGACTCGCCCCGGGATCCCACCTTTTGCCGAAGGTCTGCCCATCCCTCAGAAAGCTTCGCGGATAATCTTTAAGTTGTTATAAATAAATATCTTACAATTCCATCTCCGAGCTATCAGCGTTCATCCGTTCTGTACGCGACATTTTTATGCTCTTGTCTCCCTACCTATAGGTAGGTAGAGCTTCCCACCCATGAACCCCGCCATCGGCAGCACCCGTGAGCAGCTCCTCGAAGCGGCGGTCGACCTCCTGCAGCGGGTCGGCTACGCCTCGTTCAGCTTCCGTGACCTGGCCGAGGTGGTGGGCATCCGCACCGCGAGCATCCACTACCACTTCCCGACCAAGGCCGATCTCGGCATCGCCCTGATCGACTTCCTGCGCGAGTACACGCGCGCGCGCGAGCGCGAGATGCGCGATCAGCACCCCGACGTGTGCGCGCGGCTGCTCGCGCTCGCCGACCGCATGGCCGAGAAGTGCGCCGACCAGCGCTCCTGCCCGATGAACATCCTGCAGGCCGAGTACGCGGTGCTGCCACCGGCCATGCAGCAGGCGCTGCACACCCTGATCGACGAGAAGCTGCAGCTGATCGGCGCCTGGCTCGAGGAGGGCCGCGCCGCCGGCCAGCTGCGCTTCCCCGGCTCCGCCATCGTCCAGGCCCAGCTGGTGTGGTCGGTGATCGAGTACGGCAGCCAGCTCGCCCGCTCGCACCCCGACCGCTCGCTGCAGGCCCTGGTGCGCCAGCTCGTCGACACCATGTCCCCTGCGAAGTCCCCCTGATCACGACCTGCGGTCCCCGCCGTCACGCTCCCGGAGCCCCCATGCGCCATCCCGTCCGCCCCGTCGCCGCCCTCGCCGTCCTCGGCGCCACGCTCGCCGCGCTCGCCTCGTGCGGCGGCCAGCCCGAGGCGCACGCCGCCGGCGGCGGCATGCCGCCGCCTCCGGTCGGCGTCGCGGCGCCGATCCCGCGCGAACTGCCGGTGGTGCGCGAGATCACCGGTCGCCTCGAGGCGGTCCAGACCGTCGAGTTGCGCCCGCGGGTCAGCGGCGTGGTCGAGCGCGTCCTGGTCGCCGACGGCGCGGAGGTCAAGGAGGGGGACGTGGTCCTGGAGATCGACCAGCGCGTGTTCGTCGCCAACCTCGCGAAGGCCAGCGCCGACGTGGCGCGCGCCGAGTCGCGCCTCGACCAGGCGCGCATCCTGTTCGGCCGGGCCAAGAACCTGGTCGAGCAGAAGATCGTCTCGCAGCAGTCCTACGACGACGCCGCCGCGGCGGTGAAGACCGGCGAGGCGGAGGTCGCCGCGGCCAAGGCCACGCGCGACTCCGCCCAGCTCGACCTCGGCTACACCAAGGTCACCGCCCCGGTCGGCGGGCGCATCGGCAAGGTCGTCACCACCACCGGCAACCTCGTCCAGGGCGGCGGTCCGGTGCCGGCGACGCTGATCGCGACCATCGTCACCATCGATCCCGTCTACGCGGTCTTCGACCTCGACGAGACCACCTGGAACGCGATCGGCGGGCGCCTGCGCGCCGCCGCCGGCGGCGGCGCGGCGGTGCCGGTGGCGGTCGGCCTGGCCGGCGAGAGCGGCTACCCGCACCACGGCAACGTCGCCTTCGTCGACAACCAGATCGACAGCGCGAGCGGCTCGATCCGCGTGCGCGCGCGCCTGCCCAACGCCGACCGCGCCCTGGTCAGCGGCGCCTACGCGCGCATCCAGCTCGAGATCGCGGCGCCGCGCCCGGTGCTGCTGATCAACGAGCGCGCCGTGCAGTCGCAGCTCACCACGCGCTACGTCCTGGTCGTCGACGACCAGGGCGGCACCTCGTTCCGCCCGGTCAAGCTGGGCGACAGCGTCGACCAGCTGCGCGTGGTCGACGGCGGCCTGGCCCCGACCGACACCATCGCGGTCAACAACCTGTCGAAGATCTTCTTCCCGGGCATGCCCGTGACGCGCGTGCCCGCCTCGATGCTGACCGGTGAGAACGACGCGCCGCCCGCCGGCGCTCCGGGCGCACCCGGTGCCCCGGGCGCCGCGCCGGCCAAGGCCGACCCCGCGGCCTCGGCCAAGACCACCGACGCGAAACCGGCCGACCCCAAATCGGCGGACGCCAAGCCCGCCGACGCCAAGCCCATCGCGGGAGGGAAGCAGCCGTGAGACTGCCGCAGTACTTCATCGACCGTCCGATCTTCGCGACGGTGCTGTCGGCGGTCATCGTGCTGCTCGGCGCGCTGTCGATCTTCCGCCTGCCGGTCAGCGAGTACCCGGAAGTGGTGCCGCCGACCATCGCGATCAACGCCAACTACCCGGGCGCCAACCCCGAGACCATCGCCGCCACCGTCGCCGGTCCGCTCGAGCAGCAGATGACCGGCATCGACGGGATGCTCTACCTGTTCAGCCAGAGCACGCCCGACGGCACCATGCAGCTGACCCTGACCTTCAGGATCGGCACCGATCTCGACAAGGCCCTGGTCGAGGTGCAGAACCGCGTGCAGCGCGCCACCCCGCGCCTGCCCGAGGAGGTGCGCCGCCTGGGCGTGACCTCCAACAAGGCGACGCGCAACCTGCTGATGGTCGTCCACCTGCAGTCCCCGGACAGCAGCGTCGACATGCTGACCCTGTCCAACTACGCGCGGCTCTACGTGAAGGACCAGCTCGCGCGCCTGCCCGGCATCAGCGACGTGCCGGTGTTCGGCGCAGGCGAGTACAGCATGCGCGTCTGGCTCGACCCCGAGAAGATGGCGTCGCGCGGCCTCGAGCCGCAGGACGTCGCCGCGGCGATCCGCGAGCAGAACGTGCAGATCGCGCCGGGCACCCTCGCCCAGCAGCCGGTCGACCGCGCCACGTCGTTCGAGGTCACCATCACCACCCAGGGGCGCCTCACCGAGGTCTCCCAGTTCGAGCAGATCATCGTGCGCCGCGGCGCGGCCGGCCAGCTCGTGCGCCTCAAGGACGTCGCGCGCATCGAGCTCGGCGCCAACACCTACGCGCTGCGCAGCCTGCTCGCGATCAAGAAGGAGGACGGCACCTCCACCGGCATGGGCATCGCCACCGCGCTGCCCATCATCCAGAGCCCGGAGTCCAACGCGCTCGACGTCTCGAACGCGGTGCGCGCCAAGATGAAGGAGCTGTCCGCCAGCTTCCCCAAGGGCATCACCTACGAGATCGTCTACGACCCGACGCAGTTCATCCGCGCCTCGATCGAGGCGGTGGTGCACACCCTGCTCGAGGCGATCGTCCTGGTGGTGCTGGTGGTGATCGTCTTCCTGCAGACCTGGCGCGCCTCGGTGATCCCGCTGATCGCCGTGCCGGTGTCGATCATCGGCACCTTCGCGGTGATGTCGGCCTTCGGCTTCTCGATCAACGCGCTGTCGCTGTTCGGCCTGGTGCTGGCCATCGGCATCGTCGTCGACGACGCCATCGTCGTGGTCGAGAACGTCGAGCGCAACATCGCCAACGGGCTGACGCCGCGCGACGCGACCAGGCAGGCGATGCGCGAGGTCTCGGGGCCGATCCTGGCCACCGCGCTGGTGCTGTGCTCGGTGTTCATCCCGACCGCCTTCATCAGCGGCCTGACCGGGCGCTTCTTCCAGCAGTTCGCGCTGACCATCGCCATCTCGACGGTGATCTCGGCGTTCAACTCGCTGACCCTCAGCCCGGCGCTGGCCGCGCTGCTGCTCAAGCCGCACGGTGCCCGGCCCGACCTGCTCACCCGCGGGATCAACCTGCTGTTCGGCTGGTTCTTCCGCATCTTCAACCGGGCGTTCAAGGCCTCGGCGAACGGCTACGTGGGCCTGACGCGGCGCATCGTGCGCTTCAGCGCCATCGCCCTGCTGGTCTACGCCGGCCTGCTCGCGCTGACCTACCAGACCTTCGCCTCGACGCCGACCGCCTTCGTGCCGGCGCAGGACAAGGGCTACCTGATCTGCGTCGCCATCCTGCCCAACGGCGCCTCGCTCGACCGCACCGAGAAGGTCATCCGCCAGATGGGCGAGATCGCCATGCAGAACCCGGCGGTGGACGGCGCGGTCGCCTTCCCCGGCCTGTCCTTCAACGGCTTCACCAACAGCCCCAACACCGGCATCGTGTTCGTGCGCCTGAAGGACTACGACAAGCGCAAGGACCTCGGCGCCGACGGCTACGGCCCCTTCGTGGCCCACCAGCTGCAGGGCCCGTTCTTCGGCATCACCGACGCGCTGGTCCTGGCGCTCAACCCGCCGCCGATCCTCGGCCTCGGCACCTCGGGCGGCTTCAAGCTGTTCCTCGAGGACCGCGGCGGCCTGGGCGCCGACGCGGTCTTCGCCGCCACCCAGGCGGTGCTCGCCGAGGCGCGCCAGAGCGGCAAGTTCAACCCGATGAGCACGCTGACGCTGTCCACGCTGAGCGTGCCGCGCGTCGCCGTCGACATCGACCGCGAGAAGGTCATCGCCCAGGGCATGCACCTGAACGACGTCTTCGACGCGCTGCAGGGCTACTTCGGCACCATCTACGCCAACGACTTCAACAAGTTCGGGCGCACCTGGCAGGTCAACCTCCAGGGCGACGCGCAGTTCCGCCTGAAGAACGCGGACTTCAACCGCATCAAGATCCGCAACGCGGCGGGCGAGATGGTGCCGCTGGCGTCCTACATCACGGTGCGCGAGATCGCGGGGCCCGAGCGCGCGATGCAGTACAACACCTACCCGGCGATCGACCTGCAGGGCGAGGCCGCACCGGGGGTCAGCGGCGACGAGGCCAAGGCCAAGATGGAGGAGATCCTCGGGCACCTGCCGCGCGGCATCGCGTACGAGTGGACCGAGATCACCTACCAGCAGATCCTCGCCGGCAACACCGCGGTCTACGTCTTCCCGATGTGCGTGCTGCTCGCCATCCTGGTGCTGGCCGCGTTCTACGAGAGCCTGTCGCTGCCCATGGCGATCGTGCTGATCGTGCCGATGTGCCTGCTCTCGGCGCTGCTCGGCGTCTACGTCGCGGGGCGGCTGGTGCCGGGGCTCGGCGACAACAACATCATGACCCAGATCGGGCTGGTGGTGCTGGTCGGCCTGGCCTGCAAGAACGCCATCCTGATCGTCGAGTTCGCCAAGGAGGCGGAGATCCTGCGCGGCCTGACGCCCCTGGCGGCCGCGCTCGAGGCCTGCCGCCTGCGCCTGCGCCCGATCCTGATGACCTCGCTGGCCTTCATCTTCGGCGTGCTGCCGCTGGTGCTGGCCACGGGCGCCGGCGCCGAGCTGCGCAAGGCCACCGGCATCGCGGTGTTCGCCGGCATGATCGGCGTGACCTTCTTCGGCCTGCTGCTGACCCCGGTGTTCTACGTGGTCATCCGCCGGCTGGTCGGCGGCAAGCTGGTCTCGCACAACGATGAGCTGATCGCGCACCAGGCGGAGCACGCGGCGCCGGCCGGGCACGCGGCGCCGCCGGTCGAGGTGCACCCGTGAGTCCATCCCACCCCGCCACGCGCCCCGGAGCCGCGCCCATGACCCGCCTGTCCGCCTGCCTCGCCGCGCTGATCGCCCCGCTGCTCGCGGGCGGGGCGCTGCTCGGCGCCGTCGATGCGCCCCCCACGCCGGCGCCGATCCCGGCGGTGCCGGTGCCCGTGCCGCTGCCCCCGCGGCCGCTGCACCTGGCCGAGGCCGTGCAGCTCTCCGCGGCCTCGGTGCCGGTCAGCATCGCGCGCCTCGACACGGCGCTGGCGCGCGCCAGCCTCAACACCGAGCGCACCGCGCTGCAGCCGACGCTCAACGCCACGGCCAGCGCCACGCGCAGCAAGACCTACGTCGACTTCGGCGGCGTCGCGCAGGTGTTCTCGCCCGACAACACCTTCGACGCGCGCCTGCACCTGGGCCAGGCGCTGCTCGACCTCGACGCCTGGAACCGCGTCGCGGCCGCCGGGCGCCGCCTGGCGGCGGCCGAGGCGGGCGACCGCCTGGCCCTGGAGGACGCGGCGGGGAACGCCGGCGAGGCCTACGTCGAGCTCGCGCGCAGCCAGGCGCTGCTGGTGGTGCGCAGGGACGACCTCGCCCTGGCCGAGGAGCTGCTCAAGCTCACCAGGGCCCAGGTCGACCTCGGCGCCGCCGAGGGCATCGCCGCGACGCGCGCCGAGAACCGCGTCGCCGCCGCCCGTTCGGCGCTGACCACGGCCGAAGGCTACGTGCAGCTCGCCGCGGTGGCGCTGGCGCGCGCGCTCAGCCTGCCGCCGGGCAACGTCCTGGCCGCCTCGGACGAGCTCGACGGGAAGTTCGGCGCCAGCACCGCGCCGGACGAACTCGCCACCGCGCTGAAGGTCGCGCACGGCGGCCGCCCCGAGCTGCAGGTCTCGCTCGAGACCCTCGCAGCCCTCGAGGCCGATCGCCGCGCTGCGCGCGGTCAGCGCCTGCCGCGCATC
This sequence comes from uncultured Planctomycetota bacterium, assembly GCA_963818245.1. Classification (GTDB taxonomy): domain Bacteria; phylum Planctomycetota; class UBA11346; order UBA11346; family UBA11346; genus BOG-1363. The sequence goes on from CAWFSD010000032.1 coordinate 28,904, forward strand.
GACGGCTTCGCCGACGGCGGCCGCATCGGCCGCAAGATCAACGACACCGACACCTCGTGGGAGGTCGGCGTGCAGCTCACCATCCCGCTGCTCGACCGCGACCGCTACCACGAGGAGATCAGCGACCGCCGGCTGGCCCAGCAGCGCCTGCGCTTCGACGACCTCACCCAGGGCATCGACGCCGAGGTGCGCGACGCGGTCATCCAGCTGCAGACCGGCCGCGCCGTGCTGGTCTCGACGACCGAGGAGCGCGACCTCGCCGAGCGCGAGGTCAAGGAGGCGCGCGACCGCTTCGCCGCCGGCGCCGGCGGCAGCCTCGACCTGATCGACGCCCAGCGCGGCCTGACCCGCGCCCAGGAGCAGCTCGTCACCGCCCGCCAAGTGCTGGCGCTGGCGCAGATCCGCTTGGCGCGGGCGGTGGGGGGGGCGGTCAGCCTGCATTGAAAGACCCGAGACCCTAGACCCAGACCCTGGTCGCGAGATTCGAGTACTCGAGACCGCGTAAACAACGGTCAACGCCGACTCCAACAAGGCTGTCCCCTAGGGTCTAGGGTCTAGGGTCTAGGGTCTAGGGTCTAGGGTCTAGGGTCTCGGGTCTCGGGTCTCGGGTCTCGGCGTCTAGTGCCTCACGCTCGCACTCCCATTGCCCATCCCCGATCAAAGGATATCAATATCCATTGATCCTTATAAGGGGCCGGCCCGCATGATCTCCCAGACCGCCGAGTACGCCCTGCGCGCCGTCACGTACCTGGCCGACCACAGCGAGGCGCAGACCGCCCAGGCCATCGCCAAGGGCACCCGGGTGCCGGTGGGCTACCTGGCGAAGATCCTGCAAGGCCTGGTGCGGTCGGGGCTGGTGAGCTCGCAGCGCGGGCTCTACGGCGGTTTCACCCTGGCGCGACCGGCCAAGGACCTGGCGATCTACGACGTCGTCCAGGCGGTCGACCCGTTGGTGCGGATCGACCACTGCCCGCTCGGCATCGCTGAGCACGGCACCAACCTGTGCCCGCTGCACCGCAGCCTCGACAACGCCATGGCCACGGTCGAGCAGACCTTCCGCAAGCTCACCATCCACGCGCTGCTCACCCAGGCCCACGGCAGCCACCCGTTGTGCAGCTTCCCGCGCGGTGAGGGATCCACGTAACCGATCCCGGTCGGCAAGGCCCATGCAAATTGCATGAAAAGCTGGTGGTCCAACCCGCTCGAGCCGGAAGGGCAGGGGGTTGTGCGCCGCCGCCGCGCGCCAACCATGCCAGGATGCCAGTCATGTACGAGCGCGCGACCGAGGTCGTGCGGCGCATCTACGATTCCCGCATCGCGACGCCGCCGGTGCTCGACCCCCGGCAGCACTTCCCCGGCGCCGAGCGCTTCATCGCGGCGTGGCCCGCGCTGCGCGACGAGGCCCTGGCCATCGCCGCCGACCTCGCCCAGGTGCCGCGCTTCCACGAACTGATGCCGCAGCAGGCGGACGTCTCGGCCAACGACGCGCGCGACTGGCGCATGCTGGTGCTCAAGGCCTACGGCGTGCCGGTGCGCGGCAACCAGGCGCGCTGCCCGCGCATCGCCGCGCTGGTCGAGGCCGATCCGGACGTGCTCTCGGCGACGCTCTCGTTCCTGGCGCCGCACAAGCACATCCCGCCGCACCGCGGGCCGTTCCGCGGCATCATCCGCTTCCACCTCGGGCTGGTGGTGCCCCTGGCCGCGGACGGCCGCCCGGCCGCGGTGCTGACCGTGGACGGCCACGAGCACCGCATCGGCGATGGCGAGAGCCTGCTGTGGGACGACACCTTCACGCACGAGGTGCACAACCGCTGCGACGCGGTGCGCATCGCGCTGCTGCTGGACATCCGCCGGCGCGGCATGCCCCTGGACCTCGCCTTGCTGTCGCGCGCGCTGATCCGTGGGATCGGGTTGGCGGTGCGGTGGAAGGGGCCGTTCGCGGACTGAGGTGCGATCGGCGAGACGCCAGCCACGGGGCACGAGGCACGAGACGCGAGCGGGACGACGGGAATCCATCATGGCCATGGCTATCGGAGTCAGCGCGGCCGCCGGGCGCGGGCGGCTTTCCGCTCCCCCTTCCCGCACCGCACGCATCATGCCGCCATGACCACCCCCATCCGCTTCACGCTCCTGCTCCCCATCCTCGGCCTCGCCCTGGCCGCGCTGCCGCTGTCCGCCGCCGAGCCCGAGGAGCACGCAGGCGCCGTCCACGGCCGCGGCGGATCCGCCCTGACCCTGGTCGGCCCCACGCTGGTGGTCGGCCAGCCCGCGCCGCCGTCGACCGGCCTGCGCGACAAGGGCCTGCAGCCAGCGGCGATCGCCTGGAACGACGGGACCGTGCGCATCGTCACCACCGCGCCCTCGCTGGACACGCCGACCTGTTCCAAGCAGGCGCACGCCTTCAGCGCGCGCGCCGCCAAGCTCGCGGGCACCGAGGTCATCTTCGTTTCGCGCGACCTGCCCTTCGCCCAGGGGCGCTACTGCGCGGCCGAGGGCATCGTCGGGATCACGGTGCTCAGCGACTACTACGACGGTTCGTTCGCGCGCGCCTGGGGCCTGTTCATCAAGGAGCTCGGCCTGGACGCGCGCGCCAGCGTGGTGGTCGACGGCGCCGGCATCGTGCGCTACGTGCAGATCGTGTCCGACCTGCCCAACGAGCCCGACTACGACGCGGTGCTGGCCGCGGCGCAGGCGGCCAAGGCGAGGTAGTTCAGCGCAGCGGCGAGTAGTCGGTGGGTTTCATGAACACCGACACCACCTTGCCGACCAGCGGGCCCTCGACCTCGGAGGCGGCCTTGGCCTTGACCCAGTCGGGGTCGGCGCTGAAGGCCTTCCACGACGCCTCGCGCGCCTCGCGGCTGGGGTAGGAGAGGATGTAGATCAGGGTGTCGGCGGCGGCCTCGTCGTCGGTCGGCGTCCAGTAGCCGACCAGGGTCATGCCGTGCTTCACGAACAGCGCGTTGGTGTGCTCGCGGAAGCGCGCGTGCAGGGCCGCCATCTTGCCGGGATTGGCGGTGTAGGTGCGCATCTCGAAGCAGCGCGCCGCCGGTTCGTCCGCCTTGGGCTCGACCGCGACCGCCCCCGACGTCAGGCCGAGCACGGCGAGCAGGGCGCACGCGGCGAGGATGAGGTACTGGGTGCGCATGGGGGGCTCCGGAAGGTGGTGATGCACGGCACTCTTGGGCGCCGCACGCAGAGAGGAAGTACCGACCGGTGGCCGGCTTGTCTGGTGTACTGAAGTACCGCACCCCGCGCCGGCCCCCTGGCGCGCCCGTGGCGCGGGTGGCATCGACGGGTCGAGGGTCACCCGCCCAGCAGCCGCTTCCTCAACAGCATCGTCGCCAGCGGCATGGCCACCGCGAGCAGCACCCCGCTGCTGACCAGCGTCCACACCACGTGGACATCCGGCGCTCCGAGGATGGCGAGGGCGCGCGCGCTCTCCGCCAGGTGGTGCACGGGATTGATGGCGAGCAGCACGCCCACCACCGCGCTGCCCCTCGGGCACCGGGAAGTACGTGCTGCTCACCAGGCTCAGCGGGATGGCGAGCAGGAAGGCCGGCAGGTTCATGTGGTCGATGCTCGGCAGCACCGCGGTGAAGGTCAGCGCGAAGGCGGCCATCGCGCAGCCCATCACGAACACCAGGGGCAGCACCAGGGGCAGCATCAGCGGATGGGGCAGGTGCAGCACGCCGCAGGCGTCGAGGCCGAGGATGACGGTCACCACCGCGCCGACGAACATCGTGCCCATGGTGCCGCCCCACAGGATCTCCCCAGCCACGACGTGCGGGAGTTCGACCTGGGTCGCGAGCAGGCCGTCGTACAGTTTCTGATAGTACATGCGCACGTAGGCGCCCCACAGCGCGTGGAAGAACGGGGCGTTGAGCGCGGTGTAGGCGCACAGCCCCGGCGCCAGGTAGGTGAGGTAGGGCAGGGTCTGGCCGTGCCAGGTCAGCGCGCCGATGAAGCCGCCCAGCCCGAGCCCGAAGGCGAGCATGGCGACCACCGGCTCCATCGCCGGCGGCATCATGCCGATGTACCAGGTGCGCAGGTAGACGCGCGCGTGCCGGCGCATCACCGCCCACGAGCGCCAGTCGGCGAGGGCGAGCAGGGTCATGGCGCCCGCGCCGACTCGCGCTGCGGCGGCGGCGCCCTCGCCGTCGCGCGCGAGCTTGAGGAAGAGGTCGTCCAGGGTCGGCTCGCGCAGGCGCAGGGCCAGTCCGGGGAAGGCGGCGGCGAAGGCGGCGAGCTGCCCGGCGCGCAGCGGCAGGTGCCACTCGTCCATGATCGGCGCCGGGGTCGAGGCGCCCGCGGCGCGCAGCCACGCCGCGACGCGCTCCTCGAGCGCGGCGTCGCCGCCGGTCACGTAGACCGCGACGTGCTCGCCGAGCACCGCGCCGAGCAGGGCGCGCGGCTGGCCGCGCGCGGTGATGCGGCCGCCGTCGAGCACCACCAGCTCGTCGCTCAGGCGCTCGGCCTCGTCCATGTAGTGGGTGGTGAGGATGATGCCCAGGCCCTCGCCGCGCAGGCGGTTGACCAGCTGCCACAGCGCCACGCGCGCCTGCGGGTCGAGGCCGGTGGTGGGCTCGTCGAGGAACAGCACGCGCGGCCGGTGCACCACCGCGCGCGCGATCATCAGCCGGCGGCGGAAACCGCCCGAGAGCTCCTCCGGGCGGTGCCCCGCGAACGGGCGCAGGCCGAAGGCGTCGAGCAGCTCGTCGACGCGCGCGCGCAGCCCCTCCACCCGCGGCCTGAAGTAGCCGGCGTAGCGCAGCAGGTTCTCCGCGACCGGGAATTCCTGGTCGAGGGTGTCCTCCTGGCTGCAGATGCCGAGCAGGCGCTTGGTCGCGCTGCGCGCCGTCCGGAAGTCCCGGCCGAGGTAGGCGATGCCGCCCGCATCGGGCGGGATGAAGCCGCTGAGCATGCGCAGCGTCGTGGTCTTGCCCGCGCCGTTCGGCCCGAGCAGCCCCAGCACCGTGCCCGCGCGCAGCTGCACGCCGACCCCGTCCACCACCCGGCGACCGGCGAAATGCTTCACCAGGCCGGTGGCTTCGAGCAGCAGGTCGGACGGCATGGGCGGCAGGCTAGGGCCGGTCGCGGATTCGGGAAGCCAGGGAGACGCCAAGGGCACGCGAGACGGACGCGCGCCCAGGAACAGCTGGAAAGCGCCCAGGACGGGCGCATCGTCCCCTGCTCCGGCGTTCCCAGCCCCCCGCCCACGGATCCGCGCATGCCCATCATCACCGCCAAGACCGCCCAGCCCACCTACGACGTCGTCATCGTCGGCTCCGGCGCCGGTGGCGGGCCAGATGGCGATGACCCTGACCCTGGCGGGGTTGAAGTGCGTGATGCTCGAGGCCGGCCGCGCCTACGACCCGGCGACCGAGACGCCGATGTTCCAGCGCCCGGACGAGGCGCCGCTGCGCGGCGTCGGCACGCCGGAGAAGAACTTCGGCTTCCACGACGCCACCGTCGACGGCGGCTGGCAGGTGCCGAACGAGCCCTACACGCAGGGCAGCGACGACCCGGCGCGCAAGTTCTGGTGGTGGCGCGCGCGCATGCTCGGCGGCCGCACCAACCACTGGGGGCGCATCTCGCTGCGCAACGGTCCCTACGACTTCAAGCCGCGCAGCCGCGACGGGCTCGGCTTCGACTGGCCGATCGGCTACGAGGACGTCGCGCCGTACTACACCCGGGTCGAGCAGCTGATCGGCGTCTACGGCACCAACGAGGGCCACGAGAACACCCCGGACTCGCCCGACGGCGTGCTGCTGCCCGCGCCCAAGGGCCGCGCGGCCGAGCTGCTGGTGCAGAAGCACGCCAAGACCGTGGGCGTGCCGGTGATGCCGATCCACCGCGCGGTGCTGACCAAGGCGCTCGACGCCGACACCATCCCGGCCAAGCTCTTCCCCGGCAACGAGTGGGCGCAGAAGATCGTCGCCGACTCGATGCGGAAGCGCGGCGCGTGCTTCTGGGCGACGCCCTGCGGGCGCGGCTGCAGCATCGGCGCCAACTACCAGAGCACGACCGTGCACCTGCCGCCGGCGCTGGCGACCGGCAACCTCGACATCCTGCCGAACGCGCACGCGCGCGAGGTGCTGCTCGGCGCGGACGGCAAGGCCACCGGCGTGCTGTTCATCGACAAGACCACCGGCCACGAGGAGCGCGTGCGCGGGCGCATCGTCATCCTCGCCGCGAGCAGCGGCGAGACCGTGCGCATCCTGCTCAACTCGAAGAGCGCGTCCTTCCCCAACGGCCTGGCCAACAGCAGCGGCAAGGTCGGCAAATACGTCATGGACACGGTCGGCACCAGCCTGGTCGGCCAGATCCCCAAGCTCGAGAACGTCCCGTCGCACAACGAGGACGGCGCCGGCGGCTCGCACTTCTACTCGCCGTGGTGGCTCTATAAGGAGCAGCTCGCCGGCAAGCTCGGCTTCGCGCGCGGCTACCACATCGAGATGGGCGGCTCGCGCGACATGCCGGGCGGCTGGAACCCGCTGCCCGACGACCTCGGCCAGGGCGCCTACGGCACGAAGTTCAAGGAGGCCGCGCGCCGCTACTACGGCTCGTTCGTCTACCTGAGCTGCCGCGGCGAGATGATCCCGAACGAGGACTCCTTCGCCGAGCTCGACCCGCTGGTCAAGGACAAGTGGGGCATCCCGGTGATCCGCTGGAACTGGAAGTTCAGCGAGCACGAGCTGCGCCAGGCCGACCACGCCCAGGAGACCTTCACCGCGATCTTCAGCGCCATGGGCGGCACGGTGCGCCGCGCCAAGCCCAAGGCCGCCACGGAAATCGAGCCGGGCGGCAAGATCATCCACGAGGTCGGCGGCGCGCTGATGGGCGCCGACGCGAAGAGCTCGGTGGTGAACGGCTGGAACCAGAGCTGGGACGTGAAGAACCTGTTCCTGGTCGACGGCTCGCCGTTCCCGTCGAACGCCGACAAGAACCCGACCCTGACCATCATGGCGCTCGCCTGGCGCACCGGCGACTACATCGTCGATCAGGCGAAGAAGGGGAACCTCTGATGCCCACCCACGACATGCCCGAGCCCTTCACGTCCGGCCTCCCTGAACGGATGCCCGATCCCGCCATCCGCCTGCCGCGCCGCACCGTGCTCAAGTGGTTCGCCGCGGCCGCGGCCGCCAGCCAGGTGGCCGGCTGCCTCGACCGCTCCGGCCCCGGCGGCCTGGCGCCGATCACGGCGCCGGGATACGGCACCGATCCGCTGCTGACGCGCGTGTACAAGGCCGGCGACGCCTGGCCGCTGACCCTGACCGCGGCCGAGCGCGCCACCAGCATCGCGCTCGCGGACTTCATCATGCCCGCCGACGCCTACGGCCCCGCCGCGTCGAAGCTGCGCGTGGTCGACTTCATCGACGAGTGGGTGAGCGCGCCGTACCCCGGCCAGATGAACGATCGCAAGGTCATCGTCCCCGGCCTGGCCTGGCTCGAGGCGGAGTCGCGGCGTCGCTACGGCGCCGGCTTCGCGGCGCTCAGCGACGCGCAGAAGGACGGCATCTGCGCCGACATCTGCTTCGAGAAGAACGCCACCGAGCTGTTCAAGTCCGGCGCGCGCTTCTTCGCGGTGTTCCGTGGGCTGACCGCCGGCGCCTACTACTCGACGCCGGCGGGGTGGAAGGCCATCGGCTACGAAGGCAACGTACCGCTGCCCAAGTTCGATGGCCCGCCGCCCGCGGTGCTGGCGCAACTCGAGGTGGAACAGACGGTGAAGTGAGGGTCCCGGCGGCACCGCCGGCATGCACAATGCATGCCCGGGTCGCCGATTCGTCTCCTCTGGTGCTCTGGAGCTCTCTGTCGTATCCGTATGACGTGCCGTTCGATCGGTCCGTGTGGATCCCGGCCGCAGACCGACCCCCGATGGTCCCCGGACCCGGGACCAGCGAAGGGCTGAGCTCGATAGCATCGCCTCCCTACTCGCACCCGCGCGCCGCGTGGGCCTGCGGGTGGTGCTCAACCGGCACCATATCTCCTTGACGCGTCTGGGCCTGCGCAGCGCTGGCCCCATCGGCGAGCGCGCCGTGGGCGAAGGACTCCGCCTGCTCGCGGGTGCGGAAGATGTGCGGTTCATTGCCGTGCATGCGGACATGCCAGCCGTCGGTGTGCCGCTCGATGAGGAAGTCTTCGGTGGCCATGGCCGTCTCCCGGGTGGGTGCACCCGATCCGAGCACATGGCGTTCCAACCCATTACCAGCCGCTGTGCATAAGCGCCACCGCGTCCACGACACTATACTGGAGGGACGAGGACGGCATGGCACCCAGCGATCAGGCGCTTCTCGACCAGTTCGCCAGCACCCGGGACGGGGGCTGCTTCGCCGAGCTGGTGCGCCGCCACAGCGGCATGGTCTATGGCGTGTGCCGGCGCGTGCTGCGCG
>CAWFSD010000033.1:0-42965 GCA_963818245.1 uncultured Planctomycetota bacterium
GTCTCAAATGACAAAGAGTCCGGCATATTGCATTTCTGCAATTTCCGAGTCGCTGTTTCACATAGCACTGCATCCAGATATGACGATCGATATGCTGAAAAGTAACGCTGACCCGGTTCCTGAACAGATTATAATCTCTATAGACCTCCTTTTACAACTTGGAAAACTTTCAAACCATGAGTCTAAGATAGTAAAAGTCGCTACACGGATTACATCAATTATCCATGAATCTAACGATGCAGATATTCAAACCGATAGTGGGTTCAAGAATCATCCGATTTGGAAGCAATGTAGGGCTATCGTCAGAACCTACTTGTCGGATGTGACAGGGTATTACGATTGGGATAATCTTGGAACGCGACCGACCTAACCAGTCGGTGAACGGGAGACCATGCGTCTCGGTTTCCAACTCTCCGCACAAGTGGCATGCCGCTACGCCGTGCTCACTCGCTACGCTCGCTCCGCCGCGGCTAGGCGGCGCGCCACTTGTGCTCGGCACTCTTTCCAATTGCCCACGACGTGGGCAGCGCAATGCTACGCTCAAGGATAAGACATGAGCGCGAAGCGAATTAAAAGGTCCGGTTCGGCAATCTGTTCACTTTCGTTAATTTCATTCCTATCAATTGGGCTGACGCGTTTGGCCAGCTCAGCTGATCAATTCCAGTTGGGTCTCACTGCCATGATGAGTGGCGATTATCATTCGGCATATGATGCCTTCACCAATTCTTTGAGTGATATCAAAGACCATGTGGCACAGCTTGATCATTACGTCCTTTGTACAATACCGCAGATGCCCATCAGCGTGACCGTCTGGATGCCCTCGTTACAAGAAATATGGCTCTTGCGACCCAACTCTTCGCATACAACGGACGATCCTCACCGGAGATGGAAGCCAAGGCCATTGCCACGAGGCAGTCTATGTTCAGTCATTACCGCTTGGAATGGCATGACGGACTTCTTTTTCTTCAAGGCCGTGCGCTGAAGGTCGAATCTTCCGAGCGACCGACTTTTCTGCTTGCCGCAGGGAGGCTTGCCGAAGCGGAGGCTGGCGAGCTAAACAACATTCAAGATTGCGAGAGTAGCACTACGATCAATAATCCCGATGCGGCGAGCCCGTACCGGCGCCTTTCCGATATACTCGTCGCTGAAGGGAAGATGGGTTTGGCGTTGGCTGCGGCGGAACACGCGCGTACAATCCTTGAGCGTAACCAACCGCCAGCCAGTCTAATAATCGGTATCATCGATGTCAGGATCGGTGACATTTATGAAGCGGTGCATTTACCAAAATTGGCAATCACAGCATTCGAGCGGGCCGAAGCCTATTATGCTGGAAAGAACTGGGTGGCTAACAGTTGGTTCTACTTTAGGGCTCTTCGCCGACTTGCCGTCCTCTATCAGGTAGTCGGAAACAAAGAAGGATTGGAGCGTGTTCAGGCGCGGATCGGGGATCACAAGTGAACAAGGTTAGGGACTGTAATGCGTTGAAATTACTTGCGTAGTAGCGCTCAATTTCCGAGTCCATTCGCTGAGGCGTATTGAGGTCCTCGCTGAACGGGACGCCTCAACCATAAGGTTGTATCCGGCCATTGGTCGACTTCGCTCTCATAGAGCTGGGACAGCTTCCCATACCCCATTGTCGTAACGAACGCCTGATGTCCCACGGCTTTCCGGAGTCGCTCCACATTCATGTCCTCTCGCGCAAGCTTGAGGGTGATGTAACAATGCCGCAGGCTGTGAGCGGTGCGATCCAGGGCTTCGAGGCCGATACGCTTGAGATACCGGCGTAGCGCCATGGTGTAGTCGCGGGCTCCTTCACCTTCGGCGGCGGTCTTCCGGCTCTTCATGCCACTGCCCCCAGCGCGGATCTCGGGCGGTAAGATGTGTCCGGCTGGTTTGGCTATCGGGCGAAGGATATCCGCAAGTTCCGGTTCCAGTGGGATGAGGCGCTCAGTCTTCGTCTTGTTGTCGTAATCCCCGCTCAGCTTGAGGGTGATGATCCGGGCATCCCAGCGGATCCACTCCCAGCGTAGTGCCATTGCCTCCTGCGCTCGGCATCCGGTATATACCAGCAGGCAGCAGGCCAGCCACCATGGATCTGCCACCGGGTCCCACTTGAGGGCGTTGTAAATGCTCGTCCAGTGGCACCCGCGGTCCTTGGCGAGGAAATAAATCGCGGACATGCGTCGCCCTGGATAGGCGGCGAGTGCTGCTTCGATTTTGCGTTGCTCGGAAGCTGCATGCATGCGCGCCTCGTCGCTGACCATGCGGCGCAACTCATCGACGGTGAACAGCGCCTTCAACTTGGACTCTTCCCGGAAGTGTGGCACCTCAATGAGCGGATCGTAGGGAAGGCGGCGCTTTTTGAGTGCCAATCCCGTTATTTGCCGGCACACGGCAAGGATCTTGTTCTTGCTCGCAGGAGAGAGGGGGACTTGGCCTTTGCGGCGGTTCGGGGCGTCGGGCGCCATCGACCAGCCGGCCTTGAGGTCGCGGACCCAGGTCTGGAGCCGGGGGGCGAACGTGTCGCGGCGCATGTCGCTCATGCCCTTTGCGGCGACCTCCCGGCCGACAGCGCGGACCAAAGCGATCCGTTCGTCATTGACCCCGGACGCCTGGAGGTTCTCCGCCAGCAAGTCGGCGAAATCCTTGAAGGTCGCGGCGGTGGCCACTGCCTCTCCCTTGATGAAGGTGCGCTTGGTCTGCCTCGCCCATTCCTTGGCCTCTTCTGGAAGCAGGGGGGAGCCGTCGCGGTGCCAGCTCGTCACGGCGAAGCGCTTGGCCAGCCACTTCCCGTTGTCGTCCTTGGCACGGACCTGAGCGGAAGTGAAGCGCCCCTGCGCGTCGGGGTCGCGGTAGGAGAGCGCGGTACCCTCGATGCCGAGGGGTGAATGTCTGGTCATGGTAGCTCCGGGCCAAAAATTCCGCACACTATCGCACACTAACCTACGGCAATTATGCGAAATCGCAGAGATAAGAAAAGCAAAAAAAGCCCTGGAAATACCGATGTAATCGAACATACGCAAATATGCGAAACAACCGGGAACGGTTTTGACATGGTGGGGGTCAGTGGTTCAAGTCCACTATCGGGTACCAAACATAACCTCTGGCGCAAGCCAGGGGTTATGCCTTTTTGTGAAGCGGCCTCCTCGGACAGACGCGGTCGCTGTTATTGGCGTCGTTCCGCAAATCGGCTTCTATCTGAGGACTTATTCGGGTCGCACGAGGGAAGGGTCTCTTCACGTGGTAGAGCTGGCGCCCGACCTGCTCGGGACGAAGTCGATATCGGGTCCATGACCGCGCCATGCCCGGGAAATGAACCGACCTCCCGCTCCTGCGTTGACCCGCTCCATGCGGATCCTCTTCCTGGCGCTCTTCCTCATCTCCTCCGCCTACGCCCAGGATGATGAGATCGCCCTGGTCAACTTCACCACCCTGGACCAGTACGGCGACCTCCTCCTGCTGCGGACCGAGCACGGCCGGGAACTGGTCGCCCAGAAGACGGAGATCCAGAAGAAGGACGACGAGGACAAGCGGAAGAGCGGGACGCTCACCAGCCCCTACCTGTCCGAGGTGTGCGCGATCAACGCGGCCATCGATGGGGAGAAGCGCGTGCTGCTGTCGACCTACGTGAAGAAGGTGCTGGGTGACCGGTACGCCATCGTCATCACCGACTCCTCGTGCCTGCTGGCGAAGAGACCGGGCCTGCGGATCGTCGACGTGTCGCTGGACGTCATCGAGATGGTCAATGCGGACAAGACGCTCGGAAGATGAGGCGCGCGGTGCGCCGCGGCCTCAGGCTTTCGTCTTCGTGCCCGATTTCACCGCCGCGGACTGGTTGAGCGCCACCGCAGCGCGCACCAGCGCGGTGAAAGCGGCCGCGTCGACTTGCGCCCCTTCGGCGATGTCGATCGCGCGGCGGGTGTTCCCCTCGAGGCTCGAGTTGAAGAGGCCGGCGGGGTCCTTCAGGGACGCGCCCTTGGCGAAGGTCAGTTTCACGACCTTCTTGTACGTCTCGCCGGTGCAGATGATGCCGTCGTGGGACCACACGGGGACGTTCCACTTCCACTCCTCGACGACACCGGGGGCGGCTGCGGTGATGAGCGCGCGCATCCGGCTGAGGGTCTTGCCACGCCAGTCGCCGAGGTCGGCGATCTTCTGGGTGATGAGTTCCGAGGCCGGCTGGGAGGGGGTGGCGGCCGGCTTTTTCATGGTGTGACGTTAGGGCAGGTGGTGCGGAGGGCAATCCGTTCCGGAGCCCAGGAGCGCTCGTGCACGAGCTTGCGTTCACGGCCCTCCCCATGTCATGGCTGACCATGCTGAAGGCCGCCATCCTCCTGCTCATGCCCCTTCTTCTCGTCCCCGTCGCCGGTGCGGTCACCATCCCCGACGCGGGGAAGGTGTGGACGGTCGACGACTACGTCGCCCTAGGCCCCGAGATCCAGGCGGGGGCGCTGACCCTGGACTGGCAGGCGCCAGCGGGGCGGGCTCTGCTCGCGGGGTACACCGACAGTCGGAACCTGGCCTTTCTCGATGATGAGCGGATCGCGTTGTTGGAACGCTTTGCCGGAGCGGGGCGGCTGATGGACTGCAGCAATCCCGTGTTCCAGTCGTATCTCGCCAGGATGAGGGCGAATCCAGCGATGCGCTATGACCATGAGCTGGCGGGGTTGATGCCATTCATGCTGCGGCTTTGTGGCAGAGCCGGGCGCATCGCTGGGGCAATGGTCCCCGCTTTCCTGGTCAAGACGAAGGGGGATGCCGTGGCGACCAAGGCGCTGGTGGATAACCTCGATCTCTTGCGCTCGGGGGTGATCCAGGTGATGGATGGGATGGTGAAGACGCTGGGGGGCACGCCGGCATATTATTCGGAAGAGGAGAAGGCGGGAATGTTGGCGGCGGTCGAGACGGAGTTGGGGACCCTCACCGTTTCCTTCACTCCGGACTATTGTCGGGGACTGGCAGGGAAGTTCCGGGCGTTGGCGGTGGGTGATGCTGGGTGCGCAGAGGTTTGCTGGAGGATTGCGAAGCGGTTGGAAGAGGCGGCTGGGGGATCTGAGACGCCGTAGTGCTCGTGCGATGGGGCTGGTCGTGGGCTTCTCGCGCATGACGGCCGCGAAGCCCCTCACCATCGCGCCATCACGCAAGAGCGCCTTGGAAGTCGTGCAAACCCTCCCTACTGCGCCCGGCTCTCGTCCGCTGCGCGCTACTTGTCCGGCAGCAGCGCCTGCGCCAGGTCGAAGTAATAGCCCATCGGATACTTCTTCACGAACGCCTTCAGCATCTTCACGAAGCGCGGGTCCTTGAGCTGGTCGGCGGGGAACTCGGCGAGTTTCTGGAACTCCTTGCCGGCGGGGTAGGCGGGGTCCTTCTTCAGCGTGCTGGCCTGGTCCTGGTAGTCCTTGGCGGCGTCGTGGCCGGCGTAGCTGGTCGCCATGCCGGTGGCCAGTTCGGCGGCGGTGTAGACGTCGCCGGCGTCCTTCAGGCGCGTGTACTCGGCGTCGTTCTCCGCCTTCCAGGCCTGGACCACCGCCAGGCTGGCGGCGGCGGCGTCGACGACCTTCTGGTCCTTGTCGGTGCTGAGCTTTTCCAGGTCCTTGACGCCGTGGCCGACGTGGCCCTTGGCGATCGCGTCCTCGATCTTCGCGACCTTGGGCTCGGCGGAGGGCGGGGCGAAGGCCGGTGCGAAGCGCATCGGCTCGTCCTGCTTGATCTGCTTCGCGCCGCCGATGCGCTCCTTGGTCAGGGCGATGTCGTCGATCCAGGTGACGAAGCCGGCGCCGGCGGCGGCCTGGTAGTTCTGCCAGCCGAACGCGAGCGAGTCGAAGACCTGCGGGATCTCGACGCCGGCGAAGGCGCCCGCGCCCTTGTGGATGGCGAGGTCGGTCAGCTCCTTGCCGTTGATGAAGAAGCGGTAGGTCTGCGTCGCGTAATCGACGTACCACTCCGCCAGCGTCCAGGCGTCGCTGTAGTGGTTGACCTCGCCGGAGCCCTTGCCGAATTCGGCCCGGCCCTGCAGGGGCTGCACGTTGTACAGGTAGCTGAATGCGCCATCGGCGCGGGTGCTGGTGCCCATCAGGCGCACCTCGTACTTGTCCTTGGCCAGCGGGCTCACGCCGGCCCCGACCACGATGGTGGTGTGGATCCCGCCGCCGGCGGGCAGGGGCGAGGGCAGCTGCACGCGGTAGAAGAGCCGGCCCCAGTGCTCGCCGCCCATGGCGGTCAGCGCCGGACCCTTCCACACGATCTGGCGGGCGCCGCTGACGGCCGCGTTCAGGCGCAGGGCGTGCCTGCCGGTGTGGGCCACGTCATCGACCACCGCCACGGATCCGACCGCGGTGAAGGCCTTGGGGATCTTGCCGGGCTCGGTCGATTCGAAGTCCTCCATGAGGAAGAAGGTCGCCTTGCTGAGCGGGACGATGGTGGCGGGATCGTTGGCCGCGGGGGCCGGTTCGGCGGCCATCGTGGTGGCGGCAGCTGCCAGACCCAGCAGACAGGACCGCGCAGCGGACGCCAAGGAGGGGATCAGGTGTGCGGCCATGTGACGACGTTCCGGTGGGCGTGGGAGAGCATGGGTGAATGGAAAGACGGGGGCCGACGTGTCGGAGATTCTGCCCGCTGGCGCCTGATGACCGGGCGCGAGCGGGTCGGGGGAGTTTCAGGTGCGCGAAAAGCGCGTCCTACGGTCCCGCATCCGCGTAGACGCAGTAGCCGATGAACATCTCATCCCAGCTCTGCTCACCCCAGTGCACGCGCTTCGTGGGGTCGGGATTGCGCCCGTTGAGGGCCGAGTTGTCGAACGTGCCCACGCAGCGGATGCGCGTGCCCGCGGGCAGCGCCTTCGGCTCGCGCAGCTGGTAGCACTGCTGCCAGTTGAGGTCGTAGTGCGGGACGGACAGCAGCGTCTCGCTGCTGCCGTCGGGCAGCTCGGCGATCATGCGCATGGAATCGCCGCGCAGGTGCATGTGCGGTGAGAGCGCATAGAGCACGACGGGCTTCGGGCTGGTCAGGAGCGCGACGGCGGGGATGGAGCGCGCGCCGGGCGGCAGGTCGAGGTGCGTCTGGTGGGCGCTGGACACGCGCAGTTCACGGGCGATGGGCTCGTGCGCGATGTACAGGCCCAGGCGGGGCGTGTCGCGCCCGGCGACGCCGTTCGTGGTGTAGTGGAACTGGAAGGTCAGGGTGGTGCCTGCGCGCAGCAGCTTCCCGGTGCCTTTCGGGAACGGGACGGGTTCCTGGCCGGGGACGTAGCTGGCGAAGAACGAGTTCAGGCCGTTCTGCTCCCTGGGTTCGGACAGCAGGGCGAACCCGTGGTGCATGACCTTGCGGTTGCTGGGGTGCAGGTCGACGGCGCGCACCCAGGTGTCCTGGGTCCACGGCACGCGCGCGGTGAGCATGCGGTAGGGCAGGGTGCCGGTGGCGGGGACCGTCTGTTCCGGAAGGGTGATGATCAGGTCGGGCTTGCCGAGCGGCCACTCGTCGACCGGCTGCGGCGGGTGGGCGGCGAGCGGATCGCTCGCGGAGCCGGGAGCGCCGGACTCGGTCCAGTGGACCAGCGTGCGCGTCTCCGCGACCGAGAGCGAATCATCGTTGGCGAAGGTGCCGTACGCGGGGTCGGCGCCCCACGGTGGCATGCGCCGCGTGCGCACGACTTCGCGGATCATGTCGCTCCAGGCCGCGACCTTCGTGTGCGAGCTCATCACCCACGGCGCGATGCCCCCGGTCTGGTGGCAGCGGGTGCAGTGCGCCTGCAGGATCGGCGCCACGTCGGTGGCGAAGTCGATGCGGGCGCGGCCGCGCGGCGCCGCGTAGGTGATGGCGCAGCCCTTGACCGCGTCGGCATCGACGGGCGGCGGCTTGCCGGCGAGCACCGCGTCGAGGGCCTCCACCAGCCAGTGCCGGCTGGCCGCGTCCTTCTGCGTTCCGTAGCCGACGCGGTCGTCGAGGGGGCCGCGCCACGCGATCGTCCAGTCCCCGGTGCGCACCACGATCGCCTCGGCGGTGCGCGTGGCCTTGAGGCCCTCGCACACCAGCTGGCTCTCATCGTGGGCGATGGGGACGGTCAGGCCCAGGGACTGCGCCTCCGCGGCGATGTCGGTGCGCGCGTCGTCGGAGCCGGCGTCCAGCAGCAGGAAGCGCACGCCCTGCGGCGCGTACAGCGTCGCCAGGCGCTGCACTTCCGCGGCGCTGGCGCGGACGATGGGGCAGCCGACCTGGGTGGTGAACAGCAC
This sequence comes from uncultured Planctomycetota bacterium, assembly GCA_963818245.1. GTDB lineage: Bacteria > Planctomycetota > UBA11346 > UBA11346 > UBA11346 > BOG-1363. Next base: position 8,229 of record CAWFSD010000033.1, read on the forward strand.
GACCAGCTTGGCGTCACGGTACGCGGTGAGGTGTTGGAAGACGCCGTGCTGGTCGAGGAGGGCGAAGTCCTCGACCTCGGCGGCGTGGTGGGGGGCGGGGGGCACGGTGGCGGGGCCCACGGCTGCATGCGCCTGGTTGGCGAGCAGCAGCAGGAACAGGCAGGTGCGCGGGAGGAGGCTGTTCATCACGACTCGACGGTGCGCATGCGTCTGGCGCGCGCAAGGATCATCGGGACGAGCCGCGCAGACGCATCGTCCCGAGGTTCGATGGAGATCGCGTCCTGGAAGTCGTCGTACGCCAACCAGAACCTTCCGCCCTCGAGGGCGAGGTGGCATTGCGATTGGCCAGGTCCCTCGATGAGCTCAGACAGCACTCCGCCGAGGAACGACGCCCATGTGGTGGCGAGCGCCACGAACGTTTCCTGGGAACAGGCTTGGAGGAGGATCGCGTCCGTTCCGGAGGCCATCCTGCCGATCCGTGGAAACGCGCCACCGGCCGCACTCTCCTTCATGAACGTGAGATTCTCCTCCTCCTCGATGACGCCTGACCCGAGCAGCGCCGTGATCGCTTGGTCGAATGCTCGCTGATCCAATGCGATGAAGCGTCCGGGATGGTTCAGGGTGTGGTTGTACAGTCGCCAGGCATCGAAACCGCCCGGCCTGCCCGACCGACAGAAATCGAAATCAACGTGCAGGGACCGGAGGCGGATCTCCACGCCGAATCCGTGCGGTTTGAAAACCTCGAAGACCTCGTGCAGGCGATGCGCGTCCCTCCACTGGTTCCGGAGGACGGCCCAGTCGATGGCCTTGATGCGCGGCGGAACCTGCAGATGCCTTTCCAAGAGCGCGACCGCTTCGGCCTGCATGCGCGTGAAGTCGCCGATCACGGCCAGGACGCCGATGTGGATGGTGGTCGGGTCGGACATGGAGGGGGCTCCGCGGGGTCATGCTTGGTTGCGCGGCTTCGGAAACAAGCCGGGTCCGCGAAGTCGGGCAGCGCGGCCTGCGGCTTTCCGCGGCACGGCAGGGTTGGTCATTGACATGCAACCAAATGGTTGCATAACACCCCCATGACCGCGGACGACCTCGTCTTCAAGGCCCTCGCGGATGCCAGCCGGCGGCTGATCCTCGATCGCCTGCGCGACGAGGGGGGACTGGCGCTCGGCCAGCTCTGCGACGGGCACGACATGAGCCGCCAGGCGGTGTCGAAGCACCTCGCCATCCTCGAAGCCGCCAACCTGGTGGTGAGCGTGCGCCGCGGTCGCGAGAAGATCCACCACCTCAATCCCGTTCCCATCCACGACATCGCGCTGCGCTGGATCGGCCGTTTCCAGGCCGACCACCTCGCCGCGCTGCACCACCTCAAACGCGTTCTCGAAGGAGACCAGCCATGACCACCACCGAATTCCACTACACCACCTTCATCAAGTCCACGCCCGAGAAGGTGTGGGCGGCGATCACCACGCCGGAGTTCGCCGCCACGTACTGGGGCAACGCCAACTTCTCGGACTGGAAGGCGGGCTCGCGCTGGGAGCACCGCACGCCGAAGGGCACCGCCGTGTGCGCCGGCATCGTGCGCGAGAGCGTGCCGCCCAAGCGCCTGGTCCTGTCCTGGGTGCTGCCCGAGGACTTCGCCGACGAGACCAAGCACTCGCGCGTCACCTTCGCGATCGAGCAGATCCAGGACATGGTGCGCCTGCACGTCGCCCACGACGAGCTGGTGGCGGGTTCCGACATGGCGACGAGCATCTCCGGCGGCTGGCCGCGCGTGCTGTCGAGCCTGAAGTCCTACCTGGAGACCGGCGTGGCGCTCGACACCTGGGCCGGGCAGGAGCGCAGCTGCCACGGGAAGTGAGGGGTCGGGCTCTCAGCGCTCCGCCCACGGCCGCGTCGACGTGCGCGGGATCAGCCGGTAGGGCAGCGCCACGTGCGATGGGCACGCCTCGCCGCGCAGCAGGCGCAGCGCCATGCCGGCGGCTTCCGCGCCGACCTGCTCCAGCGGCTGGCGCAGGCTGGTCAGGCCGAAGCCGCGTTCGCGGTCGTCGAAGCCGATGATGCCGTAGTCGCGGCCATCCGTGCAGCCGGACCGGGCGGCGACGCGCATGAAGGCGGCGGCCACCGCGTCGTTCGGGGCGATGATGCCGGTGCCCGGCGCCATCCCGGCGGCGAGCAGCGCGGTCGCCACGTCGGCGCCCGCCAGCGCCTGGCCTGCGCCATCCGGCGGTGCGGCGGCGGCCGGCGCGGCCGGGAAGACGGTCACGGCCGCGTCGGACGCGGCGCCGCGCGCGCCGGCGAGGCGCGACTCGACCCAGGTGGTGGTGAAGGGGCGGAGGTAGATGAGGCGCCGGTAACCGCGGCTGCGCAGGTGCTGGGCGGCGAGGGCGCCGCCGGCGAGGTCATCGGCGCAAGCGTGCGGAACGCGCTCCTGGATGGGATCGAGCGCGGCGCAGACCACCGGGGTGCCGGCGGCCGCGAAGGAGCGCAGCATGCGCCGGCCCGCCTCGTCGGGTTCGATGAAGATCACCGCAGCGACCGCGTCCGCCTGCAGCCGGCGCACGGCGGCGTCAGGATCTTCGGAACGTCCGGGCTCCGGTTCCATGTTGATGAAGGTGTGGCTGACGCCGGGCTCGGCCGCCAGGGCGTGCTCGCACGCCTCGAGCATGCGCGCGGGCCACTGCTCGCGGCGCAGCGCCGGGGAATCATAGGGCACCAGCCCGGCGACCAGGCCGACGTTGGCGTGCACCAGCGTCCGCGAGGTGGGGGCCACCTGCTGCTGGGTGGTCGCGGGTCCCGAACGGACGTAGGTCCCGCGCCGGTCGTCCGCGCGCAGCAGGCCTTCGGCGATCAGCGTGGCGACGGACTTCTCGACCGTCGACAGGGCGGCGCGATACTCCACGGTCAGGGCCCGACGGCCCGGGATGATCGTCCCCGGCGCCCATTCTCCCGACGCGACCCGTTGGCGCAGCCGCTCGGTCAGCCACGGCGCGGATTTTCGGGTATCGTCCATGCCGAGGCTCCGCGTGAGCCTAGCATGGCTGTCTGTAAGGTACAAATAGAGGTTGAGGCGGCAAGTTGTTGAGTTATAAAGCATTGTAAATAATAATGTTATAATTCAACGCAACAAATTCTCGAATCATTTGTACCTTCTGTACCGTACGAGATATCCGCGCCCCGACGTCATCCTCGCTGAAAGGGCACCATGCGCCTGTCCGCCATGTTGCTGCTGCCGCTCCTCGCCGTGACCTGGACGCCGCCGGCCGGCGCGGCGGAAACCGCCGCGGGCGACTGGCAGGAGGCGGAGTTCGAGCCGATCTCCAGCGGCGTGGCCACTCCGGCGCGCATCGCGCTGCACCAGGATGGCCAGTCCCTGGCGGTGGTGCTGGAGGTCGACGCCATCCCCGGCTGCAGCGAGCCGCCGCTGGTGGTCCTTGCCGTGGCGGCGGTCCGGCAACAGGTCGTGACCGCGTCCGGCCCGGTGCGTGGCGGCGCTCCCGCGCGCTTCCGCTTCGCCTTCTCCATCCCCGCGGCGGCGCTGGCGGGCAGCGACGCGGAATGGGCGCGCCTGCGCCTCGCCGCGACCGCCACCTTCCCCGGCACCATCGACGGGCAGCCGCTCTACCGCGTGCGCTACCGCCACCAGGACGGCCGCGCCCTGCACGACGAACTCTCCAGGAACGCCCAGGACTGGCAGCCCTTCGACCTCAACGGCTACCGCCTGCGCGTGGCCGACCGGCGCGCGCGGGTGACCATCGCCTTCGACCAGCCGCTCGCCGGCAAGGCGACCATCGCGATCGACGACGCGCAGGGGCGGCGGGTGCGCAACCTGGTCAGCGGCCAGCCGTTCGCGCAGGGCCGGCAGGCCGTGGAGTGGGACCTGCTCGATGATGACGGCAAGGTGGTGGCCCCGGGCGCGTACACCTGGCGTTCGCTGCACCACGCGGGGATCACGCCGGAGTACCAGTACTCGTTCTGCAACGACGGCGCCCCCCCGTGGAAGACCGGGTCGGGCACCGACATGTGGGGACCGGACCACAGCTGCTTCACCGCGATCGCGGCGGTCGGCGACCAGGTGCACGTCCTCAGCCCGTGCGCCGAGGCCGGCTACCAGGGCGCGATCACCGACCTGCAAGGGGTGAAGCGCAAGACCTGGGGCGCGCCGACGGTGCCCAGCCACTTCCTGCTGGCGACGGATGGGAAGGACGTGTTCTGCGCGGCGGACAACGGCAAGCAGCAGATCGTGCTGCGCTACCGGCCCGGCGCGGATTGGCTGCCGTTCGGCAACGGGCAGAAGGAGATCGCGTGGGGCGCGGCGGCGATGAACGGTTTCGGCAAGGACGACGCCACCTTCAGCCAGGCGACGTGGGAGGGTTTCAGCCTCGCGGGCTTCGCCGCGTGGGGCGACCGCCTGGTGGTGGCGAGCCGCGCGGATCACGGGCTGCTGGTCTTCGCGGCGGCCTCCGGCGCGAAGGAGGCGGTCATCCCGCTGGCGGATCCCGGCGCCCTGTGCGGCCTGCCCGACGGGTCGCTGCTCGCGGTCAGCGGCCGCGCGATCGTGCGCTTCCCCGCGCGCTCCGAAAAACCGGCGCCATTCCTCGCTGCGGGCAAGCTGCAGCCCGGCGCGATGGCCGCGGGCGCGGACGGCAGGCTCTACGTCATCGACCAGGCCAGCGCGCAGATCGTGATCCTGGAGGCGGGCAGCGGCCGCGAGACCGGCCGGCTGGGCAAGCCGGGCGGCGCCTACGCCGGGGCCTACGATGCGGAGCGCATGGTGCGGCCCATGGCCCTGGCGCTGGCGGCCAACGGCTGGCTGTGGGTGACCGAGAACCGCTTCAACCCCAAGCGCGTGCTGGCCTGGGACCTGAAGACCGGACGCGTGGCGGTGGAGAAGTTCGGTTCGACCGGCTATGGCGCCTCGGGGGGCGGCCTCGACGGCGCCGATTCCGGCCGGGTCATCGGCCAGGGTGCGATCTGGAAGCTCGATCCGGCGCATCGCACCGCCCAGCCGTCGAGCGTGCTCTTCGCCGCCGCGGACGCGCTGCCGGGCGCGATGCACTGGCGCTTCCTGCGCCGCGACGGGCGCACCTTCCTGCTCGGCTATGGCAGCAGCTGCAGCCTGGTCGAACTGCTGCCCGACGGCAGCGGGCGGCTGCTCGCCCAGTACGGCTCGGCGATGGGCCACTGCCTGGGCCTCGGCAGCCGCGTGCCGCCGCTGTTCCTCGAGACCTACTACCGGAAGCGCGGCTTCGACACGCCGGAGAAGCGCAAGCAGCTGCCGGAAGGGCGCCTGCCGTCGATGTGGGACATCTTCGTGTGGAGCGACGCCAACGGCGATGGCCGGATGCAGGCCGACGAGCTCGAATTCGGCGAGCGCTTCGGCGGCGGCTACTGGGGCGCGGACAGCGAGAGCCTGGACCTGGTCGTGCCGCTGTTCAAGGACCTCGGCGGGCGGCCCGGCAACTGGCGCCTCGAGCTGCCGCTGCTCGGCTGGTACCCGTCCGGCGCGCCGCGCTGGAAGGCGCTCGCGGACGGCGAGGCGGCGGCGCGGCCGACGCTGCCGGAGCACTGGGGCAACGAGTCGTCGCTGACCGATCGCAGCGGGGCGCTGTTCCTCAACGCGGTGGACCACCTGGAGTGCTATGGACCGGACGGCGCCCTGCGCTGGACCTACCCGAACAGGTGGTCGGGCGTGCACGGTTCGCACGGCGCCCCGCTGCCGTCGATCGGCGAACTGCAGGGTGCGCTGTTCTTCCTCGGCAACGCGCCGCTGGATGACGGCAGGACCGACGTCTTCGTGCTCAACGGCAACCACGGGCGGTTCTTCGCCCTGACCAGCGACGGCTTCTACGTCGACGAGTTCTTCAAGGACGTGCGCATGGGGTCGGTGGTCGACGCCTACCTGATCGGCGGCGAGTGCTTCGGCGGGTCGTTCTGCCGCGGTGCGGACAAGGTCTACCGCCTGCTGAGCGGGCACACCGACTACCGCCTCTTCACGCTGCGCGGCTTCGACACCATCGTGCGCGGCCCCGGCGGGCAGCTGGCCGTGACGCCACCGCAGATCGACGCGGCCGACCGCCGCGCGCAGACCGCGGTGGCCGGGCGCGCGGAGCCGCGCAGCGCCGGCCTGCCCCTGCTGCGGGCGCCGCCCGCGCTCGACGGCTCCGGCGCGGGCTGGCCGGCGGAACCGCTCGCGAAGTGGGACCGCAGCGGGCTCTTCCCCGTGAAGGTCCAGGCCGGGTGGGACGCGAGCGCCCTGTACGTGCGCTGGACGGTGGAGGATGAATCGCCGTGGTCGAACCACGGCGCGGACGAGCGCCTGCTGTTCAAGACCGGCGATTCGGTCGACCTGCAGCTCGGCACCGATCCCGGCGCCCTCGCCAACCGCGTCGCGCCGGCGCCGGGCGATGTGCGGCTGCTGATCGCGCCCTTCCAGGGCAAGCCGGTGGCGGTGCTCTACCGCCACCGCGTGGCGGGGGCCAAGGACGCGGTGCCGTTCTCCTCGCCGTGGCGCACCGAGAAGGTCGATGTGGTGCAGCGGCTGGGTGCGGCGCGGATCAACGTGGTTTCCGGCCGCACGCCCGCCAACCGCGGCTTCTACACCGTCGAAGCCGCGATCCCGCTGGCCGACCTGGGCCTGAAGCCGGCGCCCGGCCGCGACTACCGCGCGGACTTCGGCGCGATCTTCGGCGATCCGGACGGGCAGATGGACCAGCTGCGCTCCTACTGGTCGAACCAGGCGACCGGTCTCGTCAACGATGTGCCTGGAGAGATCATGCTGTTCCCGAACGCCTGGGGCACCGTCCGCTTCCTGGAGGCCGAATGATCCGCGCGCTCGCTCTGTTCTCCGCCGGTGTGGCCTGCGCCGGCGCGCTGACCGCGGGCGAGGCGGCCATCACCGCCGCCGGCGTCATCGGCAACACCGGCGGGCAGGGGGCCGCCCTCATCCACCAGACCACCGATTTCGCCTGGCGCGGGCACGGCAACCAGGTCGGGTGCGGACTGGCGCTCGACCGGCGCGGCGCGCTGTGGACGCGCATGGACGACAGCGCGGTCTCGCGCCTGAGCCTGGATGGGCGCCAGCTCGCGCGCTTCACCGCGCCGCGCAGCAACAGCGGCTACGACACCATCTCGCTGCTCGGCGACCAGGTGCTGCTGCTCGCGAACGGCGAGCTGCTCGGCCTGCCGGTCGAGGCCGCACCGGGCAGCGCCTTCGCGCCGCTGGGCGCCAAGCTGCGCGCGCTCGCGCACACGCCGGTGGCCGGACGGATGGCCGCCATCACGGCTGAGGGCGCGGTGGTGTGGGTCGCGGGCGACGGCCGCAGCGAGGAGGTCGCGCGCCTGCCCGACGCCTGGATCATCGAGGCCGACGGCGGCGGCGCCCTCTACGTCGGCACGCGCTCGCAGGCGACCTTCGACGACGGCACGATGCACAAGCTCGTGGCCGGGAAGGAGGTCAGCGGCGGCGGCTGGCCCAAGCCCTGGGCCATCGTCCGGGCGGGCGTCGCCATGACGGCGAACTTCCTGCGCTGGGACGACGGCGGCTTCTTCAGCGGCGGTTCGGGCAACGTCTCGCACTACACCGCGGACCTGGAACCGTCGCCGGGCACGGTGCTCGGCATGCAGGGCGCGTACGTGATCGGCGTGGGCGCCGATTGGCGGCAGGAGCTCGGCGTGGCGCGCGGCATCGTGCGCGTCCGGCCAGGGCTCTACGCCGTCGGTGGGGCCTGGGGCCAGCCGTTCTTCGCGACCTGGCCCGACATGACGCGCTCGATGCACCTGGTCGCCTGGTTCACCGCCCGCCCCGAGTGCCAGGCGTTGAACATCGATGCCGAGGGAACCGTCTTCGCCGATCGCCTGGTCTACGCGTGGGACGCCACGCCGGACAGCTTCCCGGTGCAGGGCGAGGGTTCCGACCTCGCCAGCCAGATCGTCCGCGCCGGCCCCAGCCTGATGGTCCGCCAGGACCGCTGGGCGCACGGCGCCGATGACTGGGCGCTGCCGCTCCATTCCGGGGCGCGCATGCAGAACACCGATTGGCTCAACCGCGACAAGGTCGACCGGCCCGGGTGGTGGGACCGCGCCGAGCAGGGGCCGACGCGCGTCTTCCCCGCAGTGGCGTATGCGGAGGGGGACGGCCTGACCTTCCTCTGCCTCGCCGACGCCAGCGGCGCGCGCAGCCTGCGGCTGGCCAGCAACGGTCGCCTCGTCGGCGTGGGCGGGCCCGTCGCCTTCCGCACCGCGACGCCGGGGAAGGAGCTCACCACGCTGGCGCTGGGCGACGCGCACACGCTGCTCGGGGCGATCGACGGGCAGGTGGTCGAGTTCGCGCCGGACGGCAAGGACTGGCGGGAGCGGCGGCGTTGGAGTTCGTGGGGCGCGGGTCCGGACGAGCGTTTCGGCGCGCGCATCCGCATCGCCTGCGATCGCGGCCGGCTGCTGGTCTCGGACCAGGAGCGCAACCGGGTGCTGTGGTTCGCGGCGAGCGGCGGAAAGCCGCGGGCCGCCTTCGGCGCGGCGTCGGGGGGGAGCGACCTGCGCTCGCTTGCGGCGCCGGGGTTGATCGCGATCTGCGGCGACCGCGCGGTGGTGCACGATGGGGGGAACCAGCGGTTGGTGAAACTGGTGCTGTCGGAGTGAGGCGAGGGGGGTTGCGTCGGGCTTGGCGAAGGGGGATGCGGGTCTGGCGCAGCGCGTCGCTGGTGGCGCGTGGTCGAACTGGCCGCTGGCGATCCGTGGCGGTTCTCAATCACGATGAGGGCGCCAACGGCGCGGTCCGCTGCTGGAACTCGCACGGCGAACTGTCACACCGGTATCGCTCGACGTTTTATCCAGTGGGACCTCCTGGATGAACCCGGGGCTGCGACGTCGAGTCGTGGTCGTCCAGGACCCACCTGTGCGGCCCGCCTTCACCCGACGCCTCCTGGCTCATCCCTTCCATCGCACCCGCCTGGATACCCGCGAGGGTTTTTTCGCGCATGTGTGCGGAAGCGCTTCCATGAATCCGCCCGCACGGCATGCCCGACTGCGCGACGCGAACCGGGTCCCTCCGTGGCTCTGCACCGTTTGCTTCAAGGAACCACCCCATGTCACGCTCCCTGCCTCTGGTGGCCCCCGCCCTGTTCCTGGCCGGCGCCGTCGCGCACCTCCCCGCGGCCGAGCGCGGCGCGGTCGTGCCCTGGACCACCTACGAAGCCGAGGACATGCAGGGCACGCACGTGACCGTGCTGGGTCCGCCAGCTCCATCCAAGGACCGCGCCTCCGCGCCGCCGTGGGGCGTGGAGGTGGAGGCCTCGGGCCGGCGCTGCGTGCGTCTGGACGCGGTCGGCTCGGCGCTGCAGTGGACCGCGAAGGGCTCCGCCAACGGGGTGGTCGTGCGCTACAGCCTGCCGGACGCGGTCGACGGGCGCGGACGCGATTCCCGGCTCGCGCTCTACGTCAACGACCAGCAGGTCGCGACCCTGCCGGTGACCTCGCGGTACTCGTGGCGCTATGGCGCGTATCCGTTCCGCAACGACCCGCACCTGGGCCGCCCGCGCTGCGTCTTCGACGAGGTGCGCGTCGCGGGGCTCGCCATCGCACCCATGGACACGTTGCGCATCCAGCGCCTCGACGCGGAGCTGCCCTGCATCATCGACCTCGTCGATCTCGAGCCGGTGCCCGCCCCGTTGGACGCTCCCGCGGGGGCGCTCGACGTGACGGGCGGAGCCTTCAAGGCGGATCCCACCGGCCGCGCCGATGCCACGGCGGCGTTCCGCGCCTGCCTCGCGGCGGCGCCGGCGGCCGGCGGGGCGGTGTGGATCCCCGCCGGCACCTTCCTGATCTCCGGCGACCTGGACATCCCGGCCGGGGTCGCGCTGCAGGGCGCGGGCATGTGGCGCACGCGTCTCGTCGGCGATCCGGCGCAGTACAACCTGCCGGACAAGGCCGGCGAGCGGAAGCGCGTCCGCCTGAGCGGCGGCGGCAGCGGCATCCACCTCGCCGACTTCGCCATCACCGGGTGCCTCGACTACCGCGAGGACAGCGAGGCGAACGACGGCTTGAGCGGGACCTTCGGCAGCGGATCGACGCATCGCGCGCATCTGGGTCGAGCACACCAAGACCGGAGCGTGGATCGATAATTCCAGCGGACTGATCGTCGATTCCTGCCGCTTCCGCCACACCATCGCGGACGGCATCAACCTGTGCGTCGGGGTGCGCGGGGCGGAGCTCCGCAACTGCAGCGCGCGCGGCACCGGTGACGACGCCTTCGCGATCTGGCCGGCGACCTACACCGCCCAGGCCTTCGCGCCGGGGCTGAACGTCATCGACCACTGCACCGCCGCCCTGGTCGCCTTCGGCAGCGGCGTCGGCGTGTACGGTGGCGAGGGCAACAGCGTCCGGGATTGCCGCGTCAGCGATGTCCCGTGCGGTTGCGGGGTGCTGGTGGCGGGCACCTTCCCGATCGGCGGCAATGGGTTCAGCGGGACGACGGCCGTGCAGCGCTGCGACCTGCTGCGCAGCGGCGGCTTCGATCCGGGCTGGAACGCCTGGCGCGGCGCGCTGACCATCTGCCCGCAGTCCAACGACATCACCGGACTGCGCGTCGACCAGGTGGTGATCCGCGACAGCCTGTCCTCCGCCGTGGAGTTCGCGAACCCCGGCAACCGCAAGCTGCTCAGCGACGCCGCGCTCAACCGCGTGGAAGTCGCGGGCTACGGCGTGGCCGTGGCCACGGGCGCGGGTTCCGGCGATGGCGCGTGCGCCGTGGTCGGCGACGCCAAGGGCGCGGTCGCATTCCACGCCCTGCGCATCGCTGGCGCGACGATCGCGCAGGTGCCCGCCACCAGCACGGCGATCCGTCCGCCGCGCGCGGGGTTCGCCATGACCTTCTCGGCCAACCCCTGGACCGTGGACGAGGCCTCCGCCAGACCCCCAGCGGCGAAGGCCGCGCCGGTGGCCGGTCCACCCGGAGACGCCTGGTTCAAGAACATCACGGCAGCCGATCTTTCCAGCAGCGCGCTGAACGGCGCGGTCATCGTCAGCCTGGCGCAGGGAACGGGCAAGGACGTCGTCCTCACCTACGCCGCGGGGCGGCAGTACGGCCTCCACCAGGTCGAGTACGTCGGCAAGCTGAGCACCGCGGACCTGGCCGGCCACCGTGGGATCCGCATCACGGTGACGTCCCCAGGTCACGGCCGGCTGGTCGTGCTGCCGCGCGATTACCAGGCCGATGGCCGCGCCTACGAAGGCCGTGCGGACATCGGCACGAACGACCGGCAGACGTATGACATCCCGTTCGCGGAGATGGGCAGGCCGGGCTGGTCCAAGGGGGCCGGCTACGCCGATGCCGCCGCCGCCATCGCCGCTGGAGAGCACCTCGACACCCTGACCATCGGTTGGGTGTGCAACACCGCGGGCGCGGCCGGGACCGTCACCATCCACCGGGTCGAGGTGTACTGAGCCCGACCAGGGTGGAACCACCGCGGCCGCTCCGGCGTCAAGGTGGAGTCGGAAAGGCCGCCGAGCGCAGGGCCACGTCCGCGACCTCCAGCCGGCCGTGGCCGACCTGGGTGCTGCCGGTCACCCGCAGGGTGACGGCGCGCGGTGGCGCGGCGGCTGGGGCGATCACCAGCGCGTGTTCCAGGGGCACGCCATCGACGGCGATCTGGAGCGCATGCGGCGAGGTGCGGCTGAAGACGACATCGAGGGTGCGCGGCGCCACGGCGACGGTGCGGTGCGTCGTCGCTGCGCCGGTCGCGTCGATGGTCTGCACCATGACCAGGAAGGTGCTGCCGAGGTTGCGCACGAGGACGGCGAAGCGGGTGCCATCGGCACCCAGCACGCTGGCCATCGCGCTGTCGGTCTTCGCATCGTCGCCATTGGCCAGGGTGAGCAGGCCGTGGAACTCCCAGGCCGCATCGGGAAGGGTGTGGCTGATCTCGCCATCGGCGCCGCTCAGGGCGCCGTCCCGGGTCTCGCTGCGGTCCCAGGAGGTCGGGCCGGACTTCGTCCACTCGCGGATGTCCGCCAGCGTGGTGGGTGGTCCGAGCGCGTCGCGGGTCAGCACCGGTTCCCACACCAGGGGAGGCCGGCTGGCGACGCGGGCGCCGGCGGCCCCGCCCCCGCCGGTGGCGGTCGCGGGGACGGGGTGCAGCCGGCTGCGCATCGCCGCCGCGCCGCCAGTACCAGCCGCCCAGGACGCACAGGCTGACGATGGTGACGACCATCAGGGCGGCCTGCGCGATGCGCAGGCGGGCGCGCGGCGGCGGGTGCGCCGCCAGCGCTTCGCAGCGGCGCACGATCTCATCGTACCCGCCCGGGCGGGCCGCCGGATCGCGCGCCAGCATCGCGCGGACCAGCTGCACCGTCCCCGGGCTGAGGGACCTGGTGATCGCACCCGGGTCCGGCACCGGGCCCGTGACCTTGCGGTGGACGAGGTTGGTCAGGGTGGTCTGCGCGAAGGCGGGCTGCCCGGTCAGCGCGTGGTACATGAGGCAGCCGAGCGAGTAGATGTCGGAGCGGAAATCGGCGAGGTGCACGTCGTCGAACTGCTCCGGCGCCATGATCGACGGCGTCCCCATGAACGCCCCGGCGACGGTGACCTCATCGGGGCTGGTGCGCTTCTGGGGCCGCGCCAGTCCCAGGTCGACGAGCTTGATCTCGTACGGGAAGGCGGCGTCCGGCGCCTGGTCGAGGCGCTGCAGCAGGACGTTCTCCGCCTTCACATCGCGGTGGATGATGTCGCTGGCGAGCGCGTGGCCGAGCGCCTTGGCGAGCTTGGCGGTGATGCCCAGGACCAGGCGCTCGTCGAGCGCGCCGTGCTCGTTGATGTAGGAGCGCAGGCTGGGGCCGTCGATGTACTCCATGACCAGGAACGGCCGTCCGCACTCCGTCACGCCGGCCTGGTGGCAGGCCACGATGTGCGGGTGGCTCAGGCCCGCGAGCAGGGTCGCCTCGCGGTGGAAGCGCTTGATGAAGTCCGTCTTGCCGGACTTCGAGGAGAGGCCGAGGACCTTGATCGCGACCGCGCGGTCGAGGTAGGTCTGCCGGCCGCGGAAGACCACGCCCATGCCGCCGCGCCCGATCTCGCCCTGCAGCTCGACCTGCGGGATGGCCAGCTCGCCCATGATGAAGTCGTGGGCCTCGTAGTCCTCGTTGAAGCTGCCGTCGGTGTCCAGGGTGATGTCCCCGTCGGACGCCGACGGTGCGGGGGTCCCGACCGGGGTGGTCGCGGTGTCCAGTCCCGACGCCGCGCCGGGGCCGGGCGCCGGAGCCCGCATGGTCGCGCTCGTGGTCGGGCATGGTCATCACTTGTCGAGGTGCGCGGCGGCCTCGAGCAGGTCGCCCACGCTGGGGCGGTCGGCGATGGTCTTGCCGACGTAGGCGTAGCGCACGATGCCGTGCCGATCGACGAGGATGGACGTCGGCTTGGCGAGGTTGTCCTCGATGCCGAGGGCGTGCACCAGCTGCAGGTTGGCGTCCAGCGCCACCGCCATCGCCGGCTCGCGGCCGTGCAGCCCCTTCACCGCCTCGATGAACACCGGGACCGACTCGACCGCACCGGGGTAGATGAAGATGACCTCGGTGCCGGCGGCGTCGAAGCGCTTCTTCGCCTCCGAGATCGCCGCGGTCTGCGTCGCGCAGTAGATGCACACCTCGCCGGAGAAGCCGCGCAGGATGACCAGCGCCACGGCGCGCTTCCCGACGCGGTCGTTGGTGTCGATGATCTCACCGCGCGAGTCGATGAAGCGCGTCTGCGGCAGCGGCTTGCCGAGCAGGTCGTGGCGTTGGCGGTCGCCATCGCCGCCGAACTTCTCGGGATCGTAGCCTGCGACCATGCCCTGGCTGCTGGTGCCCGCGTAGTGGCGGATGAGGGCGCCGGAATCGCGCTGCTGGCGCACCGTCCAGGCCACCGGAGCGGTGGGGATCGGCGTGGCGGCCGGTCCGCCTGCGGGCACCGGGATCTCAGCGGCGACCGGCTGGGTGGTCGACCCGCCCGGGGGACGGGGGGCCTGGGGAGCGCTGGGAACGGCGGGGCCGGCGCTGGCCGGAGTCGCCGCGGTGGGCGCGGCTGCGACCGCCACGGGGGCGGCGTCGGCCACAGGGGCTGCGTCCGCCACGGGGGTGGGCGCGGACCGGGCCGTCGTCGCAGGGGTGCCCGACGTCCAGGCGCCGGTGCGGACACCCGCGGCGTAGGCCCCATGGAGGGTGGGCGCGCCGTCGCTGCCAAACCAGGTCCACTCCCCGTCCTTGATCCCGGCCGCATAGGTGCCGATCGCGAAGGGCCGGCCTTCGGCGGTGAAGTACTGCCAGGTTCCGACCTGGCGGTCGGCGACGAACGGCCCGGTGGAGGCCAGCTGGCCGTTCTCGTAGAAGTGGCGCCAGATGCCGGTGCGCGGGGCGCTCGAGAAGCGCTAGGGATCGAGTCCATGGCCATCGTACTCGCCATCCTGGCGGATCTGGCCGTTCGGGAACCACCAGGTCCAGCGCCCGGTCTGGAAGTCGTGCTCCCACGCGCCCTGGGCCTGCTTCTCGCCATTCTCGTAGTAAGTACGTCCACACGCCTTCCTGGTGCCCGCCATCGACGATGCCGCTGGTCTTGGGGACGCCGGGGCGCCAATCCTCGCGGACCAGGCGGTGACCGCAGGCCCCGAGAGCGGTCGCGAGCAGTCCGAGCAGGCCCAGGGTCGCGAGCGGAGGGGCCCGGCGGATAGGAATCATTCAATGCGTCCAGTTATGGTGGAACGGAGGGGTGCTTGTCGGAGCGTCGCGCGTGCCAACCCGGAACGGTTGCCCCATGGAACAGGGGAGCGCCGCCTGTGCTACTACCCGGACAGGGCGCGGGTTCCGCGGCGACGGGCGCCCCTGCAGAATGCACGATAGGGTTAGCAGCGGGCCTGCAAGGAGCACGAGCCGCGCCTGCCCGATTATGCATTCCGCGCGCTGGTTGACAGACTATCACTGCATTCCACACGTTGGGCATGGGATTCGCTCCGCGCGCTGCGTCGGTTCAGCGCCGCAGCAGTGCGGGAGTGCCGAACGGCCCTTGTCATTCGATGGGGGCCTCCACGCTCCCGCCCCCGTCGCCTCCTTCCCCGATCGCACGCACACCGCGCGCCACCTCCCGAGATTGCATGCGCTTCCCCATCCTGGTCTGCGTCGCCTCGCTCACCCTGCCCGCCCTGCACGGCGCCGACCTCCTGCCCGGCCTCACCCTCTCGGGATTCGGCGAAGCCCACGCCGAACTCGCGAACAACCAGGCGGGAAGCCCGCGCCACGCCGATGACGCGCGCGTCGGGCTCGACGAGACCGTCCTGACCTTCCCCAGCGACGCCGACCTGCAGATGACGTACCGCTACGAGGACTTCACCCTGCGCGCCGACCTGTACGCCTCGACGGTGCCGGTGTACGATGCGCAGACCATCCTGCTGGAGCAGGCCTTCATCGACTACCACGTCGACAGCGAACTCACCATCCGCGGCGGCCGCTTCGAGAACACCTGGCTGGGCTGGGAGGGCTTCCACACGCCCGAACTGTGGCGGGTCAACCATTCCGCGGCCTGGGACTGGAACCTGCAGAACCACGCGGCGCCCGGCGAGACCCTGCCGTTCCTCTCCGACGGCGCCGGCATCATCTACGCCGATGGCGACCTGCCGGTGACCGTCCAGGCCTTCGTGGTGCAGAACGTCCTGGGCGAGGGGTCCGGCAAGCGCGGCGGTGACAACGGCGTCGGCGGCAGCGTGGCCTGGACCGCCGACGGCTTCGGCCGCGTGGAACTGGGTCTGGCCTACGACGCGCGCGCGGCGCTCACCACCGATGGTTCCTACGAAGGCATCCTGGCCGCCGACCTGAACGTCGACCTCGACCGCTTCCAGGACCAGGGCTGGTACTTCGCCGCCGAGGCCCAGGCGCACCGGCACCCGCACTTCGCCGTCGACGGCCGCCTCTACGGCAACGACCTCACCGCGCTCGCCATGGCGAACTACGCCTTCGTGCCCGGCCGGGCGTCGCTGACCGCCATGGTGGACTTCGTCGAGCGCGGCGCAGCAGGCCACCGACCGCGACCTGACCGAGTACGCGCTGGCGGTGCTGACCAAGCCGCGCAAGCAGGTGCGCTTCAACGTCGAGGTCTTCTACTGGCAGGAGCGCACCGCCAACGCGGACTCGTACGGGGCCGCCGCCGTGGTCCTGGTGGCGCTGCCGTGACCGGCCGGGGCGCGTCGCCCGGTCGCCCGGCGTGGCCCGCCCTGCCGCACCTCCATCCTCCTGCGCGCGGCCGCCGTCCGCGCGTGCGCGCCCTGCAAAAAACCGCCGCGCGAGATCCCGCCCATGACCAACCGCTCCCTCACCACCTCGCTCCTCATCCTCGGCCTCGCCGGCTTGGCCGCTCCTGGGGGGGTCAGCGCGGAGGAGGCCAATAACCAGCCCGCACCGCCGCCTGTGAACGCCGGCGACCCGCTCGCCGGGGCCCCGCTCGACCTCTTCCTGGCGGGCAAAGCCACCTTTTCCGAGGTCGAGACGTTGAGCGGGAACGGCCTGGGACCGACCTTCAACGGGAACTCGTGCGCCCAGTGCCACGCCGTCCCGGCCGTGGGCGGCAGCAGTTCGATCACCGTCATCCGCGCTCAGGTGTACGACGCGGCCAGCGGCGTCTCGACGGATCTGCCGGGCGGGTCGCTGTTCAACCGCTTCGCGATCGACCCGCGTGTGCAGGAGGTCGTTCCGCCCCAGGCCAACGTCGTGAGCCTGCGGCGGTCGCCGCCGATCTTCGGCGACGGGCTGATCGAGGCCATCCCTGACGCGACCATCGCGGCCATCGCGTTCGACCAGGAGTACGCGACCGCTCCGGATGGGAGTAAGCCCAAGGTCGACAAGAAGGGCAACCCGGCCGCCGACATCCACGGGCGGGTGAACCTGGTCCAGGACCTGGTGACCAAGCAGACGCACGTCGGCCGCTTCGGCTGGAAGGCGCAGCACTCGTCCCTGCTCGACTTCGCGGGCGACGCCTACATGAACGAGATGGGCATCACCAACGAGCTCTTCCCGCACGGCCGCGTGCCGAACGGCGACCTGGCCAAGTACCTGCTCGGCCTGACGCTGGAGCCGTTCCCCGACCCGAAGGACACCTCCGGCGACATCTACACCTTCACCGATTTCATGCGCTTCCTGGCGCCGCCCCCGCGCGGGCCGATCACCAATGACGTGACGAAGGGCGAGAAGGTCTTCGCCAGCACCGGCTGCGCGATCTGCCACGTGCCGACCATGCTGACCGGCCCGAGCCCGTACCCGGCCCTGGCCTCGCAGCCGGTGAACCTCTATTCCGACCTCCTCCTCCACGACGTCGACACCGGCGACAGCGTCGCGCAGTCGGGCGCGGGCGCGTTCGAGGTCAAGACGCCGCCGCTGTGGGGGCTGCGCCTGCGCACGGGCTTCCTTCACGACCAGAGCGCCACCACCGTCCGCCAGGCCATCGAGTCCCACGGTGGCGAGGCCGCTGCGGTGATCGCGGCGTTCGACGACCTCAAGGACAAGGACGCGCAGAACCTGCTGACCTTCCTCGGGTCCCTGTGATGCGGTGGCGGGCGCGGCGCAGGCCGCGCCCGCTGGGCGGGCGGCCGGGGGGGAAGTCGGTACTGCCCTGCCGGTACGTCGGCTCCCTGCCGTCGGATCCAGCGGAAGGTACCGCCCATGTGGCGGTCGAAGCCCGGTCTGGGCAAGCCGAAGGTCCAGGAGCGGCTGGCGTCCATCGGCCACTGGGGAGACGAGCCATTCCGTGGCGGTGTAGTCCAGCTCCCAGTGGTTGCCCTGGGAGCCGGATGGCGCCGACTGGGCGCGGTACCAGAAGCGCGTCTCGTGGTCCTGCAGGAGCATCCTCTTCCAACATGCCGCTGACGAGCGCGACGCGCGCCGAGCGCACAGGCCGCACGCTTTCAGCGGCGGCAGGCCTACGAGGATCGCGAGCGCAAGGCGAGGAAACCACTGTGAGATGAGCGCGCGCGGCGGGTGCGCGCGCCCTGGACGAGGGGTTCCGGGATGGCGGTCCGCGTGGCGGCGCGGTCGGCAGGAAAGGCTCGGTGCGCTGGATACCCCTGCCATCGATGCTGGCCCGCCTGCGCCTGGTGGGTAGGAACCGGGCTTCTCCGCGACCGTCCAGCCCCCAGGGATCGCCGATGACCTCCGTGCGCCTGCTCATCCTCCTCGCCGGACTGCTGCCGCTATCTTCGCGCCGGTCGCGCCGCCGCGGAGGTCGCGCGGACGGCGCGGAATTCGCCGACACCGCGCGCGCCTTCGACGTCGACGAGCGCACCATCGGGCGCTTCTACGACCTGCCCTGGGCCGACGCCTGCATCGCGCGGCGCGCGCAGCTGTACACCGCGTGGCAGGGGACGCTGGCGGCGACGGACTTCGACGCGCTGGGCGAGGCGGGCAGGGTCGACTGGCTGCTGCTGCGCACCCAGCTCACCTACGAGCTCGCGAAGCTCGAGGAGGACCGCGCGCGGCTGGCGCAGCTCGCCACGCTGCTGCCGTTCCGCACCCCGGTGGCCGACCTGCTGATGGCGCGCTGGCGCCACGCGCCGCTGGACCAGGCGGCGGGCGCGGCGGTGCTCGCCGCCATCCCCGACCAGGTGCGCGCCCTGCGCGCCCGCCTGGAGGCGGGGCGGAAGCCGGCGGACAAGGAGCGCGCGGACCGGGAACCCGTGGCCGAACCCCTGGCCATCACGCCCCTGCTGGCCCTGCGCGCGGCGCAGACCATCGCCGCGCTGCGCGCCGCGACCAAGTCCTGGTACGAGTCCTACGACGGCGCGCAGCCCGGCTTCGGGTGGTGGATGAAGTCGCCGTGGGAGCAGGCCGACAAGGCGCTCGACGAGTTCGCGAAGTACCTGCGCGAGGACTGCGCGGGGCTCAAGGGCAAGGACGACGACCCGCTGCTCGGCGAGGCGCTCGGCGCCGCCGGGCTGGCCCGCGACCTCGCCAAGGAGTACCTGCCCTACACGCCGCAGGAGCTGCTCGCGGTCGGCGAGCGCGAGTTCGCCTGGTGCGAGGCGCGCATGCAGGAGGCGTCCCGCGCCATGGGCTGCGGCGACGACTGGCACGCCGCCCTCGCCAAGGTGAAGGCCGACTTCGCCCCGCCCGGCGAGCAGGACGCGTACATCGCCAGCCAGGCCGCCGAGGCCATCGCCTTCGTCAAGCAGCGCGACCTGGTCACCGTGCCGCCGCTGGTCGAGGAGACCTGGCGCATCAGCCTCATCCCGACCGACGCCCAGCGCCAGACGCCGTACGTGGCCTACGACGGCATGAACGTGCTGGCGGCGTACGCGCGCGAGGACATGGGCAACGCCGACAAGCTGATGAGCATGCGCGGCAACAACCGCCACTTCACGCGCATCACCACCGCCCACGAACTGGTCCCCGGCCACCACCTGCAGAGCTGGTACGCGCAGCGCTTCCGCGCCTACCGCGGCGCCTTCTCCACGCCGTTCTTCGTGGAGGGCTGGGCGCTGTACTGGGAGATGGCGTTGTGGGACCAGGGCTACGCGCGCTCGCCCGCGGACCAGGTCGGCATGCTCTTCTGGCGCATGCACCGCGCCGCGCGCATCATCGTCACCCTCAGGTTCCACCTCGGGCAGATGACCCCGGCGCAGATGGTCGACTTCCTGGTCGAGCGCGTCGGCCACGAGCGCTTCGGCGCGACCAGCGAGGTGCGCCGCTACATCAGCGGCGACTACGCGCCCCTGTACCAGTGCGGCTACATGATCGGCGGCCTGCAGCTGCGCGCGCTGGCCAAGGAGCTGACCGCCGGCGGCCTGACCACCCGGCAGGCCAACGACGCCATCCTGCACTGCGGACCGATCCCGGTGGAGCTGGTCCGCGCCAGCCTGCGCGGGCTGCCGCTCGGGCGTGGGAGCAGGGCGGAGTGGCGCTTCGATGGCTGAGTCCGGGCTTCGACTGCCAGGGCGCCCATTCCGCGGGCGCCAGCCCCCTGGAGGGGTCGAGCGCCAGCTCGACCATCGGGCAACGCCCGCGCAGGTGAGCGGCATGATCCAATCACCGGACATCACGACGAGAAACCCACCCATGACCACGCGCCTTCCCAGGATCCTCGCTGCGGCCATCGTGATCCTCGGGACGTGCGCGCGCGGCTACGCGGTCGAGATCACGGTCGCAGCCGATGTCGCCTACAAGAGCGGCCCGTCGCTCAGCGACTACGAGCGCACGCGCTGCGCCCTCGACGTCTACGCTCCGGCGGGCGCGAAGGACCTGCCGTGCGTGGTGTGGTTCCACGGCGGCGCGCTGACCGAGGGCGACAAGCACAGCGTCCGGGCCGGCGCCCGGGCGCTGGCGCAGGAGGGGGTGATCCTGACCGCGGTCAACTACCGCCTCAGCCCGCGTGCGCCCTATCCCGCCTACGTCGATGACGCTGCGGCGGCGGTGGCGTGGGTGCACCAGCACGCCGCCGCCTACGGCGGCGATCCCCGCCGGGTCTTCGTCGCCGGGCACTCGGCGGGCGGCTATCTCGCCGCGATGGTCGGCGCGGACCCGCGCTGGCTGAAGCCCTACGACCTGGCCCCGGGCGACCTCGCCGGGGTGATCCCGCTCAGCGGGCAGATGGCCACCCACAACACCGTCCGCGCCGAACGGGGCCTGCCGGCCACCACCATCCTGGTCGACGAGGCGGCCCCGCTCGGCCACGCCAGCAAGGACACGCCGCCCTGGCTGGTGCTGTACGCCGAGCACGACATGACCCTGCGCGGCGACGAGAACCGCTACTTCGCCGCGGCCCTCAGCGCCGCGGGCCATCAGCACGTCGAAATCCATGAGATGGCCGGCTACGACCACGGCGGCATCGGCGGCCACCTCGGCGAGCCGGACGATGCGGTGCGCGCGAAGCTGGTGGGCTTCATCGCGCGGACGCCGCCCGCCACCAGGTAGGCGCGTCAGCGCATGCCGGTGCGGAAGGTGTCGAACAGCTTCCAGCAGCGGCCGGGCGGCACGGTCGGACCCGGGCCGGTGAAGGACTGGTTGAGGAAGGCGTCGTAGCCCGGCGTGTCCCGCACCTGGGGATCGTCCAGATCGCGGAAGGCCATGGTCCAGGTCGGGAACTGGCGCGCGTCGCGCTCGCCCGCCACCAGCTCGATGCACCCGCGGTGCCGCCGATCGGCGGCGATCCTGGCGTAGAGGCCCTGGACCACCGCGTGCTCGCCCTCCAGGCACTGCATGAAGTTGCCGCCCTTGTACAGCAGCATGCCGGTGACCGCGAGCGCCGCGTTGGCGAGGCGGGCGCGCTCCAACAGGTCGAGCAGGTCCTGCTTGGAGAATGGGATGGTGGCGGAGCTGGCGTAGATGAGGTGGAACATGGCCGACGCTGCCGAGGTGGGGAGGAGCGGTGCTGCG
Source organism: uncultured Planctomycetota bacterium (assembly GCA_963818245.1). Taxonomy (GTDB): domain Bacteria; phylum Planctomycetota; class UBA11346; order UBA11346; family UBA11346; genus BOG-1363. The sequence goes on from CAWFSD010000033.1 coordinate 29,598, forward strand.
GAGGAAGTGTGGCTCACCGTCGGTGCGCCGTCAAACGCCGACCTCAGGGCTTCTGGGCGCCGCCCCCACCCGCCCCCGGCGCCACGAACGCCGGCATGACGTAGCTGTACGCCGCATAGCGGATCTCGCTCCACGCCAGCTCGCCCACGGCCCGGCCCGGCACCAGCGGGCGGTGCACCGGCGCGCACGCCACGCGCACGCGGATCGCCGCGCGACCGCGCGTCAGGTCGCGCGGCAGCAGGAACTCGTCGTCGCGGAAGCGGCGGTTGGAGGTGCGCACGTCGTGCTCGGTGGCGCCGAGCTCGCCCTTGGGGTCGGAGGCGACCCAGGTGTTCGAGCCCGCCAGGTACCAGGTGCCGGCCGGTCGCCACGCCGCGTCGGCGCCCGGGGCGCCGTCAGCGATGGACACCTCGGCGCGCTGGTCCGGCAACGCGTAGTCCAGGGTGCGGCGCAGCAGCACGCCGACGTTGGCGGGATCGATGGCGAGCGTGAACTCGGACGTCCCAGCGGTCTTGCGCGCGGTCATGGTCTCGGGCGCCTGCACCTGCTTGCCGCGCACGGTGTCGACGCCGACCTCGTAGAGCGAGGTGACCTGGTAGGGGGCCGAGGCGGCGGGCGAGGCGTAGTGGTGCGCCGTCTCATCCGCCGCGTCGCCGATCTCCAGGGTGTCGGTCCTGACCAGGGACGCCGCCGGCAGCCCGTACCAGTAGGCGACGGTGCGGTAGTGCTCGGTCGACTCGTCCGTCCCGCCGTGCTCCAGCTGGATGAGCGCGTTCGTGCCGAACGGCATGAGGTCGCCGAGCAGGAAGCGGTAGCCCGACTCGATCTGGTCCTCGGCGTCGCGCGCGTCCTTGCGGCTGCGCGCGCCGACCGGGTGGCCGGCGAAGGGCAGGGTCATGGTCGCGCCGCCCCAATAATCGCCGCCGCCGCCCCACTCCTCGCTGCCGGTGCCCTGCACCTGCGGCGCTGCGGCTGTCGTCGAAGAAGAAGCGCGGATCGCCCTCGAGGGTGCCGAGGTCGGCGCGGTCGGAGAAGATGAACGAGGTCCCGACCAGGCTGCCCGACCACACCGCGCCGCCCTCCTCGCCGCGGGTGTCGAGCAGCACCAGGTCCTTGCCGGGCGTCGGCGTCGCCGTGGTCGCGGAAGGTCGCGTGGAAGTAGCCGACCTGGTTGGGCGCGCCGCTGAACGGCGCCGACCGCACCTTCCAGGTCACGCCACCGACCGGCGCCTCGCCGTTGCCGACCAGCTCGATGCGCGCGCTGGCGAAGAACGGCATGGGGAAGTAGCAGGCCAGCTCCGCGCGCCCGGCGCTGAAGTGGACGCGCACCGGGAAGGCCTTGACCAGGTCCGCCGCCTGCGTCGCGGTTGTAGAGCGTCCCGGTGCCGAAGAACAGCGCCACCGGCGCGTCGATGGAGGGGTGGGCGCGGTCGTCCCAGGTCACGCGCAGGCGCGCGCGCCCGAAGGCGACGGCCTGGTCGGTGGGGACGGAGAAGTCGAGGCCGCGCACCTGCGCCGGACCCGTCAGCGTCGCGACGGGCACGGCGTCGTCCTTGGGCACGGTGACGGTCCCGTCCCGCTGGGTCAGCGCCAGGCGCTGCGCCTCTGGTGAGCCTGCGGCCGGCAGCAGGTCCTGCCCGGCGCGGCCGATCAGCTCGACCACGTCCTGCGCGCGGAGCTGCGCTCCAATCCATGGCCGCCAGCGGCTGCGACAGCCGCGCGCCCGGCGTGAACAGGTCGTAGATGTAGTAGCCGGTGCCGTAATGCGTGCGCTCGTACGCCATGCGGAACGAGGTGGTGAACGGCAGCGGCGTCCAGATCAGGTCCGCGCCCTTGGTGGTCGACCAGGTGTAGGCGAGCGGTTCGGGGAAGGGGCCGGCGGGGATGAAGGTGCTGGGGTGCGGCTTGGCGTCCGGCTGCGCGGTCATGCTCTCGCTGAGGACGTGGTCGGTGCCGTCGATCAGGTAGTGCCACGGGCTGCCGTGCCAGTGGTTGTAGCGCATGAACATGAGGATGCCGCGCCCCTCCAGGTCGAGGGTGACGTTGGCGTCGTCGGCGAGCTGGTAGAGGAAGTTGCTGGCGTCGACGTGCAGGTTGCCGCCGCTGCGGTCGTAGGTGCTGCGCAGGTAGGCGCGCTGGCCGATGCGCTGGTCGGCCCAGTGGTCCCAGGCGCGGTAGGCGTCGAGGCCGACGGGCAGGATGGGGGGTTCCTCGGCGGCGTGGGCGCAGGCCAGGGGCAGCATGGCGAGGGCGATGAGCGGGCCGCGGACTCGGCGCCGTGCGACCACGGCGGCTCTGCTGGACGGGGCGCGGCATGGACGGAACTCCTCGCGGTCGGGCTGAGGCGTGCGCTGCGTGACCAGATGTCATGCATGGCGGGGGAGTCACGGGATTCTTTACGTCACGGGTCCGCATCGTTGTCTCCCTGAGCCGCTCGCGCAGTGGTTCACCGCATGCGAGCCCCCTCGATGAAAGGATGCCACCCACCGCCCACAAATCCGGGTCCCATCTCCCATTCTGCGGAATCTGCGAAATCTGCCGGACTCTGCCTCTTGAAGAATCCGCAGATTTCGCTGATTTCGCAGATGGGGAATGGCTGCGACCACATGCAGGTCGCAGCCCCTCTCCGCTTGTGCCGGTCCGCCGTCACCGACCATCGCCCAGCATAGGGGACGACGTGCTCGAGAAGGAACTGCTCAAGGCCATCCTGAACTGCTTCGAGCGCGGCAAGGGCCAGGCCGTCCTGCGCTCGGACATCCTCGCGAAGGTGGACGGGGCGTACCCGATGCCCGCCATCGAAGCCGCGCTGAAGTACCTCTGCGACGCCAAGATCGTGATGACCTCGCGCGATCGCGCCGGCGTGGCCTATTACCGGCTGACCTCGGACCGGCCGTATTCGATGATCAATGAGATCAAGCAGCGCTGAACGGCGAGGCCTCATCCAGGACGGGAGGTCTGGATAGGCGGATCCTCATCGAGAGAGGATCGTCTTTCCACGAAACACGTCCGTGATCCGCGCTCTCCGGTACGGGAGTTTCAGCCACCAGCCCCGCCCGCTCTTCGCGATCCGGATGAGAGCGATGTGGGCGAGGATGCACTGACCATATGCCCAGGCGCGTCGCAGCGCACCGGTCTGCCTGTCCCGCGAGCGCAGGAACAGGTGGAACAGGTCGCGATCGAGCGCGCTCCTGATTGAGTTCACCTCGTGGAGGTACGCTTCCATCTCGGCGATCACAGCGGCGACCTCGCCGAGGCCGGGATCGGGCGCGCGCGCTGGTTCAGCAGAGGGTGGAGTCATGGCTTCCGGCGGCAGCGGAGGGTCACGAATGGCGACACCGGCGCAGCGGCGCCTGCGGGCCCGGAACCGCTACCGCACATCGTCCGGCAACCGCGCCAACCGCGACGTCTTCGGCGGCGCCTCCTCGCCCGGCAGGAAGCGCTGCAGCGACAGCACGAACTCGCGCAGCTCCTGGATGGTCTGCGGCTTGATGGCGAAGTCGCTGATGCCCAGCTTCTCGCACGCGAGGCGGTCCGCGGAGCTCTGCGAGCCGGTGAGGACGACCACCGGCACCTTGCGCGAGCGGTAGGCGGTGCGGATCACCTGCAGCAGGGTCTGCCCGTTCAAGTCGGGCAGCTGGAGGTCGAGGACGATCAGGGCGGGCAGCGTGGCGTCCTGGTAGCGCCCGATCCGGTTGAGCCGGACCACCACCTCCGTGGCTTCGCTGGCGATCGACACCGTCACGCGCAGCCCGCTCGCGGCGATCGCGCCCAGGAACAGGTCCTGGTCGTCCTTGCGGTCCTCGACCAGGAGGATTTCGGGGATCGGCGGCATGCGGCCCGGTTCCGTGCGGGTAAGGACGTCTGATCGAGTCTACCCGAAGAAATCCGCCGCGACCAGGGCCATGCGAACGCACGTCCGCTTTCCACTGCAGCAGCGCCGGTGGCAGCGCCTGCCCTGGGCACGCGCAAGCCGCCAACTCCCATCGGCGACGGATCTTGGGGTGGCCGCCAACGCGCCCGCGGACTCCCCCGACCAGGGGATGGAAAGCCCGCTGGGGCCTGACATGGTCGCCGGACTGGAGCCCGGGCGGCTTGCCGGAACCACCTGCCCGTCCAGGGCGGATCCCGATCGGATCGTCCTCGCCCGCTTGGAGACGCCATGCCCGCAACCAGCCCGACCACGATCGCCTCCGCGACGCTGCCCAGGGTGCGGGTGCGCGGGATCGCGCTGGCACTCGCCCTGGTCGCCGGATGCGTGGGCGGCGCCGTGGCCGCCGAGGACGTCCTGACCATCGAGGCGACCTCGCCCAGCGCGCCGCTCACCCTGCACGCCACCCTGCCCGCCGTCCCGCTACGCGGGTACGGCGCCGTGGCTGGCCGCCACTGGACCGCCAGCGGCGGCGGCGCGGTGCTGGAGATCACCTGCAGTACGCCCGAGAAGGCCAAGCTCACGCTGGCCAAGTACCTCTCCGACCTGGAGGTGCTGCCCGGCGTCACGCTGGGCACGCTCAAGGCCCCCGAGTTGAAGGTCCCGCGCTGGGGCGCCGCGACCCTGGCCACCCACCCGGTGCAGGACCAGGGCGTGGTCCTGGCGCTGCGCTCGGGTGGCACCGTGTTCATCCTGACGGCGCCGGACAGCGCGGGCCTGCAGCGGCTGCTCGGCGATCTCGGCGGCAGCCCGGCGGCCGTCGCGGCGGCGGTGTCGACGGCCCAGACCACCGTGCCGATGTGGCTCGACCGCTTCGACCGCCACGGCTTCCGCTTCTATTACGGACCGTTCACCAGGCCCGCGCCGGAGCGCATGCTGCCCGCCGGCGCCAAGCCCGAGACCTACGACTTCACCCAGGACTTCGCCTTCGCCAAGGACAGCGGCGCCGGCCTGCTGATGTGGGCCACGCAGGGCATGCAGGGCGCGAGCGAGGGCGTGACCAACGCCAACTGGTGGGGCTGGGTGGAGAGCTGGGCGAAGCCCCTGGACGTGCCGATCGGCGTCAACCTGTCCGCCTACAACTTCGACGTGCCCAACTGGGTGGTGAACCGCTTCCGCTCCGAGCTGGCGCAACCGATGCCGCAGTACCTGGGCGACAGCATGTCGATCGGCGGCGGGCGCGGCACCGGCGGCAAGGTCGGCGAGCTGACGTGGGGCGCCACGGCGGCGCGGGATGCGTTGTTCGGCTCGCTGCAGCAGGTGGCGCGCCGCTTCGCGCCGGAGCCGAACATCATCTCGTGGCTGGAGCCGCACGGCGAGTTCTACCAGGGCGGCGACGCCTTCATGGGCTACGGACCGGCGGTGGACGCGACCTTCCGCACGTGGTTGAAGGAGCAGTACCGCACCATCGCCGCGGTGAACAGGGCGTGGGGCGGGAAGCTGGCGTCGTTCGATGCCGTGCGCGCGCCGGAACTGGCGGAGTTCGCCGGCTGGAGCGCCGCCGCGCTCGACCTGGCTGGAACCTGGCGCGTCGGGTACCCGGAAGGCGCCGCCCCGCAGGCGTGGTTCGCCCCTGGCTTCGACGATGCGGCGTGGACCACGCAGACTGCGCCCGGCGATGACCACGCCTTCTTCACGCCGCGCAAGGCCGCGGTGTTCCGCCGCGCCGTCGACGTCCCGGCCCAGCACGCGGCCAGCGGCCAGCGCTCGTGGATCTACCTGTGGGACCTGAACACCGACTGGGACAAGCCGGTGTCGATCTGGCTGAACGGCAGCAAGCTCGGCGAGAGCCCGTGCCGGCACCCGTACGCGCACTGGATGGTCGCGGAAGCCACCGCGGCCCTGCGCCCCGGCGCGAATCAGCTCGCCCTCGGCCTGCCCCAGGGCTACCTGGGGTACCGGGTCTACCTGTCGCACACCGAACCGCGGCAGTATCCGGCCCTCGGAACGGGGTTGAACGCGAAGTGGGTGGACTACGTCGCCTGGCGCGAGGCCATGCGCATGGCGTCGGCGCGGCGCGGCGTCGAGATGATCCGCGCGGTCGATCCGGAGCGCCAGATCGATTTCATGGCCCCAGCGGGCTCCTCCGATGGCCTCAAGGGCTTGGCGGAGGCGTTCGGCGGCAACTTCAAGGACACCGGCTTCATGGGCGGCCTGTGGGCCGAGCAGCTCCCGCAGCTCATGCGCGGTTCGCGCCTGCCCTTCACGCTCGAGCCCGGCGGTCCGCCGCGCAGCGCGCCCGAGATGCGGCGCATGCTCGGCCTCTACCACTCCGAAGGCATCCAGGGGGTGGACTACTTCATGCACATCGGCGATGTGGAGTGGGACCCCGCCATCCGCCAGGCCTTCACCGCGACGCGGCCGCTGTGGCAGGCCTTCGGCAAGTACCACTGCCACCCCGCCGACCTCGCCATCCTGTGGGATATGGGCATCGACACCCTGGTGGGCTTCCCGTGGGGCGGCGACCTCAACATCGACTCCGGGTCGGGCTGGTCGTGCCGCCAGATCCCGGAGTCCCTGCTCGCGACCCATCCCCGCGACGGCATCACCGAAGGTGATTTCGCGCGCGGCAACGCCGCCCGCTACAAGGTGGTGATCGACACCAACACCGCGATCATGAGCGACGAGCTGCTCACGCAGATCGAGGCCTACGTGCGCGGCGGTGGCACCTTCATCACCACCGGGCAGACCGGGCGCCACGCGCCGGCCACCGCCGACGCCTGGCCGATCGCGCGGCTGACCGGCTACCAGGTGCTGAGCCACGAGACCTACGCGCCCGAGACCTTCGGCGGGCCCGCGCTGCCGCCGCCGCCGGGCTCGGCGTCCCAGCCGGTGGTGCCGGCCCCGGGCCAGCAGGTCTATGGCGCCGAGACGCCGTGGATGGGCTCGCGCTACCTGAACGGGCTGCACCTGAAGCGCGTCGCGGGCGATTGCCAGGACCTGCTGCTGTGGAAGGACGGCAGCGTGGCGGTGGGCATGCGCCAGGTCGGCAAGGGCCGCATCATCCAGTTCGGGTGCAAGGACGGCGGCTCCGGCGTGCGCATCGACCCCGCGGCGTTCTTCCCGATCCTCGACTGGCTCGGCGTCGCGCGCAACCAGGCGACCTTCGCCATCACCTGCGCCGACGACGCCAACGCGGCGCGCAACTGCATCACGCGCGAGTACGTCAGCAACAACGGCCTGTTCGACGTGTGGATGCTGTTCAACGACAACCGCGAGCGCTCCGTCGAGGCGGCGGTGGTGTTCTCAGGCGGTGCGCCGGCGCGCGCCTACGACGTCCTCGCCGGCAGCGAGGTGCCGGTCACCGGCGGTCGCCTCGCGGGCATCAAGCTCGGTCCCTTCGAGACGCGCATGTTCCTCACGCCGCGCGCGCACCTCGACCAGGCGGCGCTGGACTGGTTCGACCTGCAGCGCGGCTGGTGGCGCGGCACCACGCCGGTGGGCAAGCCCTTCCCGCCGCCGTCCGAGCGCTTCCACCGCAGTCTCGACGAGGGCTGGTCGTGGCGCGCGGTCGGCGAGCAGGACCCGGTCGAGGCCTGGGCGGCCCCGGCGTTCGCTGCGGACGGAGCCTGGCGGAAGACGGCGCTGGGCATCATCAGCGCGCCGCAGCAGCCGGCCGCGGCCCACCTCGCGTTCCGTTCCACCATCACCGTCCCCGCGGAGTGGAAGGACGGGCGCGTGACGCTGTCGCTCCGCAGCACCGGCTACCCCGACTTCGCTGGAACCGGCCGCTTGTGGATCGACGGCAAGCTGGCGCAGGACTGGGGCGGCGAGGCCGTTGACCAGATCGGCGCGGAGCTGTTCGCCCCCGGCAGCGTCCACACCCTGCTGATCGAGGCGAAGTCCGACGGCCCGATCAACGGCTTCCCCGGCGACTGCTGGCTGGCGTGGATCCCGCCGCCGCGCGCCACCATCGACCTGGCGGGGACGTGGGCGACCTCGCCCGACCTGCTGCAGCACTTCACGGGCGAAGTCGTGCTGCCGGGGCCGTACTCCTGCAAGGTGATGCGCCGCACGGTCAGCGTGCCGACCGCGCAGCGCGGCCAGACCGCGGTGGTGACCATCCGCGCGACGCGGGCCTTCGGGCTGATCGTCAACGGCACCTACATCCCGTTCTCGGGCGGGCCGACGAAGAACGGCAACGTCGTCGCGATCACGCCGTTCCTGCGCTACGGTGCGGACAAGGGCGGGGAGAACGTCATCGAGCTGGTCAGCGTGTACGACCACTGCGAGGTGTCGCACGTCAGCTTGGACTTCTATGATCCGGCGACCGGGTACCCGTGAGGATTGGACCTGTCTCACGGGCAGCCACGCGGAAATGAGTCATCCCAGTTCCGGAGTCGCGAGCGCCAGCGGCGCGGCCCCCGATCTCCAGTCCCGGGCAACGCCCTGCTCTTTACCCACGAGTCACCGCCGTGGATGTGATCAAACTCGGTTGAAGCTCCCGAAATCTCCCCAAATCTCCCAAAATCTGCGGATTCTTCTTCGGGAGATGCGCAGAAGAATCCGCAGATTTGGGGAGATTGCGCAGATTTCAGAGCAGTTCGACCGCATCCCGGGACGTGGAGACGGGACTGGTGGGTAATGAGCAGCGCAACGCCGTGGGAATCCCAGGGAAAAATGCGCACGAGCCCGGTCGGGACGACCCCCAATTTGTCGTGGGGTCGTGCTGATGGGGACCGCCACTACAGGCTCCAAGCCGTTCGCAGATCTTCTGCTTCCGTCATTACGAACAGTATCTCCATGGGGTATCCTCCACTGGAAACGCGGTCGCAGATCAGCGATGCCCCGTTATCTCCATTGAACACACTGGTATGATACCAGTATCTTCATGGCCGGTCACTGCTGTCTCTGTTCCGGCATCCCGCCCCCGCCCCCGCCCCCCGCCCCCCGTCTCCCTCCCGTCCCGAGGCCCCATGCCACGTCTCCACTTCGCCCCGCTCGCCCTGCTCTGCGCCCTGGCCGCTCCGCTCGCCGCCGCCGAGGCGCCCTCCATCCTGCCCAACGTCGGTTTCGAGGCCGGGGCGGACGGCAAGCCGGCGGACTGGGGCCTGGCCGAGGGCGTCACCTGGCAGGACGAGACCAACCACTTCCTGCGCTTCCACGCCGCGGGCGCCGGACACATGGTCATGCAGTTCAACGACATCCCGCTGAAGGGGATCGGCGCGCTGCACCTGTCGTACCAGGTGCGCTGGTCAGGTGTGAAGCCCGGCAAGGAGGACTGGAACGACGCGCGCATCATCCTCGACTTCAAGGACGCCAAGGGCCAGGGCGTGGCCGGCGGCCCGGGCGCGCCGCGCTACGTCGGCAGCAGCGCCGGCTGGCGGCGCGAGGACCTGCGCTTCCGCGTGCCCGCCGGCGCGGTCTCGCTGCACCTCATGCCGTGCATGTTCGAGGCGGCCGCCGGCACCATGGACCTGGACGACTTCAGCCTGGTGCCGATCGATCCCGCCAGCGTCCCCGCCGCCGCGGGGAAGGCGCGCGGCGAGGAGACCGCGGTGGTCGACGCCGGCGGCACGGCGCCGGACCAGCTCAGCGTGAGCGGCAACCAGGTGCTGGGCGCGGACGGCAAGGCGGTGTGGCTGCAGGGCGTCAACGTCCCGAGCCTGGACTGGTCGAACCAGGGCGAGCGCGTGCTGCCCGCGATCGTCTGCGCCATCGAGCAGTGGAAGGCCAGCCTCATCCGCCTGCCGGTCAGCCCGCTGCGCTGGTTCGGCCGCGAGAAGGGGCAGAAGGACGGCGGCGCCGACTACCGCGGCCGGGTCGACCAGGCGGTGCTGGCCTGCGCCTCGCGCGGCGTGCACGTCATCGTCGACCTGCACCGCTACCGCGCGCCCGAGGCGCTCGACGTCGAGTTCTGGACGGACGCCGCCGCGCACTTCAAGGACCAGCCGGCGGTGCTGTTCGGGCTGCTCAACGAGCCGCACGGCACCACGTGGGAGATCTGGCGCAATGGCGGCGAGATCACGGACAGGACCGGCGACGAGGCCAAAGGCACGCTCAAGGTCACCCGGACCACCTCGGTCGGCATGCAGGCGCTGGTCGCGGCGGCGCGCGGCACCGGCGCGAAGAACGTGCTGGTCGCGGCCGGCCTGGACTGGGCGTACGACCTGTCGGGCGTGCTGAACGGCTTCGCCCTCGATGACCTCGGCGGCCACGGCATCATCTACGACTCGCACTGCTATTCGTGGAAGACCGGCTGGAAGGGGAGGTTCCTCGACGTCTCCGAGAAGTACGCGGTGCTGCTCGGCGAGGTCGGCGCGCACAACGTGCCCTTCGACTGGCTGCCCAAGGGCGCCTTCGAGGACCCCTACACCTGGGTGCCGGACATGCTCGGCCTGATCCAGGCCCACCACCTCCACTGGACCGGCTGGTCGTTCCACCCCGGCGCGAGCCCGTGCCTGCTCAGCGACGCGAGCGACGGCTCCTTCACCCCGACGCCGTGGTGGGGCGCGTTCGCGCGCGCCGCGCTGGCGGGCGGTCAGTTCACCTGCAGGCGGCTGCGTTGAGGGGATCCATCGACAGCCGATCGAACAGGAGGCGCGCAGACGCGGAGATCGGAGGCGGATGATCGCGGATTGGTTGGGGCCTGCTCGGCGTGGAGAGGGCCAGCCAGGTTCCGCTCTCCTCCTCGCGCCTCGGTGTCTCCGTGCCTCCCTGTCTCATCGGCTGTCGGTCGTCCGTCCCCCTGGTTTCGGCCTTCGCGCGGATGCCGCCGGGGCCGTCGACGCCCGCTCCACCAGCTCCACCGGCAGCAGGCGCGCCGCCGCCGGCGCGCCCGGCGCGGCGATGCGCGCCTGCAGCATGGCGAAGGCCGCGCGGCCCATCTCCCGGAACGGCTGGCGGACGGTGGTCAGCGCGGGCGTCAGCAGCGCGGTCAGCGGATCGTCGTCGAACCCGACCACGCTGAGGTCGTGCGGCACGCGCAGCCCTTCCGCCGCTGCGGCCGCGTAGACCGCGCGCGCGATCGCGTCGCAGCTCGCGAAGACCGCGGTCGGGCGGTCGGCGCGCGCGAGCAGCGCGCGCGCCTGCGCCACCACCAGGCGCGTCCAGTCGCCCAACCGCGTGTCGGGTCGCAGGTCGACGACCAGCGAGCGGTCGAACGGCAGGCCCGCGTCGCCGAGCGCATCGCGCAGCCCGGCGAGGCGCTCCTGCACGGTGTTGGCCGGCAGGTCGCCGATGAAGCCGATGCGCCGGTGGCCGAGCGCGACCAGGTGCGCGCCGACCTGCCGGCCGCCGTCGTGGTTGTCGGCCAGCACCGCGGGCACCTCGAGGTCGCGCAGGCGCTGGTCCACCAGCACGAAGGGGAAGCGGCGCGCGGTGAGTCCGTAGAGCGCCGCGACGAAGTCGGCGCTGTGCAGGGCGACGATCACCGCTCCGTGCGCCGCCCCGTCGGGCAGCCCGCGGATGGTCGCGAGGTCGTCCGCCTCGTTGCCGTGCGCATCGTGCAGCTGCACCTGGACGCCGCTGGCGCGCGCGGCCGCCTGCACGCCGCGGGACGCCTGCAGGCACAGCTCCCAGGCGAGGTCGCCGGCGATCACCTGCACGGTCAGGGCTTGCGGTGCGGGCTTCGCCGCCGGCACGAACAGGCCCTTGCCTGGGCGACGCTCGAGCAGCCCCTCCGCGATCAGCAGTTCGCTGGCGTGGCGCACCGTCACCCGGCTGACCCCGCCGCGCCGCGCCAGCTCGTGCTCCGAGGCGAGCAGGTCGCCCGGCCGGTGCCGGGCGATGCGCCGGCGCAGGTCGGCGGCGAGCGTCACATAGCGCGGAAGCGGTTTGGGGGCTCCGACCATACCGGTATGGTCGGAGCGCCCCTGCGTTGGCAAGTGGACGCGTTTGGCACTCCTGGCGCTGGACCGGACCATGACCATCTCACCCCAAGCCGGTACCGCTGCGGCCCTCGGCCCGCTGGTCGACCTACCCAGGCTCGTCAGCGATTATTACACGCGGGTACCTGACCCGCAGGAACCCCGGCAGCGCGTGGCCTTCGGCACCTCGGGGCACCGCGGCAGCTCGTTGGAGGGCTCCTTCAACGAGGCGCACATCGTGGCGATCACCGCAGCGATCTGCCGCTACCGACGGCAGCAGGGCACCAGCGGTCCGCTGTACCTGGGCATCGACACGCACGCGCTATCGATCCCCGCCTACGCGACCGCCCTGGAGGTGCTCGCGGCGCACGCGGTCGACGTGGTCATCGCCGAGGGCGACGAGTACACGCCCACGCCGGTGATCTCGCACGCCATCCTGGGCTGGAACCGCGGGCGCACCGCCGGGCTCGCCGACGGCATCGTCATCACCCCATCGCACAACCCGCCAGGCGACGGCGGCTTCAAGTACAACCCGCCCAGCGGCGGGCCGGCCGCCCAGGAAGCGACCGGCTGGATCGAGCGCACCGCCAACCAGCTCCTCGAGCGTGGCCTGGCCGAGGTCCCGCGCCTCCCGCTCGCCCGCGCGCTCGCCGCGGGCACCACGCGGCGCCGCGACTACCTCGGCCCCTACATCGCGGACCTCGCGAACGTCGTCGACCTGGACGCCGTGCGCGGCGCGCGGCTCGACCTGGGGGTCGATCCGCTGGGCGGCGCCGGCGTGCACTACTGGGGCAGGATCGCGGAGCACCACCACCTCGACCTGACCGTAGTCAGCACCGAGGTCGACGCGACCTTCCGCTTCATGACCCGCGACTGGGACGGGAAGATCCGCATGGACCCGTCCTCGCCGTACGCGATGCAGCGGCTGATCGCGATGAAGGAGCGCTTCGCGCTGGCCTTCGCCTGCGACACCGATCACGACCGCCACGGGATCGTCGCCCGTTCGGTGGGGCTGTTGCCCGCAAACCACTACCTCTGCGCGCTGATCTGGCACCTGTTCAACCACCGGCCCGCCTGGGCGGCGCGCACCGGCATCGGCAAGACCGCCGTCAGCACGCGCATGATCGATCTCATCGCGGCCAGGCTCGGCCGCCACGTCCTGGAGGTCCCGGTGGGCTTCAAGTGGTTCGTGCCCGGTCTGCTCGACGGCTCGCTCGGCTTCGTCGGCGAAGAGAGCGCCGGCGCGACCTGCCTGCGCCGTGACGGCACGGTGTGGACCACCGACAAGGACGGCATCGTGCCCGCCCTGCTCGCCGCGGAGATGACCGCGCGCGCCGGCCGCGACCCCGGCGAGATCTACCAGGACCTGACCCGCGAGTGCGGCGCGCCCGTGGGCAGCCGCAGCGACGCGCCGGCCACCGCGGCGCAGCGCAAGGTCCTCGCCGGCATCACGGCGGACCAGGTCGCGCTCACCACCCTGGCCGGGGATCCGGTGCGCAGCGTCACCACCACCGCACCCGGCAATGGCGCGGCGCTCGGCGGGCTGAAGGCCGAGACGGAAGCCGGCTGGTTCGCGGTGCGGCCGTCGGGGACTGAAGACATCTACCGGCTCTACGCCGAGAGCTTCCGCGG
>CAWFSD010000034.1:0-103185 GCA_963818245.1 uncultured Planctomycetota bacterium
GAGTTGGAAAACGAGGCGCATGGTCTCCCGTTCACCGACCGGTTAGGCAACGCGTCAGAACTACTCCGCGGCGCACTGATTACTTTCGTGAGTTCCGGGCGGAACGCGTTCACGCGAGACTGATATGAATTTTTCAAAGACCGAAAACGGGGCTGACTGATCAACGCAGTTTAACGAAAATCTTTGATCCTTGTCCGACCAGAACGCCTCAGCAATGAAGACCGGACCAGCCTCTTCGACCCTCGATAATTCTGAGTAAAACCCATCGCGCGTTATATCAGATCCGATAGTAATTAAATAGACTGATTCACCGCATTTCAGCTTCATTTAAGTTGCCTAACATAGAGGTAACGGGGGCCATGGCCGATTAGGCGTAGCATGCGCTGCCCACGTTCGTGGGCAATTGGAAAGAGGGCCGAGCGCAAATGGCGTGCTGCCTAGCCGCGGCGGAGCGAGCGCAGCGAGTGAGCACGGCGTAGCAGCATGCCATTTGCGCGGAGAGTTGGAAAGTTAGGCGCATGGTCTCCCGTTCACCGACTGGTTAGCCAAGGACTTGCCGAAATCGGCGAGCAAGCAGGGGACATATCGTGCATCCCCTGGATATCGTACATGTCCTGCCCGCTTTTGATCCATGTCACGGATGAGAAGCAGACGCCGACCTTGGACTCGAGTGTGAACGGGAGTATTGGGAATTGAGCTGCCGCACATAAGAGGCGGTTTCAAAACCCTCCCGGGAACTATGAAGCGGTTAATCGCGCTAGTCCCTGATATGACCCAAGGATGACCTCAAACCTACTGCCGGACTCCCTTTGGGAACTCATCCAACCCTTACTTCCGCCGCCAAGGAGAAGGAAGAAGGGTGGTCGACCTCGCCTTGCGGATCGGCGGGCGCTCTTGGGCATCCTGATAGTCTTAAGATTCTCCATCCCATGGAAAGCCCTCCCAAAGGAGCTTGGATGTGGATCAGGTAGCACATGTCGACGACGACTCATAGAATGGCAAGGCCGGGGCTGTTGGGAGCGGATTTGGAAGGTGCTTCTCAATACTCTGGGCAAGAAAAACGGCATCGACATGAGGCGGGTGGCGGTGGATGGTTCCAACGTACCAGCCAAAAAGGGGGGCAAGGCCTTGGTCCCAATCCGACAGATCGCGGGAGAAACGGCACAAAGCATCACCTCGCGGTCGATGCTCGGGGTGTTCCCATTGCGCTCGCACTATCGCCGGCGAATGTCAATGATTCCAAGATGATGATCCCACTTTTGGACGCGATGACGCCCATTCAGGGTCCGCGGGGTAGGCCAAGACGCAAACCAATTAAACTGCATGCCGATAAAGGCTACGACTATCCCAGCTGCCGCAGAGCATTACGCGATCGGCGCATCATTGATCGCATCGCACGCCGAGGGATTGAATCGAAGAAGCACTTGGGGAGGCATCGCTGGGTCGTAGAGCGCACCTTCTCTTGGCTCAAGGCGTTTCGGCGTCTGCAAATACGCTATGAACGCATCGAATCCATCCATCGTGCGTTTCTCGTCATCGGCTGCATACTGATTTGCTGGCGCGCGCTCGATCATGGGTTTTGAAACCACCCCTAACCCGAACCTGGTGAAAGTGGTCGCGCTGTGCAGCGCGAAAACCAACCCGCCCGGGACTCGCAACGGACTAGGCTTGGCGCTGGTCTAGAAATCGATGTCGGGCATCCGATATCACGAGCACATGCCGCTTACACCCGCACTTCTATGTCGATGGCTAACATAGAGGTAACGGGGCACATGGCCGATATGACGCCAGCATGCACTGCGGCCGTGGTGGGCAATTGGAAAGATGTCCGAGCGCAAGTGGCGTGCCGCCTAGCCGCGGCGGAGGGAGCGAAGCGACTGAGCACGGCGTAGCGGCATGCCACTTGCGCGAACAGTCGGAGCGAGCAGCCCATGGGCTCCGGTTCACCGACTGGTTAGGCAAAGTTTCACATCACAATTTACTTTTCATCAATTATGATCCCATGTTTTTCCTTTGCATATTTTATAAATTGCAATACATCTTGCATGTTTATTTTATCGCCTATTACGGCTTTTTCGTTTCGCCTTGTTCCAGTTATGGAAATGCACCATTTTCTTTTAATTGAGTAATAAATTAGCCACGAACCAAGAAAACCAAAAAACAGACAAAACATTAGTAAGTACACTGCCATTTTCATCGGCGATTGGTTGCTGAGCGCATTTTTTGATGCATCTAAAATCGACAATAGCGGATATGATCCGACTAACAATAATACGGTTCCCATGATTAGGGATATTGCAGGCCTTTGAGAGCCACTTGTATACGCTAATTTGGCGAACTGAATTTCGCTTTTTTCGATATTCATGACCACTCTACCATTTTGTATCTCGGAAATGCCGTTCTCGGACACAATTACATTCTGATATTTCACGATTATTTGCCTAACATAGAGGTAACGGGGACCATGGCCGATTGGCGTAGCATGCACTGCGGCCCGTGGTGGGCAATTGGAAAGGCGCCCGAGCGCAAGTGGCGTGCCGCCTAGCCGCGGCGGAGCGAGCAAAGCGAGTGAGCACGGCGTAGCGGCATGCCACTTGCGCGGAGAGTTGGAAAACGAGAGCGCATGGTCTCCCGTTCACCGACTGGTTAGGCACGACAGCAACCGTGAAGACTAGGCCAGTTGGCCAATAGGCAGTCTATCTCAAACTGTTTCAGAGGAACCTACTTCATGACTTAAAAATATAACCTGCCCTATTTATTTATGAAATAACCATTCACCGCAATTGTCGATGATTCACCAATACACGCCAATCCGCGCGATTTCACCACATGCCAGGAACTGCTTCATTGTTTTGGCATTTGCGCTAATGTCATCAATGAATATGGGAGGCTGCAATAGTGCGATTGTCTAAGAATTTCGTTATTTACCTATGATGGTGTCAGGAATTGATCCATTGAGCATACCAGTCGGATAAAAATCACTTGCCGGTTTTACCCAATTATAACCATACCCAGAGCGACTAGAAAAAATTCTCGGATATACTTGTTAGATTACTGGGACCATTTTTCGGGCCTAACATAGAGGTAACGGGGGCCATGGCCGATTGGCGTAGCACGCGCTGCCCGCGTCCGTGGGCAATTGGAAAGAGGGCCGAGCGCAAATGGCGTGCTGCCTAGCCGCGGCGGAGCGAGCGCAGCGAGTGAGCACGGCGTAGCAGCATGCCATTTGCGCGGAGAGTTGGAAAGTTAGGCGCATGGTCTCCCGTTCACCGACTGGTTAGCCGAGGACTTGTCAAAATCGGCGAGCAAGCACGCGACTTATCGGGCATCACTTGGTCGTGACATGCCACGGAACCCCCCTGCCGAATCTTGGGCACAGCCGGGAAGCAGTCGCCGACATTGGACTCGAGGCTGAACGGGACTATTGTGAAATGAGCTGCTGCGCATAACAAGACCTGATGAAAGGATTCGCACCGTACAGCGAGATACCTGGCCACCCTAGAACTCGCAACGAAATACGCGTGGCGCTGTGCCTGAAGTCGAACCCACGCATTGAGATTTATTAGCGCTTATTATTTACGACCGCACCTCTATCCCGACGGCTAACATAGAGGTAACGGGGGCCATGGCCGATGTGGCGTAGCATGCACGGCCCACGTTCGTGGGCAATTGGAAAGAGGGCCGAGCACAAGTGGCGTGCCGCCTAGCCGCGGCGGAGCGAGCGCAGCGAGTGAGCACGGCGTAGCGGCATGCCACTTGTGCGGACAGTCGGAGCGAGAAGCCCATGGGCTCCCGTTCACCGACTGGTTAGGCCACGTTTTACCGTTACAGATACGATGTCCAAATTATCGACAGTCTGCAAACTGGGATCGTACTTATTCGGCTTAGACGTTTTCGATCCCAACATGTGCATCCCGTTATTGATGCAATTCATGTCCTGTACTCCATGTAAACGCAATCGCCATATGCAGAATTTCCAGTGAGCAATCGTCATTCCCGAATTCATGGCACAACAATGGACGCACTTCATATGCATGGATCACCATATGATATCTCATCATGCGATATCTTGCAATCACTAGCGGTTTCGGCGTCTCCATTTAATTTTGTATGACGTCATTGCATAGCATGAGTATATTCCGCATATACCGGACACGTATGCAATTTAGTGGCCTAACATAGAGGTAACGGGGGCCATGGCCGATTAGGCGTAGCATGCACTGCCCACGTTCGTGGGCAATTGGAAAGAGGGCCGAGCACAAGTGGCGTGCCGCCTAGCCGCGGCGGAGCGAGCGCAGCGAGTGAGCACGGCGTAGCGGCATGCCACTTGTGCGGAGAGTTGGAAACCGAGACGCATGGGCTCCCGTTCACCGACTGGTTAGCCACGGGCACTAACATTCTAGCAGACCCATGTCTGAGAGCATATCAGTGATCATCGGCAATAGCGACGCGACTGATGCCGTGGTCGCATCCTGAAAGCATTTACATGTATTCCCAGTATTTGCTATTCGGAAGCGATAAGAATCTAGAAGACTTAGCCATTCTTCCTGCTGATCGATAAAGATCCAGCTGACCATCATTGCTGGACAAACTGTTGTCCGTCTGGAACGCAATAGAAGTGGACGCATAGGCAACCTGTTTGATTACAACTTGACTCACCATTAGATATACCGAGCCAAAATGGATTTACCCACTGAATTCAAAGACACATTTATCATACGTCGATATTGATGCATATGACCAGGAGTGGCTAACATAGAGGTAACGGGGGCCATGGCCGATTAGGCGTAGCATGCGCTGCCCACGTTCGTGGGCAATTGGAAAGAGGGCCGAGCGCAAATGGCGTGCTGCCTAGCCGCGGCGGAGCGAGCGCAGCGAGTGAGCACGGCGTAGCAGCATGCCATTTGCGCGGAGAGTTGGAAAGTTAGGCGCATGGTCTCCCGTTCACCGACTGGTTAGCCAAGGACTTGCCGAAATCGGCGAGCAAGCAGGGGACATATCGTGAATCCCCTGGATATCGTACATGTCCTGCCCGCTTTTGATCCATGTCACGGATGAGAAGCAGACGCCGACCTTGGACTCGAGTGTGAACGGGAGTATTGGGAATTGAGCTGCCGCACATAACCCGAACCTGGTGAAAGTGGTCGCGCTGTGCAGCGCGAAAGCCAACCCGCCCGGGACTCGCAACGGACTAGGCTTGGCGCTGGTCTAGAAATCGATGTCGGGCATCCGGTATCACGAGCACATGCCACTTACACCCGCACTTCTATTTCGATGGCTAACATAGAGGTAACGGGGGCCATGGCCGATTATGGCGTCAGCATGCAGAAGGCCCGTGGTGGGCAATTGGAAAGAGCACCCGAGCACAAGTGGCGTGCCACCTAGCCGCGGCGGAGCGAGCGCAGCGAGTGAGCACGGCGTAGTGGCATGCCACTTGTGCGGACAGTCGGAGCGAGAAGCCCATGGGCTCCCGTTCACCGACTGGTTAGACCACGGTTTTATCATATTTAACCAATTCTTGAATGATGAACTTGTAGAATTCTGCGTCTTTTAAAAATTCACTGTCTTCCCTAATACCAAAATATAGGTCTATTTTCTGATCAATCCATAATCCAAATGTTAGACATAGCACATTATTGATCGCATCCCTAGTAATTGAATTGCAATGTTCCGACGTATCGGCCCACATTTCGTTATTTTCTAGGCACTCAGAACTATGCATCCTCTTGAAATCATATGCGCCATTGATCACCGTCACGGCGTCCTGAGCAGTTATTGGGATATCATAATGCTTGGTTATGGCGTGACGCCAGGCGACATCCGGAATGTGGTGCGTAATGATGGCGCCACATCTATCGTCATTTGTTATGCCGAACTGCCACCGTGGGTTATTTTTAGCGGCCTCGCCTGGTCTAGATGCATGGAAATGTCGATTCATACTTTGCGCATTATGCAATGGTAGAGTGGTCTAACATGGTATGGGACCTCGCAGCAACCCGCTCATGACCTAAAGTACGCCATTAACCACCCCCTAACCAGTCCTCGGCCCGTGTTAGGGTGTGTTGGCCGCCGCCGGCAAGGTAAGACCGGCAGCTCCTTGCGACAAGTTGTTAAAACCGGGACTCGGCTTGGCACTACCAAGCTTTTCAGCACATATGAGTGCTGCCGGTCCGTGAGCACTTCCAGGGAATGGAATCCATCCCGCCCAAAACCATGCTTGCGCCGAGACAATGAGCATCAGAGTAGGGTCGTTATTGACCTATTCCATTATGCCCCAAATCCCCACATGTGTGCCAGGTCCCCGGGATCATCCCCTCGTCCACGCGGCTAGCGGACCGGGATGCGACATCCCCCTCGCCGATCTCGGCAAGGCCATCGAGCGGGCCTGCGCCCTGCGGTATTTCTCCAAACGGACGTTCGAGGCCTACCTGGGATGGGCGCGCCGCTTCGTGATGTTCCACGGCCGGCGCCACCCGGCGACGTTGGGGGCCGGCGAGGTGTCCGCCTATCTCAGCCACCTCGTTGTCGCTGGCAATGTGGCCGCAGCCACGCAGTGCCAGGCTACGCAGGCCCTGGTCTTCCTGTATGGGCAGGTCCTGGAGCGGCCCCTGGCGGAAGGATCGCTGCGCCTGGTGCGCGCGAAGAAGGCCCGGCGCCTGCCCGTCGTGCTGTCGCAGGAGCAGGTGCTGGCCTTCTTCGAGCACATCGCCGGGTTGCCGCGCCTGGTCGCGCTGCTGCAGTACGGCGGTGGGCTGCGCCTGCTCGAGACGCTGCGGCTGCGCACCAAGGATCTCGACCTGGAGCGGCGCATGGTGGTGGTACGCAGCGGCAAGGGCGGCAAGGACCGCGTGGTGCCGTTGCCAGCGGTCGCGGTGGCGCCACTGCGCGACCACCTCAAGGCACGTCACCAGCAGTACCTGCTCGACCGCGAGCGCGGGCTGGCCGCGGTCAGCCTGCCCCAGGCCATGGCGCGCAAGGGGCCCACGCTCGAACACCAGTGGCCCTGGCAGTACGTCTTCGCCAGCCAGCGCATCAGCCGCGATCCGCACGACGGCAGGGCCAAGCGGCACCACCTGGACGAGAACCACATCCAGGCCACCTACCGGTTCGCCTACCGCGCGGCGGGCATCCGCGTGCCGGCGTGCACCCACACGCTGCGCCACTGCTTCGCGACCCACCTGCTGGAGCGTGGGCAGGACCTGCGCTCCATCCAGGAACTGCTGGGGCACAGCGACATCACCACCACCATGATCTACACCCACGTCTCCACCCGCGGGCCGGGCGGCGTCACCAGCCCGGCCGATGACCTGTTCGGGAAGTTCGCGTCCGCGCCCGGTCCGGAAAAGCCCCTCCGGAGCGGAAGCCCGCACGGGATTCCGTCACGATGATCGCGCGAGCCGCCGCGACACGATGCCGCGGATGGTTGCGTAGGCGATCAAGGGGATGCCACTCATCAGGGCCATCGCCAGGGCGGTGCCGTACACCTGCGCGTGGTAGCCCCAATCGGATCCAACCGGTCCGAGGACCGGCTTGTAGGAAATCCCCGCGACGTGGATCCCGATGAAGCCGATCGCGATCTGACCCATGATGGCGTCGTAGACCGGAAGCACCTGGAGGACGCACGTGATCCAGAGGATCCTCGCCACGGCGCGCCTGATCTCCGCGCGCGCCGGACACCACTGGAGGACGAAGCGGTCCAGCGCCCAGAACAGCAGCGCCGTGGTGGCGACGGCAGCGAGGGCGGCCACGTGCGACCAGCCATCGTAGAGGATGCGGTTCACGGCTGCGAGCACGTATCCGATGATGGCATTGCCGGATACGATGCGGAACCAATATGCGCATCCCAACGGTGCCTGGCCGGGGTCGATGAGGCCCATGACCGATCATGGTGCGCCGCGCCAAGGGGAGCAAACGCAAACACGGGTCAGACACGGGGTGCGGTCCGGCCACCACCGCGGAGACCTGCGCAGGAGCGCGCTGCGGCTCGACCGGGGCCGGCGCGCACCAGCACGGCCCCGGCGACGCCAGCGCTAGGCCAGCACCCCGCGCACCACCTCCCCGCCCACATCGGTCAGGCGGAACTGCCGCCCCTGGTAGCGGTACGTCAAGCGCGTGTGGTCGATGCCCATCAGGTGCAGGATGGTCGCCTGCAGGTCGTGGACCTTCACCGGGTCCTTGACCACGGTGTAGGCGAAGTCGTCCGTCTCGCCGTGCACGTGGCCGGGCCTGACGCCGCCGCCGGCCAGCCACAGGCTGTAGGCGCCGCCGAAGTGGTCGCGGCCGTGGCCGTTGGGCTTGGTGATGTCGCCCTGCACGAACACCGTGCGCCCGAACTCGGTGGCCCACACCACCAGGGTGTCGTCGAGCAGGCCGCGCTGCTTCAGGTCCATCACCAGGCCGGCGCTCGGCTGGTCGGTGTCGCGGCACTGCTCCGCCAGCTGGGTATCGAGGTTGCCGTGCTGGTCCCAGCCGCTGTGCATGAGCTGGGTGCAGCGCACGCCGCGCTCGGCCAGGCGGCGCGCGAGCAGGCAGTGGAAGGCGAAGCTGCCACGGCGCAGCACGTCGGGACCGTACAGGTCGAGGACGTGCTTGGGCTCCTTGCTGATGTCGAGCAGCTCGGGCACGCTCGCCTGCATCCGGTAGCCCATCTCGAACTGGGCGATGCGCGTATCGATCTCCGGGTCGCCCTGCTGGGCCAGGCGGTGGCGGTTGAGGTCGCCGAGGTCGTCCAGCAGCTCGCGCTTCTGCGCGCGGCTGATGCCGGCGGGGTCGCCCAGGTACAGCACCGGCTCGCCCTCGCCGCGCAGGCGCACGCCCTGGAAGCGCGAGGGGATGAAGCCGCTGCCCCAGTAGTGCTCGTAGAACAGCTGGCCGCAGGTGCGCTTGACGTCCGTCGAGGTCATCACCACGTAGCCGGGCAGGTCGGCGGCCTGCGCGCCCAGCGCGTACGTCAGCCACGCGCCCAGGCTGGGGCGGCCCGGCACCTGCGCGCCGGTCAGGCCCAGGGTCACGCCCGGGGAGTGGTTGACCGCCTCGGTCTGCATCGAGCGGATCAGGCACAGCTCGTCGGCGATCGAGCCGATGCCGGGCAGCATGCTGCTCAGCCAGGTGCCCGACTTCCCATACGCCTGGAACGGCTTCAGCGCGGGCAGGATCGGGTAGGACTTCTGGCTGGCGGTCATCGCCGACAGGCGCACGCCGCTGCGCACCGAGTCCGGCAGGTCCTTCAGGCGCAGCGCTTCCAGGCCCGGCTTGTGGTCGAAGAGGTCGACATGCGAGGCGCCGCCCCCCTGCCACAGCACGATCACGCGCTGGGCCTTGGCCGGGAAGTGCGGCAGGCCGGGCAGGCCGCCCGCGCGCGGGGCGGCGGCGTCGTCGGCGCGCAGCAGGCCGGACGGGGCGAGCGCGACGAGGCCGAGGCCGGCGGCGGCGTGGCGCAGGAACTGGCGACGGGTGGCGGTCATTGGCGGCTCACGGTCTCGTCGAGGTTGAGGATGGCGAGGCACACCGCGGCGTGCGCGGCGAGCTCCACCGCGTCCTGCGCCGGATCGGCCTTGGTGGCGCCGACGGCGAGGAAGGCGGTGGCGGAGGCGGGATCGGCGCGGAAACGGGCGCGCTGCTTCGCCAGGCTGCGCGCGAGCAGCGCCTCCTCCGCCGCGTCCGGCCAGCGCGCCAGCACGCGGCGGAAGGCGGTGGGCAGCCGGCGCTCCGCCGGCTCGGCCATGGTGCGGCTCGCGAGCAGGCGCGCGGCCTCGACGAAGGTCGGGTCGTTGAGCGTGGTCAGCGCGTGCAGCGGCGTGCTGGTGGTGGCGGTGCGCACCTTGCAGGTCTGGCGCGCCGAGGCGTCGAACATGTTGGCGGGCGCGACGGTGCGCCGCCAGAAGGTGTAGAGGCTGCGCCGGTACAGGTCGGGGCCGCTCGACTGCGGGTAGGTGAAGTCGCGCTCCTTGGTGATCGCCAGCGCGTCCCAGATGTCGGCTGGCTGGTACGGGTAGACCGGCTTGCCGCCGAGCGCCGGCACCAGCAGGCCGCTCGCCGCCAGCGCCTGGTCGCGGATCAGCATCGCCGGCAGGCGGAAGCGCGAGGCGCGCGCGAACAGGCGGTTCTCGGGGTCGCGCTCGAGCAGGTCGGCGGTGACGCGGCTGGACTGGCGGTAGGTCGCGCTGGTGACGATCAGGCGCACCAGGCGCTTCATGCCCCAGCCGCCCTCGCGGAAGTCGACCGCCAGCCAGTCGAGCAGGGCGCGGTGCAGCGGCGGCTCGCTCTGCACGCCGAAGTCCTCGGCGGTCTTGACCAGCCCCAGGCCGAAGAACATCTGCCAGATGCGGTTGGCCATGACGCGCGCGGTCAGGGGCTGCTCGGCGGCGACCAGCCAGCGCGCGAGCCCCAGGCGGTTGCGCGGCGCGTCGGCCGGCAGCGGCGGCAGGAAGCCGGGCGGGGCGATCTCGACCGCGGCCAGCGGCTTCTCGTAGTTGCCGCGCTCCAGCACGTGGGTCTCGCGCGGCTTCGCGTCCGACATCACCATCACCATCGGGTAGTCGTCGCGCAGCGCCTCGACCTCGCCCTCGCGCGCCTTGAGCGCCTGCAGGGGCCGACCTTCGAGTCCATCGGCGATGTGCGAATCGAAGTAGGCCTTCAGCGCGTCGGCGCGCGCCTTGTCGGCGGGGTCGACGCAGCGACGCAGCAGGTCGAGGATGGCGTGGTCCTGCACGCTGTCGTCGCCGGCGGCGCGCTCCTCCCAGGCCGCCTGGGCGCGCTCCAGCGCTGCGCGCGCGTCGCCGACCGCGCGCTCCGCCGCGGCCTTGCGCTCGCGCTGCTCGGGCGAGGCGGCGTCGAGCAGCGGGTCCGCCGGGCGCAGGCGCTGCGTGATGTGCCCGGCGGTCCCGTTCTCGGGGACGTTGTTGAAGGCGGCCAGCCAGGAGTAGTAGTCGCGCTGGGTGATCGGGTCGTACTTGTGGTCGTGGCACTGCGCGCACGCCATGGTCAGGCCCAGGAAGGTGGTGGCGGTGGTGTCGACGCGGTCGAAGAGCAGCACGTAGCGCTGCTCCTCGGCGATGTTGCCGCCCTCGCCGTTGAGCAGGCCGCAGCGCACGAAGCCGGTCGCCAGGCGCTGCTCGCGGGTGGCGTCGGGCAGCAGGTCGCCGGCGAGCTGCTCGACCGCGAAGCGGTCGAAGGGCAGGTCGTCGTTGAAGGACTCCACCACCCAGTCCCGCCACACCCACTGGAAGGTGTCGCCGTCCTGCTGGAAGCCGTTGCTGTCGGCGTAGCGCGCCGCGTCCAACCACGGCAGCGCCATGCGCTCGCCGTAGTGCGGCGAGGCGAGCAGGCGGTCGACCACGCGCTCGTAGGCACCCGGCGCGCCGTCGGCGAGGAAGGCGTCGACTTCCGCTGGCGTGGGCGGCAGGCCGGTGAGGTCGAGGCTGAGGCGGCGGACCAGCGTCTCCTTGTCGGCCTCGGGCGCGGGCGCGAGCGCGGCGGACTCGAGGCGGGCGAGCACGAAGCGGTCGATGGGGTTGCGCACCCAGCCCGCGGCGCGCACCACCGGTTCGGCTGGGCGCTGCGGGGCGCTGAACGCCCAGTGCCCGTCGAAGGGCGCGCCCTCGGCGATCCAGCGCCGCAGCAGCTGCCGCTGGTCGTCGCTCAGCGCGCGGTGCGACTCCGGCGGCGGCATCTGCTCGTCGGGGTCGGCGCTGCGGATGCGCTTGACCAGCTCGCTGTCGTCGGGCCGGCCGGGGATGACCACGTCCTTGCCGCGCTGCCCCTCGAAGGTGTCGAGGCGCAGCTTGCCCTTGCGCCGGTTGGCGTCCTGGCCGTGGCAGTGGAAGCAGTTCTCGGACAGCAGCGGGCGGATGTCGCGGCCGTAGTCGATCTCCGCCGAGGTCGCGGCCGCCTGCGCGGTGCCGCCCAGCGCGGCGAGGACCAGCGCCGCGGACAGCGGGACCAGGGACGGCGGGACGGGCAGGCGCATCCCGGCAGCGTACCCGAGGGGACGCCAGGGCCACTTACGCGGGCGCGTAAACAACGGGGGGCTCCCCCTCACCTCCGTACGATGCCGTCCTTCACCGCGCGGCGCACGGCGGCGGCGATGCAGTTGACGTGCAGCTTGCGGTAGATGCAGCGCGTCACGTAGTCGACGGTGTGCTGGTTCAGGTCGAGGCGGCCGGCGATCTCCTTCTTGCTGAGGCCGTCGACCATCAGCTCGAGCACGTCGCGCTCGCGCGCGGCGAGTCCGGGGTCGTCGCCGGCGGCGGGCGCGTCGGGGGCGGACGGCGGCGGCGCGCTGGCGGGGGCGGATGGCGACTCGCCGGGGGCGATGCGCGCGAACATCGCCAGCACGCGGCGCGCGACGCGCGGGTTCATCGGCGCGCCGCCGGCCAGGGTCTGGTCGATGGCGGCGAGCACGGTGGCGAGCGGCTCCGACTTGAGCAGGTAGCCGGAGGCGCCGGCGCACACCGCCTGGAAGATCTTGTCGTCGTCCTCGAACACGGTCAGCACCACGATGCCGGTGCCGGGGGCGATCTGCTTGATGCGGCGGATGCCCTCGATGCCGTCGATGCCGGGCAGGCCGATGTCGAGCAGCACCACGTCCGGGCGCTCGCCGGCTTCGAGGCGGGCGAGCGCGTCCTCGCAGCGCGGGAACTCGGCGAGCGCGTCGCCGGCCCGGCGCGCGGCCAGGGCGCGCGCGGTGGCGCGGCGGAAGGCGGCGTTGTCCTCGATGATCCACACCGCGGTCATGGCGCGCCGCCCAGCGGGCCGGCGGCCCGAGGAGCGACCGCGGACCCGCGCACTCCGGCGCTGGGCAGGCGCAGCAGCGCCAGCGGCACGGTGCAGCGGATGAGCGTGCCGCGGCCCGGCGCCGACTCGATCACCAGGCGGCCGCCGAGGCCGCGCGCGCGCTCGCGCAGGCTGGCCAGGCCGATGCCGCCGCGCACGGCCGCGGGATCGAAGCCGCGGCCGTGGTCGCGGATCTCCAGGCGCGCCGTCCCGCCATCCACCGCCAGGCCGAGTTCGACCGCGCGCGCCTGGGCGTGGCGCACGATGTTGGCGAGCGCCTCCTTGGCGATCAGGAAGAGCTCGCGCCGCGCGGCCGGCGTCCAGTCGGCGGGGATGGCGGCGGGCGGCGCGGTCCACGTCACCGCCACGCCGCCCAGCATGCGCTCGGCCAGGCGCTGCAGGTGGCTGGCCAGGTCGGGGCCGGCCTCTTCGCGCGCCCCGGCCAGCCACAGCACCTCGCGCATACCGTCCATGCTCTCGTTGGCGATGCGGCCGACCTCGTGCCAGTCCTCGCTCTGGCCGGTCCCGGGCGCAGCGTCGGCGCCGAGCTCGCTGAGGCGCGCGATGGCCGCCAGGTTGCTGCCGATCTCGTCGTGCAGGTCGCGCGCCAGGCGCCGGCGCAGGCCGTCGAGTTCGCGCGCGCGGCGGCGGCGCAGGGCGAGCAGCCAGGCGGCCAGGCCGGCGAGCGCGAGCGCACCGGCCGCGCCGCCCAGCCACCAGGCGCGCGCGCGCAGGCGCTCCACCAGCCGGCCGCGCTCGCCCGCGAGGCGCGCCAGCTCGCCGTCCAGGTGGGCGCGCCGGTCCCACTCGTCGAGCCACTCCGGCAGCTCCATCAGGCGGCCGTAGCTGGTGTAGCCGTCCACCAGCAGCGAGCGCGGCCAGGTGCTGCTGTACGTGCTGGGATCGGGGCTGGAGGTGACCGTGGCCTGGCGGGCGATGTTGCGGTCGCCGCTGTAGACCTCGACCTCGGACAGCGAGAAGCGCCCGTGGTCGCCGGGCGGCAGGCTGACGCGCACGTAGCGCGCGGCGACCCCGGGCGTGCGCACGGTGATGGCGTTGTCCCCGGGGTTGGGGAAGTCGGCGCCGGTGCTGTCGAGGATCATCGCCGCGGCGGCGAAGTCCGCGCTGGCCGCGGCCTGGACGCGGAAGCGCGCGGGGAAGCTGAAGCCCGGGATGTCGGCGCCCAGGCGCGCGTGCGTCGCGTAGAGGCGCACCTCCTGCAGGTCGTGCACGGCGCCGAGGTCGAGGGTCATGCTGGTCGACTCGCCGTCCGTCGCCGGACCGGCGAACAGCCCGTCCCAGCCGAGCAGGGCGATGTGGATCGGCGGGCCGAGGGCGGTGCGCCCGTCGACCAGCGCGTCGAGCGTCCAGCGCGGGGGCAGGTTGAGGCTGGACGAGGCGGTCACCGGGCGCCCGACCGCGACGTCGCGCCGGCCGGACAGCACCATGAGTTCGCCGAGGGCGTAGAAGCACTTGCCGGCCTCATCGCGCGCCAGCTTGGTCACGGTGACGCGCACGTAGCGCGCGCGCCGACCGCCGCCCGGCACCACCAGCGGCGCGATGCCCGGGTCGGGCACGTCCTCATCGGTGCGGTCGGCGACGCGGAACGGGTCGGCGAAGTCCGGGCTGGAGGCGAGGTCGACGCGCAGGCGCAGCGGGAACCCGTAGGTGCGCTTGCCGTCCCTGGTCGACCAGTCGAGCACCGCCGGGATCAGCGCGATGCGGTCGACCGGCACCTCCTCGCCGAGATCGACCTGCACCCACGGCGGGGTCACCGGCGGCGTCCACAGGATCGGGTGCTGGTAGCCGAACTGCGGCGGCGTCTGGCCGATCACCGGTGCGCCGAGCGCGGCCAGGTCCGCCTGGGTCTTCCGGCGCTCCGCGTCCAGCGCGCGCAGGTCGGAGCTCAACCAGCCCAGCCACGCGCCGTCGTCGGCCGCGACCGCCGGCGCCGGCAGCAGCGCGAACAGGGCGAGGAGCGGCAGCCGGGACATGCCGTGATCCTGGCGGAACGACCAGGCTTACAACCGCGGGCGGGTGGGGCGACCGGCCAGGGCGGGCTGGCGCCCAGCACGTGCAGGCGTCATCAGGCCGACGGCGCTCCCGCCTCGTCCTTCTTGCCGCGCCAGCGCTCGTCCGCCTCCTCGACGGAGTGCGCGCAGCCGATGTCCTGCTCGCGCGTGATGATCTCGAGCAGGCGCGCGTAGTGGTCGCGCAGGATCTGCAGTTCCCGCTCGGGGCGCTGCTCGACGCTGATCAGGTGGTTGCTGGCGCCGGCGGTGGCGGCGATCAGCTCGTTGAGCTTGAGCTGGATCGCCACCGCGTCCTTGTTCTGCGCGCGCTGGATGAGGAAGACCATCAGGAAGGTGACGATGGTGGTGCCGGTGTTGATGACCAGCTGCCAGGTGTCCGAGTAGTGGAAGAGCGGTCCGGTGGCCAGCCAGGCCACGATGACCAGGACGGCGAG
The DNA here is from genome assembly GCA_963818245.1 of uncultured Planctomycetota bacterium. Taxonomy (GTDB): domain Bacteria; phylum Planctomycetota; class UBA11346; order UBA11346; family UBA11346; genus BOG-1363. Next base: position 15,242 of record CAWFSD010000034.1, read on the forward strand.
CAGGAAGGCGGTGGCGCTGCCCGAGGCCGCGGTCGCCTGGCGCGAGAACACCTCGAGCAGGCGGGAACAGGTTCCGATGAGCGGCATGGCGGGCTCCTGGGTGTGGGTGGGCTGGTCGCGGAGCTCTGGCCGAACGGCCCGAGCCAGCGAGCTCGAGGGTACGCCTTGCGGACACGACCGCCAAGCCGGCTCCGCGACCGTGCATTCTGCATCGGCGCACGTCCAGGATCCCGACCGGCACGGCGTGCGGGAATTGCCCACCGGGCTCCACCATGTGCAGTCCTCCCTGCCCTGAAATACGTGGTATGGACCATGGAACGCTTGGCATGTTCCGCGCGTTGAGGCTGTCCATGAAGCCCTTCGATCCACCTTGTGGGGGAGGGGTGGAGCACGGACATTCCACCAGCCGGGTGCCACGGAGGGCAGGGCGCGGGATCAACCGGACGGCGACGTCCCCGACGTGAACGGAGCGAGCCATGGATTGCGCTTCCTGCGGAGCCAAGCCTGCTGGCCGATGCGCGCTTCTGCGTCGTCTGCGGTACGCCACCGCCAAGCCGACGGGCGGTCAGGCGCACGCGGCGCGGCGCAAGGCGGCGCCCGCCCACCGGCTGCCGCGCCGGCCCCGCGCGCGCTGGCCGCGGCCAGCGGCGGGCTGCCACCGGCCCGCGCCGTGGTCGGCGGCGCCGAGACCGACCGCCTGCACGTGGTCGACGGCTACCTGATGTGGAACCTGCACCCGGGCCAGGTCGCGCGCCTGATCACGCCGGCGCTCGCGGACAGCATCGATGGCGCGCGCGGGGTGGCGGTCAACGACGGCACGCGCGCCCTGGTGTTCATCAACGGCGCGCTCGCCGCCGACCTGCAGCAGGGGCTGTTCGACGTGGCGCGGACGCCGCCCGCGGCGCCGGCCGCCACGGCCCCGGCGGCGCCCGCCGCGGTCCGGCGCGGCGGGTTGCTCGCCTTCGTCGCGTCCGGCACCGCGCACGCCGCGCGCATGCTGCGCGGACCCGGGCAGCCGGCGCCCGAGGCGCCCGCCGCCGCCGCCGGCCGCCGGCGAGGCGGTCCAGCTGGTCAGCGTGCTGCTGGTGCGCCAGGGGCCGATGCCGCTCGTCCTCACCCTGACGCTGCCCACCGCCAGCGTCGCCGCCACCGTGGCGGTGCAGCTCTTCGTCGAGATCACCGACCCGGCCGCGTTCAGCCGCGCGCTGATGCAGGTGCGCCGCGAGCTCGGCCTCGACGCGCTGGCCGTGGCGCTGACGCCGATCGTCGAGCCGGCGCTGCGCGCGGTGCTGCGCACGGTCCCCGCCGAGGGTTCCAGCGAGCCCGGGCTGGAGCTGCGCGTGGCCGCGGCGATGGGCGAGGCGCTGCGCCTGGACTGGGGCTTCCTGCGCATCGTGCGCGTGGCCACCGTCACCATGCGGCGCGAGGAGATCGAGCGCCTGGCGCGCTTCCGCGAGGCCACCTACCTGAGCGAGCAGGCGCTCGCGCAGGTCAGCGCGCGCAACGAGTTCGCCAACCGCCTGCACCTGGAGCGCAACCGCCAGCGCATCGACCAGGCGGCGGGCGCGCAGCGCCTGCAGGCGGCGCTGGCCGACATCAACCGCGACGACCTGGTCGGGCGCGACGACCTCGCGCGCTTCACCCTGCTGCTCGACCACGGCCGCCGCCTGCGCGAGGCCGCCACCGAGGGCGAGTACCAGGACGCCCTCGCCGGCCTGCGCCGCAGCGAGCTGCTGCGCGAGGACAGCGTCGCGTACGCCGCGCGCGAGGCGCAGGAGCGCCGCGAGGACCACGCCCACCGCCGCCTGCACGCGCTCGAGCTGTTCGACCTCAGCCGCCAGATGGAGACCGACCAGGCGCGCCTGCAGTGGGAGTACGGCGTCGGCGACCAGCGCATCGCGCTCGCCCTGCAGCGGCGCCTGGGCGAGCACGCGGCGCGCTTCAAGCTGACCGCCCTCGACCTGGAGGAGGAGCGCCTGCGCGACGACCACCTCGCCGAGCGCGAGCGCGCCGCCGACGAGCGCCGGCGCAGCGCCGCACGGCCACGCCCACGAGGAGCGCCTGGCGCAGCTCGAGATCGCCCGCCAGGCGCAGGCGCTGGGCGAGGACCGCCGCCGCGAGGAGCACGCGCGCACCCTGGCCGCCGAGGCGCAGCGCGCGCGCGACGCGCGCGAGGCCGTCCTGGTCGAGGCGCAGCGCTGGGCCGGCATGACCGTCGAGCAGATCATCGCCGCCAACGGCGCGCTGACGCCGGCCGCGGCGGCCGCGCTCGCCACCAAGTACCAGGCCGAGGCGCAGGCCAGCGGCGAGCGGTCCAAGGCCGAGGCCGCGGGGAACGCCGGCGACCAGCGCGCGCGCGCCGCCGAGAGCGGCAAGGACGAGCTCAAGCGCTTCATGACCGACCAGCTCGCGGCGATGCAGGAGCTGATGCGCCAGACCCTGGACTCCAACGCGCGCATCGCCGGGGCCGCGCCGCTGGAGGGGCGCCGCGCGGGCGGGCCCGCCGCGGTGCAGGCGGGGCCGGCCTTCTGCAGCCGCTGCGGGCGCGAGCTCGGCCGCAACGGCTGTCCCACCTGCGACGAGCGTCCGGCCGGCGGTCCCCCCAGATGATCTGCCCGTCCTGCGGCCGCAGCTACGATCCGCCGGCGCGCTTCTGCGCCGCCTGCGCGCAGCCCGATGGCGCGCCGGTGGCGCTGCGCGCGGGCGGAGCGGCGGCACCGGCGGCCGGCGCTGCGGCGGCCCCGCGGCCCGCGGCCGCAGCGGGGCCGACCGCACCGCAGACTGGAACGCCCTTCGCACCGCGCGCCGCAGCGCCACCCGCCGCCCAACGGCCCCCGGCCGCCAGGCGCGGGCAAGCCGCACGGGCATCGCCATCGGCGAGCAGGCGGTGGTCAGCGGCGACGTCATCGGCCACCAGGTCCAGCACATCTACCAGGGCACCGCCAACGTCACCAACATCACCCAGGTCGACGACACCAGGAAGGCGCTGACCTGCGCGATCTGCGGCCTGGGCGGCACGCTCGCCGACGGCTTCCACGCCTGCCCGGGCTGCGCGCGCACCACCTGCGCGAAGCACTTCGACGACCAGGCGCGGCTGTGCGTCGACTGCCGCGACTCGGCGGCGACGGTCAAGGAGGACCTCTACCGGCAGCAGGTGAAGCGCTTCCTCGAACCGGGCTGCGTGATCGACGCGGTCGAGCGCCAGCAGCTCGACGAGGCGCGCCACTCCCTGGGCCTGAGCGCGCTGCGCGCCGCGGAGCTCGAGCGCTCGGTGAAGGGCTGCCACCCGGGCAGCGGCTGGGGCGCCCTGCAGCAGCACCAGTTCGACGCCGCGCGGCGCATGCTGATCGCGGGCGACGTCACCAAGGAGGCCCTGGCCTACCTCGAACCGCTGGCGCAGCGCCACCCCGAGCACCACGAGCTGCAGGCGCTGTGGCTCGAGGCCCTGGCGGAAGCCGACCCCGAGCGCGCCCTGGAGGTGACCGCGCGCGCCGAGGCCGACGTGCCGGCGCACGCGCTGGTGCGCGCGCGCCTGCTCGCTGGCCACGGCCGTTACCAGGAAGCCATCGACCTGCTCGACGACGCGCGCCGCAAACCGCGCCTGGAGGTCGCGCACGTGCGCTTCACCGCCGCCGCCGCCGAACTCGCCATCCTGCAGGCGCGCGCCACCGGCAACCGCCTGTACCTGGCCGACGCCGAGGCGCGCCTCGGCGAGATCGCCGGCAGCCGCGACCCCTACGTGCAGGCGCTGGCGCGCCTGCTGGCGCTGCTGCGCGGCGCCACGCCGCCCCGCCGCCGCCCGCGGGACCGGCCCCGGATCTGGCGACGCGCCGCGCCCTGATGCAGGAGGCCGCCGCGCGCGCCACCGTCCAGGCCACCGCGCCGCCGCTGACCGGCCGCATCCTGCGCAGCCACGCGCCGCGCGCGGCCACGGTGTGGACGACCGCACCCGGCCAGTCCGGTTACATCCGCGCCGAGGACGCGCGCGGCTCGTCCGCGCAGCGCCTCGCCGTGACGGGTGGCAAGACCGTACCGCTGGACAAGCCGGCCCGCGAGGGCGAGCCGCCCACCACGCGCGTCTTCCACCGCCTGACGCCGACCGAACGCATCGCGTCGGACGGCGAGGCGCCGCCGGAGGCGCCGGCGGGGGACGGGGCGGTCTAGAGCCGGCCGTGCTGGCTGGATGCTCATCCAGTCTGACGCGCCACGCCGGATCACGCTGTGGCGAGTCTCACGTCTCCGTTCCACCCCGGGCAGCGCCCGAAGCACGACCGCCCACAGCGTCAGCGCAGGCCGCCGCCCGTCAGGAGCTGCTCGCCCGTCAGCCAGCGCGCGTCGTCGGAGGCGAGGAACACCACCACGTCGGCGATGTCGCCGGGCTGGCCGAGGCGGCCGAGCGGGGTCTGGGCGACGATCTGCTTCGCGAAGTCCGAGCCGATGAAGCCGGCGCTCTGCGCGCCCTCGGTGTCGACCATGCCCGGGTTCACGCTGTTGACGCGGATCTTCTTCGCGCCGAGCTCGCGCGCGAGCACGCCGGTGATGGCGTCGACCGCGCCCTTGGTGCCGGTGTACACGGCGCTGCCGGGAGGCGTGGTGCGCGAGACCACCGAGCCGATGTTGATGACGCTGGCGCCCTCGCCGAGGTGCGGCAGCGCGGCCTGGGTGGTGAGCAGCAGGCCGAGCACGTTGACGCCGAACTGGCGGTGGAACTGCTCCTCGGTGACGTCCTGCAGGGCGGTGAACTCGTAGACGCCCGAGTTGTTCACCAGGACGTCGAGGCGGCCATAGGCCGTGATCGCGGCCGCGATGATGGCTTGGCCGTCGGCCTTCCTGGACACGTCACCGGCCACGGCGATGGCCTTGCCGCCGGCCTTGGTGATCGCGGCGACGACCGCGTCGGCGCCGGCCTTGCTCGAGGCGTAATTGACGACGACCGAGGCGCCGGCGGCGGCGAGGGCCTTGGCGATGGCGGCGCCGATGCCTTTGGACGCGCCGGTGACGACGGCGACTTTGCCGGTGAGCTTGGACATGGGGGACTCCTGGGTTCGAGGTGTGCAGGCGGAGGTGGGAGCGGCGGGGAGGCGCGCGCCTCCCTTTGTTCTATAGTTCGGATCTTATGTACTATGGAACCAGGTCAAGCGCTGGTAGGATGGCGGTGCCATGAAGCCCCTCATCCATCCGGCCGCTGGAGGACATCACCGTCGAGGGCATCCTCCACGCCCTGTCGGACCCGGTGCGGGTGGCCATCTACGTCGGGATCATCAAGGCGGAGTGCGCGCACAGCTGCGCCAGCCTGCTGCCGGCGTGCGAGCGCCCGATCCCCAAGTCGACGCTGTCGCAGCACTTCAAGGCGCTGCGCGAGGCGGGCCTGATCCGCGGGGAGCGCCACGGCGTCGAGATGCGCAACACCTCGCGCTGCGCCGAGATCGACCGGCGCTTCCCGGGGCTGGTCGCGGCCATCCTCCAGGCCCACGCCCTGCAGGCCGCCGGGAAGACCGCCGCCAGCAGCGCCAAGCGCCGCCCGGCCGGGCGCGGCGCGCGGACCGCCTCCTGACGCCGCGAGCCCGGCGGGCTCGTACGGGCGGGAGACGCGAGGCCGGAGGCCGGAAGGGAAGAAGGATGGAACCGCCACGACGCCAAGGCGCCAGATCGGTTCACGCCGACGGTAGGCGGGAAGGACGGTCCCAGCGACCACCGGGCGTTCCGCCTCGCTGCGGCATGTCGCGTCTCCCTGCGGTCCTCCTGTCATCTCCGCGTCCCTGCGGCAATGACCGCCCGCTCAGCCGGAATGCGGCACCTCAGCGGGCTGGAAGGTGGACGGCCTTCAACCCGCCTCGTGGGACCGGGCCTCGGCTCACGCCGGCTTCAGCACCTCCGGCACGGTCCCGGTGCTCTGCCCGAAGCTGGTGACCGGCACGCCCACCTCCTGCAGCAGCGTCAGCCACAGATTGGAGATCGGCGTGCTCTCCTTGGGCAGCTGGATGTACTCGCCGCAGCCGCAGCCGCCTGCAGGCGCCGCCGGCGAGGACCAGCGGGATGTCCTTCATCACGTGCCCGTAGCGGATGGTGGAGCCGAAGCCGACGAGGGTGCTGTCGAACAGGCTGCGGCCCTTGGCGCCCTTCTTCTCCTTGAGGCGGTCGAAGAAGTACGCGAGCAGCTCGCTGTGCTTCTTCTCGCGCTTCTCGGAGGGCTCCCGGTAGACCGGGCCGATTTCGTAGTGGCTGATCAGGTGCGGCTCGTGGGGGCAGCCGAGGCTCTGCAGCAGGGACTTGTTCGGCAGCATGCAGGTGATGACGCGCGTGGCGTCGGTGTGCAGGGCGAGGGCGATCAGATCGTAGGTGAGGCGGATCTCCTGCTCGCCGCTGGGCGGCTCCTGGTAGGCGGAGGGCGCGTCCGGCTTGGGCCGGTCCAGCCAGCGCGCCTCCTGGGCGAGCGCCAGCTCCGCCTGGCGGATCGACTGGAAGTACTCGTCGAGTTTGAACTGGTCCTCCTTGCTGAGCTGCCGGTTCACCGCCCTGCCGTTGAACTCCATGAGGTCGAGGACGCTCTGCCGCTCCGCCAAGCGGTGCCTGGCGGCCTCGAGGCTCTCGCTCTTGTTGGCGAAGAGCGCGTTGTACAGGGCGAGCAGGGTGTCGAGCCCGGGCAGCGGGTTCCCCTGGCGGTCCCAGGACATCGACAGCCCGCGGCCGTGCCCGCTGTTCTCGTACTGCGAGAGGGTGTTCAGGCGCAGCGACTGGTAGCGGGTGTCCTTGCCGAGGACCTCGGCGGCCACCTGATCGCAGGAGACGGCGTTGGAGAAGTCCTTCCCGGCGACGCCGACGGTGTCGACGCCGGTGAGGAAGTTGGTGCTGCCGAAGTGGGGATCGGAGGCCCGGCCGCTGGCGAGGTTGCCGACCATGGTGACGTCGTCCTGGTGGGCCCGCAACGGCGCCATGCCCGGCGGCAGGCCGATCTGCGCCCATCTCCCGGGCTTGGTCGGGTAGAAGGTCTCGTTGGTGAAACCGTAGCCGACGCCGAGGAACACCATCCGCGCGGCGTCGCCGCCGGCGGCCGCGGGCTTCGGGTCGGCGGCGTCCGCGTGCGACTCGAGGTACGGCAGGGCGAGGACGGCGCCCGCAGCGGCGAGGAAGGAGCGGCGCGAGGTGGTGCGCAGGTGGGCCATGGTGCGGTTTCTCCAGGTGGTCAGGCGCTACTTGGTGCGGAAGGACTTCGCCAGGACGATGCTCATGATCATGTCCTTCAGCCGGTACTGGCTGGTCTTGAGCTCCTTCAGCGCGGCGTCGGTGGCCTCGCGGTCGGTGAACTCCATGCGCCGGCCGAGCGCGTACGAGCTCAGCGCCTCGTAGAGGCCGCGCGCCAGGTGGTCCTCGTTCGCGCGCAGGGCCTTCTTGAGGCCGCCGAGGTCGGAGAACCGGCTGCCGTCGGGCAGGCCGCCGCGCGCATCGATCGGCCGCTCCTGCGTGCCGACGGTCTCGGTGTCGCGCCACAGGCCGACCGGATCGAAGTGCTCCAGGCCGAAGCCGATGGGGTCGAACTTGGCGTGGCACGACGCGCACTGCGGCCGGGACACGTGCGCCAGGGTGATGTCGCGCACGGCCAGGGGGTGGTCGGCCGAGACCACCAGGGCCGGGACGTCGGGCGGCGGCCGCGCCGGCTCGCGGTCGAGGAACCGTTTCATCACGAACACGCCGCGGGTCACCGGCGAGGTGCGGCTGCCGGTGCCGTTCATCACCGAGAAGAAGGCCTGCCCGAGCAGCCCGCCGCGTGGACCGCCCGGGGGCAGCGCGGTCTTGCGGAAGTGGTGGTCGAAGGTCCCCGGGATGCCGTAGAAGACCGCCAGCGCCTTGTCGATCACCACGAAGTCGGAGTCGATCAGGTCCGCGAGCGGCAGGTTCTCCTGCACCAGGGTGTTGAAGAACTCCACCGGCTCCCGGCGCGCCGACGCGCGCGTGACCTCCATGAACTGGTAGAAGTCGTCGTGGACGGCGATGCCGTCGAAGCGCTTGAGCTCCGCCCACTGGTCGATGAAGCCCGCCATGAAGCGCTGCGCCTGCGGCGCGGCGAGCAGGCGCTCGACCGCCGCCCGCAGCCCCGCCTCGCTGGCGAGCGCGCCCTGCTCCGCCTGCCGGTAGAGCTCCCCGTCGGGGGGCGCGCTCCACAGGAAGTAGGCCAGGCGGATCGCGAGCTCGCGCTGGTCGAGCGCCTGCGGCTGGCCGCCGCCCGCCTCCAGGACGTAGAGGAAGGCCGGCGACGACAGCACCAGCGCCAGGGGCTCCGCGAGCGCCTCGCGGATGTCCGCGCCGGACCGCCGGCGGCTGAGGTAGAGCGCGACCAGCCCGTCGAGGTACTCCTTCTGCGGTTCGCTGCGGCGGAAGCAGTGGTAGGCGAACGTCGCCAGCGCGGCGCGGACCTCGCCCTCCGCGGGGTCCTTCCGGTCCAGGAGCGGCTTGATGCAGGTCTCGAACGGGGACGGCGCGCGGTAGTAGGGCCCGTCGAACTCCCACCAGTCGATCCACACCGGCGAGTCGAACTGGCCGCCGTGCGCGTCCTTGTAGATCCGCCACTGCTTCCCCGAGCGGATCTCGTTGGTGTGGATGATGGTGCCTTTGCGGTCGGCGCCCAGCAGCGACGACTCGAACTCCAGCTCGACGGTCTCCGGCGCGTCCCAGCGCGCGTTGAAGCTCAGCGTCGCGAACGTCGCGTTCCCGGCCGAGATGCGCAGCAGGGTGCGCTCCCCCGGCGGTTCGCCTACGATCCCGCCGTGCAGGCGGAACTTGTAGTACGCGCCCGCCGGCATCCAGCGGCCCGGGTACACCTCGTTCGCCGGCGCCGTGCCGACGATGATGCCGCTCTTCCAATGGGGATCCTCCAGGATCCGCTTCTGCTTGCGCTCCTCCTCGTCGTAGTACTTGATGAAGGTCGCGTAGGACGACTCCGCGTCGAAGCCGGCCTCCCTCCAGTCCTTGCTGGCCTTCACCTTGGCCATCTTCGCCCGCATCTTGTCGAGCTCCTCCTGGGCGCGCTTGGTCCACTCGCCCACCGGTTCGGTGCGGACGGTGCTGGGCGTCGTCGCCCGCCCTTGCAGGCACTCCATGGCGTCGAGGACGAACTCCCGCCCGAGCGTGAAGTAGCGCTCGAGGTCGTGCGGGGTGAAGTACTGGCCGGCGCCGATGGTGTCGAAGCGCTCGGAGTTGGCGTCCTCCGGCAGGCGGTCGCGGGGGACCTTCATGCCGAAGACGTCCTCCAGCGTGCCGCCGTACTCCCGCGCGTTCAGGTGGCGCAGCGCGATGCGGCCGCCGTTGGCGGCGAGGCGGGTGCGGGCGCTCTTCAGCGCGTCCGTCAGGGAGGACAGGACCTGGATGGATTCGTCCACCTTGGGCTGCTTCTCGTCCTCGGGCGGCATCTGGCCGAGGTTGAGGACGTCGAGCACGTCCTGCCAGGTGTTCGCGGCCCCCACATCGGCGAGGGTGTAGTCGAGTGCATCGAGCCGGACGTGCTTCTTCGCTTTCGCCCCTTCATGGCACCCCAGGCAATAGGCCGACACGAAGGACTTGATGTGCGCCGCGTTCTCCATCGGTGACGGTTTCGCCAGCGGCTTCGCGCCATCGGCAGCGACGGCACCACCCGCCATCGCACACCACAGGAACCACACGAGCCGGCCGCGGACGGGGCCAGGCTTCGACCGCAGCCTTCCGGCGGTCGCGGGGGATGGCGGGGTTGGCATGTCGGCCGAGGTCCTCAGGTGATCATAACACTGGAAGCGGACCTCTCCCAGGCCGGGCGAGGAACCTTGCCATGTATACGCATTGGAATGCGGTTCCGTTGAATGCTCTATGTTCGCCGGCGACGGACGGCACCGCGATCCGCGAAATGGATCCAAGTGGGGCTACGGGAAGGGGTAAAGCGCAGACCGCGAGCCCCGCTAAGGCGATCGCCCGTACCGCGACCGGCGTCGCATGGGACCCCGGCGATGAAAGCGGCTCAGCGGATACGAGCGCGCGGGAGGCCAGCCCCTGAGCGTCAGGGCGGGGTCTCGTGCAGGTGGTTACGGCACGAACCGCGTGGGAACCACTTCCAGCGCCGCCAACGGCGTCTCAGGCTCTTCGATGTGGTCGATCAGCCGCTCCACCGCCCGGCGGCCGAGCTCATGCAGGGGCAGCGAAACGCTCGGGAACTGGCGCGCGGCCCGATGGTAGAGTGGGCTATCGTCAAATCCGACCACGGTGACGGGGGGACCCGTGACGCGCTCCCGCACGATCTGCACCACGTGCGATGCGAGCGCGTCATTGACGCAAAAAGCCGCGGTGAATGGAAGTGGACGGTCGAGACTGGCCAGGGTCTGCCGCAAGGAGCGGATGTCGCCCGCGCAGAGGAAGGTCGCCTGGTCCAGCACGCCGGCCTGCATCAAGGTGGTGGTGAAGGTCTCATAGCGCGGGCGCCAGGTGGCCGAGGTCGCGTAGTCCTGGGCAAAGGCGATGAAGGCGATGTGGCGGTGACCTGCAGCCAGCAACGCCGCAAGCGCTTCGGACACCCCACTTCGCTGATCGATCGCGATCAGCGGCATTGGCAACGATTCGGGATAGGCGACCGTGGCCAGACAAGGAATCCCCAATGAGAGGACGCTCGCTGCGGATTTCTGGCGGGCCAGGCTCAGACCCGCGAAGATGACGCCGTCACTGTAGGGATAGCCGATGTGCGAGGTGAAATACCGGGTGAGCAGGGCATCGTCATGGAACTGCGGCATCAGCTTCACTTCGTAGCCCCGCCGCGCGGCCGCATGCATGATGCCATGCACCTCCTCCCACATGAGGGCGGGATTGCCGCTCTCGAAATCCGGGTGGGCCGGCGGCTTGCCGACCTCCCCAGGGATGACGACGGTCAGCGTTTCCGCCCGTCCTCTGCGCAGGCGCCGCGCCAGGGCATTCGGGCGGAAGCCGAGCTTCTCGACGGTCGCGAGCACCTTCGCGCGCATCGCTGGGCCGATCTGGTGCCGCTGCGCCGGGTCCAGGGCGCGCGACACCGTGGATTGCGTCACGCCCAGGGCGCGCGCGATGTCCTTGTGCGTGACCATCGCCTCTGGACGACGCGGGAGGCTGCGTGGCGATGGATCGCTCATGACGATGCAGAGTATGCCTCGGCGCCGCGTTGTCAGGCGCCAGTGGGCACTGAGCTGGCATGAGCGCCGCGGCCATGGCCGCCCGCAGGGCATCACGTCTCAGAGCGGCCTGAATGCCTCTCGTGACCCGCAGGGCGCCCCTGGCGGTTGCACCCTTTCACGTCCACCGGAGCCTAGACCTCCTCGAGCGCCCGGTCCGCATCGCCGAAGCGCGGCAGCTTCAACCCCATCTTGTCCATCAGCGACAGGTGCAGGCGGCACATCTGCCGCGCCGGCTTGCCGGTGTAGTCGAGCACCCGGCCGCCGGCGATGCGGCCGCCGGCGCCGCCGAGCAGCACCAGCGGCAGCTGGTCGTTGTTGTGGTTGCCGGTCATCATGCTCGAGCCGTAGACCAGCATGGAGTTGTCGAGCAGGGTGCGCGGGCCCTCGTGGATGGCGTCGAGGCGGCGCGCGAGGTAGGCGAGCTGCTCGAGGAAGAAGGCGTTCACCTTCAGCCAGTCCGCCGAGTCCGAGTGCGAGAGCAGGTGGTGGATCATGTAGTCCACGCCCAGGTCCGGGTAGCGCTGCGAGGAGTGGTCGTTGTTGAGCTTGAGCGTGGCGAGGCGCGTGGTGTCGGTCTGGAAGCCGAGCACCACGATGTCGCACATCAGGCGCATGTGCTCGCCGAGGTGCTCGGGCAGGCCGTCGGCGGGGCGCGGGCGGTCGGGCTTGGCGAGGGTCGGCTGCCAGTCCCGGGCGGTGCGCACGCGCGCGCCGGCCAGGCGCTTCTCGACGTCGCGGACCGACTCCAGGTACTCGTCGAACTTGCGCTGGTCGCCGCTGCCGAGCTCGCGGCGCAGGCCGCCGGCGTCGTCCAGCACCGCGTCGAGCACGCCCTGGTCGCCGCGCGCGGCGCCGTCGCTGAACAGCCGGTCGAAGGCCAGCGCCGGGTAGATCTCGAGCGGCGTCGGCGTGGTCGGCGAGCTCCACGAGATGTGCGAGCTGTAGAGCATCGAGTAGTTCTTGTGCACCGACGGGTTCGACTTCTCGCAGCCCAGCACCAGGCTCGGCACCCTGGTCTGGTCGCCGAAGCGCTGCGCCAGCACCTGGTCGACGCTGGTCCCGGAGCGGATCTCGCCGCCCGACGCGAGCGGCGCGCCGGAGAGCCAGTTGCCGGTCTGCGAGCTGTGGATGTTGCCCTTGGTCGCCTCGTCGTGGTAGAGGCCGCGGATGAACAGCAGCTTCGTGCGGAAGTCGGCGAGCGGCGCCAGCACCTTGCCCAGCTCCATGTCCGCGCCGGCGCCCTTGGCCCACCACTCCTTGCTGTGGAAGCCGTTGCCCGAGAACAGCACGGCGAGGCGCACCGGCGCCTCGGGCGCGCCGCCCGCCGGCGCCGGCTCGCCACCCCAGGCGGGCAGCGACTCCAGCCACGGCAGCGCCATGGCCACGCCCAGGCCGCGCAGCAGGGTGCGGCGCGAGAGCCCGCGCGCGCGGTGCGCGCCGGGGACGCGGTGGATGCCGGTGCTCATGGGAGGTCCTTCGCTGGGGCTCATGGTTCGTCGTCCTCGATCGCCGCATCGCGCCCGCGGATCTCGCGGAACTGGCGGCTGCGCACGATCAGTTCGACCGCGGTGCCGACGCGCCAGCCGTCGGCGGCGAGCGCGGTCTGCATCTCCTGCAGCAGCGGTTCGTCGGAGAGCCGCACGGAGCGCCCGAGCGCGAAGCCGAGCAGCTTGCGGCAGAACTGCCCGACCACGGCCGCGCGGCGCGGGCCGGCGAGGTAGGCGCGCAGGCCGTCCAGGCCGGCGAGGCGCGTGCCGTCGGCGAGGGTGGCGGCGGTGTCGAGCGGCTTGCCCGCGGGGTCGCGGTCCTGCGCGTGGCCGATGCCGTCGAAGCCCTCGAGCGCGAAGCCGTAGGCGTCGAAGCGCTGGTGGCAGCCGGCGCAGCGCGCGTCGCTGACGTGGCGCTCGGTCAGGGCGCGCACGCTCATGCCGGCGTCGCCCTGCTCCGGGAAGGGCGGCACGTCCTTGGGCGGGCGCGGCAGGCGCTCGCCGAGCAGGGTCTCGGAGACCCACGCGCCGCGCAGGATCGGGCTGGTGCGCGAGGCGCCCGACTGCTTGGCGAGGACCGCGGCCTGGCCGAGGACGCCACCGCGGCCCAGCGCGCGCAGGCCCTCGACGCGCCGCCACTCCGCACCCTCGGCGGCCCAGGGGAGGCCGTAGTGCGCGGCCAGGGCGCTTGTCGACGAAGGCGTGGTCCGCGTCGAGCAGGCTGAGCACGGAGCGGTCGTTCTGGAAGAGGTCGGTGAGGAAGCGGATCGATTCCTCGTACATGCTGCCGCGCAGCGCGACGAACGTGGGGAAGGCCTTCTCGCTCTTCTCGTCGAGGTGGTCGAGGTCGCGCACGTGCAGCCAGGTGGCGCCGAACTCGACCGCCAGGCGGCGCGCGCGTGCGTCGCCCAACAGGCGCCGCGCCTGCGCCGCGAGCGCGGCGGGGTCGCGCAGCGCGCCCGAGGCGGCGGCGGCGCGCAGCGCGGCGTCGGGCGGGCCGGACCACAGGAAGTAGGAGAGTCGCGTGGCCAGCTCCCAGTCGCCGACCGGCCCCTGCGCGGCGCCGGGCGCCGGGCGCTCGGCGCGGTAGAGGAAGGCCGGCGCCGCGAGCACGCGCGCCAGCACCAGGCGCAGGGCCTCGTCGTGGTGCAGGCCCTGGGCGCGCCAGGCGCGGTAGCGCGCGCGCAGCGCCTCCTGTTCGCCGGTCGCCAGGGGCCGGCGCCAGCGCCTGCGCGGCGAAGGCGACCGCGGCGTCGAGCTGCACCGGTTCGGCATCGAGCAGGCGCTGGCGGAGGGCGGCGGCGCGCGCTGTGATCGGCTGGCGCAGCGGCTCGAGCTTGCGCGGGTCGCCGTCCTGGGTGGCGTACTGCAGGATCTGCTCGTACGCATCGACCGTGGTGAGCGCGTCCTGGCTGACGAAGCGCAGGCGGTCCCACAGGCGGTCCAGCTGGGCGCGCTGCGCGTCGTCGAGCAGCAGGCCGACGAGCGGGCCGTCCTCGCGGTAGAACAGGGTGATGGTGATGACCTCGTCGGCCGGCACGATCTTGGTGTAGCACAGCGCCGCCGGGAAGAGCGCGCGGAAGTCGGCGCAGGCGGCCGTCCAGCGCGCCTGCGCGCCGGCGCCAGCGATGATCGGCAGCGCCGGGTCCGGCACGCGTCCGGCGGGGGCCGGGGCGTTCGCGGCGAGCCGCGCCTGGGCGCTGGCCTCCACCGCCGCGGGGCCGGGCGCGCAGGCCGCGGTGGCGACCAGCTCGCAGCCGGCGACCAGCTCGGCGGGCAGGCGCACGGCCAGGGTGGTGCCGGTCGCCACGCACAGGTCGTCGGCGTCCAGCGCGACGCCGTCGGGGCGCTTGCCGAACAGCGCCGGATCGAGGCCCCAGGGGGAATCGGCCGCCGGCGTGGCCGCGGCGCTGGACGGGGCCAGCGGGCCGGCGAAGGAGGCGAGCTGACGGTACAGCTTCGCGTCCGCGCCATCGCCCTGCGGCGCGGGTGCCGCCAGCAGCCGCTGCAGCTCGTCGGCCAGGCGCGCCTTCTCGGCCGCGTCGGAGGCGGCCTGCCAGCGCGCCAGCAGCGAACCCGCCGGCGCGGCCGGGCGCTCGCCCAGCACGGCGGTCGGCTCGCTGTAGAAGTGCCACACCCCGGCGTGCCCGGCGGCGTCCGCGTGCGGGTTGCCGGCGAGGATGTCGCCGGAGACCTCGCGCGTCAGCGACCAGGTGACCGGGTTGGGGCCATCGCCGGTCAGGGTCAACTCGACGTCGGTCAGATCGCAGGAATGGTCGGCATTGCGCGGCCCGACCAGCAGCGCGACCAGGTCGCCCGGGCGCACGGTCACGCCGTCGAGCGGCCCGAAGGGCACGCTGTCGGCGCTGATCGCGGTGCCCGCGGCCAGGCGCCGGCGCGCGCTGCCGCGGCGCAGCTCCAGCACCCACTCCACGCCGTTGCCGCACTCCGGGTGCGCGTGCGTGACCGTGCCGGCGATGCGCAGCGTCGCGGCCACCGGGCTCTGCCAGCCCACCGCCACGCAGCGCGTCGGCGACGGGTGCACGACCACGCCGTGCGCCTTCATCCTGCCGGGGATGCGCACCGCCTGGTCGGAGGAGTTGGCCATCACCGAGGGCGTCTCCGCCGAGCCCCAGCCGGACACGAACTCGTAGGCGCCCGCGCGCGGCAGGCGGTTGTCGAAGTGCTCGAGCGCGAGGTCGCCCGCGAAGCCGACGCCGAGCCAGCCGAGCCACGCCGCGAGCACGCCGGGGTCGAGGTGGTGGCGCTGCGCCAGCGACGCGACGTCGCCGTGCGCGTCGGCCGCGGCGTCGACCGCGGCCGCCAGCGCCGCCGCGGTGCCGGCGAAGGTGCGCGCGCGCCGCGCGAGCAGGTCGTCGACGTAGGCGCGCGCGGCGCGCAGCGGCAGCGCGGGCTGGCCGGGGATGGTCAGGCGCGGCTTGCGCCACACCACCAACCCGCCATGACCGCCGGTCTCCGCCGGCAACGCGGACAGGTACGCGGTCGCCTCGCCGGTGGTGCGGTCGGCGGGGAAGGCGAGGCGCAGCTCCTGCTCGGCGACCAGCGGCGCCACCGGCTCCATCCAGGCGGTCGGACCGCCGCTGATGCCGATGCCGCCGATGCTGTTGAAGCGGAACAGCGCCCGCTGCCACTGCGCGACGTCGTCCAGCAGGCCGGCGGCGTCATCGGCCCGCCAGTGCGCGCGCACGCCATCGAGCAGCGCCGAGGGCGGGCCGCCGGCCAGCGCCGCGACCAGGGTGGCGAGGTAGCGCGGGCTGAGGCCGTGCGCGCGCGCCACCGCGGCCGCGTCGCCGCCGCTGCGCAGCTCTCCTGCCGCGGCGAGGTAGCGCTCCAGGGGCAGGCGGCCGCCCTGGTTCTTGTCCATCGGGATGCCCTGCCGGGTCACCATGTCGCTGCCGCCGGTCGCGCTGAAGGCGGCGTAGAAGGCGCGCAGCTGCGCGACCAGCTCGTCGGTGGCGTCGCGGCGCGTGGTCGCCGCGGAGAAGCCGATGCCATCCGGCAGCAGCACCGCGTGGGCGGCGACCGCCTTGGCCGCGTCGAGGTACTTGCCGAGCAGCGCCGGCGACATCGCCAGCGCCATGCCGGTGTTGCTGAAGCCCTCGCCGGCGGCGCCGTCGGCGGGGAATTCGCGCGCCGGGTCGAGGCTCTCCACCCCGGTCAGGTCGCGCAACGAGTAGGTGTACTCGGCGTTGGACAGGCGGCGCAGCACCACGGGGCCGGGATCCCCCGCGGTCTGGCGCGCGACCACGTCGAGCGCGCCGCGCACGCCGGCGAGCAGGTGCGCGCGCTCCTCGGCGGTCGGCTGCGGCTTGCCCTCGGGCGGCATCTCGCCATCCGCGACCTGCTCGAGCACCTTCTGCCAGATGCGCGCGTGCCGGGCGAGGCGGCCGTCCGCGATGCAGGTCTCGAGGTCCAGGTCGCCCTTGTGCTTGGCCTGCGAGTGGCAGGTCAGGCAGCGGTCCTTGAGGATGGGCAGGACGGCGGCGAGCGGCGCGGCGCTTTCCGCAGGAGGGACCGCGGCGGAGGCCGCAGCGGTGCAGGCGAGCAGCGCGCCGGCGAGCAGGCGGCGAAAGCGCATGTCAGCCCTCTCCCGCGGAGGCGGCGGTGCGCGCGTCGATCGGGTCGGCCGCGGTGGCGCGTGGGATCCATTCCTCCCAGCTCTGCACGTGCGCGCGCAGGTGCTCCTCGCAGGCGGCGGGGGAGCGCGTGGCGAACAGGCGGATGATCTCGGTGTGCGCGCGCACGGTCTCGGCGCGCACCTGGCGGGTGCGGCGCTCGTGCAGGCGGTGCAGGCGGCCGAGCCACATGCCGAGCTCCCAGCGCAGCGCGCGCCAGGCGCGCAGCAGGCGGGCGTTGCCCGCGGCGGCGAGGATGGCCTCGTGGAACTCCAGGTCGAGGCGGGTGATCTCGGTGATCGTGGTGGCGCGCGCGGTCGCGGCGACGTTGGCCAGCAGCGGCGCCGGATCGGCGCGCAGGTGCGGTGCGGCCAGGCGCGCCGCCAGCGGCTCGAGCGCCAGGCGCATGGTGTAGAGTTCGTCGAAGTCCTGGCGGGTCAGCCCGCGCACGTAGGCGCGGCCGGTGGGCGAGAAGCGCACCAGGCCCTCGCGCTCGAGCACCACCAGCGCCTCGCGCACCGGCACCCGGCTGACGCCCAGGCGCTTGGCCACCGCCGCCTCGGCCAGGCGGTCGCCGGGGGAGAGGACCTCGCCGACGATGTCGGCGCGCAGCTGGGCGGCGGCGGCGTCGGAGCGGGGCAGGGGGCGTGGAGCGGGGGCGGTGGTGGGCATGGCGTTCGGTATACCGTTCTGGGAACAGTATACCGAAGGGGAGGACGGACGTTGTGGTCCAGAGCGGCATCGTCGCACCACTGCTCCATGCCGACCTGGGTGGAGGGACCACCAGGGGCAGTAGGACGGGCTTGCCTCTCCCCCGGGACCGCGGCCCGCTGGGCAATGCTATCAAGCTGAGCTCTTCTCTGGTTTCTCTGGTTTCTCTGGTCCTCTGTGTCCGCTCGGCTGTCGGCTCCACATCCACAGCTCCGACCCACATCGAACGGAAGGCAGGACATCCAGATGGAACACAGAGGACCAGAGAGCCCAGAGCAGCGAGAATGACAGCTGCAGCCGATCCTGGGACGACGTGGGGACCTCAGCTTGATAGCATTGCCCGCTGGGCCGCTCGTGGTGAGTACGGCCAACGGCTGGGATGGTCAGCGATCGCCGGTCCCAGCGGTATTTCCAGACGCTGCAAAATGCGGCCCAGCGGGCCGCGGTCGCGGGGAGAGGCAGGTCACGAGCGGTGCGCTGTGACCCCTCGAGGAGGACTCCTGCCCGGCGACGCCGGTGTCGGCGCTCCGTAGACACTCCCGGAGTCCGCACCCCCATGCCCCCACGCGCCGTCCTGTCCACCTGCCTGCTGGCCCTCCTCTCACCCCTGGCAGCCGCCGACGACTACTTCCCCCCGCCCGACAGCGCCGGCGGCTGGCGCGTGCCGGCGGACGCGGCCGCCACGCGGACCCTCGGCGGCATGGACCCGGAGCGTCTGGCCCAGGCCGGCGAGCAGACCCAGCGCTGCGGTCCCAACGCCGCCCTGCTGGTGGTCCGCCACGGCTGGCTCGTCTACGAGCGCTACTGGGGCCGCGCCCACCGCGACGCCAACCCCGACATGGCCTCCACCGGCAAGGCCTTCACCAGCATCGCCTGCGGCATCATGCTCGAGAAGTTCCACGACCAGTTCCCGGACGGCCTCGCCCAGAAGGTCTTCACCGAGAAGTACCTGCCCGAAGCCTTCCCGCTCGACGACCCGCGGCGCGCCCGGATCACCCTCGGGCAGCTGCTGTGCATGAGCGGCGGCTACCACGGCGAGGGCGGCAGCCCGGGCGTGGTCGATGGCAAGGTGGTGCCGCTGACGCCGGTGCCGGGGCAGGACCTCAAGGACCTCGACGGCAGTTCGCTGCGCACGCCGCTGTGGACGGATCCCGGCGCGGGGTACTCCTATTCCTCGCCGGAGCCGCACATCGCCTCGATGGTGCTGCGCCGCGTCGCCGGCATGGACCTGAAGGACTGCATCGACCAGTGGCTGGCCAAGCCGATGGGCTTCGGCGCGTGGAACTACTGCCTGTTCCGCGGCGCCATCACCCTGCCGCACGCCAACGGCGCGGGCAGCATCGCCCTGCACGCCACCGACGCGCTGCGCTTCGCCTACCTGCTGCTGCACCAGGGCCGCTGGGCCGGCCGGCAGCTGGTGCCGGCCGCGTACGTGGCGCAGTGCGGCAAGCCCTCGCCGTTCAACCCGCACACGCCGTTCAGCCTGATGTTCGAGAACAACTCCGATGGCCACGTCGCCGGCGCGCCGCGCGACGCCTTCTGGAAGTCGGGCGCCGGCGGCTTCTGCATCTACGTGGTGCCGTCGCTGGACCTGGTGCTCTACAAGATGGGCGGCAACGCCGGGCAGTACCAGGCGGAACTCACCGGCCTGCCCCAGCCCGCCTCGCCGGAGGCGCGCGACGATTGGAAGCCGATCCCGCGCACGCCCTTCCACGATGGTTCTCTGACCGGCGATGATGGCCTGCGCCGCGTGCTGGAGATGGTGGCGGCGGCGGCGCTGGATTGACCCGCGGATCACGGCCGCCGACAGCGCCGGCCGCACCCAGCGCCAGCCACCGTCAGCGCGGCGTGAGGAACAGGTTCACCTTCGCGTGGGCCGCGCCCAGCCCGGCCAGGCGCTCCGGGGCGTAGGCGACGGACTCGCCGGTCGGCAGCAGGACGCTGCCCACGTAGTCCCCGGGCGCGAGCAGCGCGACGACGTCGTCCACGTGGTCGCCGGCCTGGCGCAGCAGCCGGGAGTGCAGCTCGAGCGCCAGGCGCGGCCGGCGTGCGAGGAGCGCGGTCGCACCGCGCAGGACCTTCGCCTCGAAGCCCTCGACGTCGATCTTCAGCACGGTGAAGGGACCGTCGCGCCGATCGAGGCCGTCCGCGGTGACCATCGGCACCTCGACGCGCTCCGCCGCCGTGCCCGCCCCATCGATGACGTTGTCGACCAGGGAGATGGCGGCCCGCCCCGCGACCGCGCCCGCCGCCGCGGGTTCGATGCGGCAGTGCGCGAGCCGGTTGAGCGCCAGCTGGGCCTGGGCGATCACGGCGTTGCCGGGCTCGGCTTCGACGCCGACCACCACGCCGCCGGGACCCGCCAGGATGGCGAGGTAGACGTTGTGGAAGCCGTGGTGGCAGCCGATCTCCAGGACGCGCGCGCCGGGCTCGACCAGGGCGCGCAGCGCGCTCATCTCGACGTTCTGGCGGTGGTCGGGGGCGCCGTACCAGAGCGCGCCGGTGTCGTCGGCGATCCAGAACGGGTAGTCGGCCCCGGGGGCCTGGATGCGCGTGAGGTACGGCGCGCGCACCCGGCGCTTGCGCGCCACCTCGAACCCGCAGGCGGCCGCGAGGGCCTTGATCGCGTTGCGCATGGGCGTTTCCAGCGACGCATGGTCGCCCACCGACGGGCGGGTCAAGGCGGGACGCGGCTGCGCCCGCCCCCTCACTCCACCAGTTCGCCGATCAGCATGATCCCGCCCGCGTACCAGTTGGTGCCCGCGTACTTCGCCGGGTCCTTCTCCAGGTCCGGGCGGTTGTGCTCGAAGAGGATCTTCGCCTTGTCCGGCACCACCTGGTCGATGCGCAGCTCAACGGTGTGCACCGCGTCGGGCAGCTCCGAGGCGATGCGCAGCGACGCGAGCCGGTGGTAGGTGCAGTAGCCGTCGATGCGCGCCACGGCCTGCGGGGCGCCGCCATCGATGGTGATGAGCACCTGGCCGCAATCCGGGCCGACCAGGTCGTAGATGGCGACCGCGGTGCCCTTGAAGCGGAACGTCAAGGAGGTCCCGGGCCTGCCGGCGCGCCACAGGCTGGGCACGCGCTCGCCGAAGCTCTTCGCGCGCGGGTCGCTGGCCGGCTCGAGCTTCGTCCAGCCCGCGCCGGGCTTGACGCGCTCCAGCGGGATGAGCTTGGCGCGTTCGTAGTTGTCGGCGACCAGTGGCGCGGCCAGCGCGTGGGGCGCGGCCTTGCCGGCCAGCAGCGCGGGCAGGTGGCGGACCAGGATCTGCGTGTAGAGGTCGTGGCCGGCGTCGGTGGGGTGGGTGTTGTCCTCGACGAACAGCAGCTTGTCGCCGAGCGCCTTGCGCTCGTCATCGCTAGGCTTGCTGGCGCGGAAGACCAGCGTGCCGGCGCGCTCGCGCGCGGAGACCTCGACCCCGAAGTGCACGGACGGGATGGCGTAGTGGTCGGCCAGCGCTTCCATGACGCTGGCGGCGCGTGGGAAGCGCCCGTCCTTGAAGTCGCCGAGCATGCCGCCGGTCAGGGTGTAGACGTAGCAGATGTCGGTGGCCGGGTCGGCGGACCAGGTCTGGCGGACGATGCCTTCCATGCAGCGCTGGATCTGCAGCGGATCCGCGCCGCCGTCGTTGACCGCGAACTCGACGAACACCAGGTCGGGCTTGTGCTCCAGCACGTCGTGGCCGCAGCGGTAGACGCCCAGGTCCGAGCCCGTCCCGCCGATGGCGGCGTTGATCTCGCGGAACTCCGCTTTCGGGTACCGCTGCCGGAACCACGCCAGGCTCTTCACCCGCCAGCCGTTGGCGGCGGTGATGCTGCCGCCGAAGTAGGCGATGGCCACCGGCTTGCCGGCGGCGAGCTTGGCCGCGACGTTGGGCAGGCCGCCGCGCTCGTGGCACTCGACCGCCGGGCGCAGCGGCCAGGCGTCGGCGGCGTGGAGGGAGGCGAAGATGGACAGCAGGAGCAGGAGGACGCGGTGCATGCGGTGGGCCTCAGGGGAATGCGGGCGCTCGGGTCTTACGCTGCTGCGCTGGAGTCGCTGAGCCGGCGTGCCCGTTGGAACAGCGTGGCATGTCCCCTCCGACATGGGAAGGACGGTCGGGGATACAGGGGCAGACCCCTGAACCTTGGATCCCAATCCTGCTCATTACCCACACGTCACCGCCGTGGATGTGATCGAACTGCAGTTGAATCTCTCGAAATCTCCCCAAATCTCCCCAAATCTGCGGATTCTTCTTCGGAAGATCCGCCGCAGAATCCGCAGATTTGGGGAGATTGCGCAGATTTCAGAGCAGTTCGACCCCATCCCGGACGTGGAGGAGGGGACTCGCGGGTAATAGGGAGGTCTGGGGTCCGCTCCCATTTCCAGAAGGCCTCCTAGGATCCGGCCATGTCCCTGACTCCCAGCGGTCGGCGTCCGTCCGGCAAGGCCAGCGAGGTCATGGCCATCCTGGAGCAGCGCATCCGCGGTGGCGACTACCTGGTCGCGCCGCTGCCGAGCGGGCGCGAGCTGGCGGCAGAGCTGGGCGTCAGCTACGTCACCGCGCGCAAGGCGATCGGCGCGCTGCAGGCGCAGGGGCTGCTGACGCGGGGCGGGAACGGGCGGCTGGTGCTGGGTGGGCGGCGCGCAGGCGGGCAGCTCGCGCAGCTCGCCTTCATCGCGCCCAACTTCCCGTCCTTGGAGGTCATGCGCTGGCGCCTGGCGATCGACCGCCTCGCCGACGAGCATCCCTGCGCGGTGAAGAGCCACTTCTTCCGCCACTGGCACGATCCGGCGCTGATCGACATCATCGAGCGCAGCGACGGCGCCTTCCTCTACCCCACCGCCGAGGAGCTGCCGGCCGCCTTCGCCGCGCGCCTGCGCGCGCGGCGCATCGTGGTCATCGACCAGGACTGGAGCGCGCTCGGCGTGCCGTCGATCTGCTGCTTTCCGGCGAGCTTCGTCGGCGCGCTGCTCGACCACTGCCGCGCGCGCGGGCACCGCCGCATCGCCTGCCTGAACGCCCAGCCGCACGACTACGCCATCCAGGCGCGCCTCGCCGCCTACCGCGACTGGGCCAGCGCCCATGGAATGCTGCCGCACCTGATCGATGCGCCGGTGATCGTCGGCGAGGACCCCGCCGTGCGCGCGCAGGAAGCGCTCACCGCGGTGCTGCGCGACGCGCGCGAGTGGAGCGCGCTGTTCTGCACCACCGGTACGGTCGCGCTCGCCGCGATGCGCGCCCTGCACCTGGCCGGCATCGCGCCCGGCCGCGACGTCGCGGTGTGCACGCTGAACGACGATGGCCTGGGCGAGCTCGTGATCCCCTCGCTGACCGCGCAGGCGCCGGTCGATCCGACGCCGTACCTGCGCCAGACGCTGGCGTGGATGCTGGACCCGCAGCGCGCGTGGCGGGGT
Organism: uncultured Planctomycetota bacterium; assembly: GCA_963818245.1. GTDB lineage: Bacteria > Planctomycetota > UBA11346 > UBA11346 > UBA11346 > BOG-1363. The sequence goes on from CAWFSD010000034.1 coordinate 38,133, forward strand.
TCCGCGCTGATCCAGCCGGAACGCTGCGAAGTGGCGGTCAGGGAGTCGACCGGGGCGGGGTGAACCCGCCGCTCCGTGACGCGCCGCGCGTCGTCGTCACACACGGCGTGTCGCGTTACCGCCCTGGATCCGCAACGCCGGGGGACGTTTCATACCATTTGCGGATCGCGTGCTGCGCGCCCGCCATGGCGGGCGGAGTCCGGTCACGGCGACCGGCCATGAGGCCGCTCCGCGCGGTCATCCGCGCGCGCTCCCCAGGCCCCGCACCACGCCTCTCCTCCACGAGGTTCCCATGCGCATTCCGCCCCTCTCCTTCGTGCTCGCGCTCGCGACCTGCGCGCCGCTCGCGGCCTCCGACGTGTTCGCCGACTTCGCCATCCCCGACCGGCTGCCGCTGGCCAAGAAGCACAGCCTGATGAACACCGGGTCGATCAAGCTCAAGAGCCACTACGACCGCGACCTGGGCAAGCTCGGCGAGCTCAAGGCGGGTTCGCTGCGCCTCGACCTGTCGATCGGCAAGCACGACGACGCGCCGATGTGGTGGGACGTCGTGAACGGCCCTGATCCCGACCACCTCGGCTACAACTTCGCCAACGTCGACTGGCTCGATGGCGAGCTGACCAGGCAGGGCACGCTGCCCTACTGGGGCTTCGTCTACGTGCCGGTGCCGTTCCAGGATCCGCGCCAGCCGGCGCGCGACTGGCGCTTTCTCGATCCCGACCGCTTCGACTGGGACCGCTGGCAGGAGGCCTCGCGCACCTTCGCCGGGCACGTGCGCGGCCTGCACCAGCACGGCTACCTCGAAGCGCTGAACGAGCCCGACCTGTACCTGCCGTGGATCACCGGCACCAACACCGAAAACCTCAAGAAGGGCTACTTCCTGCGCGTGCCGGACATGGACACCCAGCTCGAGCCGACCACCTTCCAGATGTACGTGCGCACCGCGAAGGGCTTCAAGCAGGGCGACCCCGACGCCGTGGTCGGTGGCCCGGCACTGGCGGGCGCGGCGATGCAGTGGACGGGGCCGTTCCTGGACTACGTCGCGGGCAACCAGGCGCCGATCGACTTCTTCTCGTTCCACGTGATCAGCGGCGACGACCCGTTCAGCGTGGTCGTCCCGCGCACCCAGGGCGTGCGCGACCAGCTCGCCGGGCGCGGCTGGGCGCACTCGGTCGAGATCCACATGAACGAGTACAACGCCTACGGCCACCCGTGGGACCAGGACACCGACTCCAGCGACCTCGCCACGCACGTCATCGAGAACTGCCACGACCTGCTCGGCCAGCACGACCTCACCGTGGTGAGCTGGGCGCAGGCGATGGACAACAGCCAGGTGCAGGGCGCGGTGAACGGCGACCAGACCGCCGGCCTGATCGACTGGGACGGCAACCGCCGGCGCGCCTTCACCGCCTTCGCGATGTACGGCGACATCCCGATGCCGAGCTTCCGCAGCAACGACGACGGCAGCGTCCACACCATGGCCGGCGCCGACGCGACCAAGGCCGGCATCATCGTGTGGAACAGCGATGGCGCGAACTCCACCGACGTGACCGTCACCGCCCACCACATCCCGTTCGCGAACGCCGTGTTCCGCCTGGTGGTGATCGACCCCACCGGCACCGGAAACCCGCAGGGCCTGAACCCGTCGGTGCAGGAGACCCAGGCGATCACCAATCCGATGTTCCGCGGCGTGCACCTGCCGCCGCGCTCGGTCGCCTACCTGTCGTGGACCAGCACCACCGCGCCGGCGCTGGCGGCGCCCGCCGGGCAGGTGGTGCGCGTGCACCACGACTACCCGAACCGCGCCACGCACTCGTGGGCCGAGTACGACCGCCGCGCGTGGACCGCCTGCCTGGGCATGGAGGACGCGAACGACCTGCAGATCGTCGGCACCACGGTGCGCGACCTGGCCGCGACGGTGCACGTGTCGTGCCGCACCGCGGGTGCGCCCGCCAGCGGCACGCTGGGCCTGCGCATCGACTATCTGACCGGCGGAGGCTACACGAAGAGCGTGCTCTTCCACGGCGGCCTGGCCGCCGGCTTCACCGTGCCGTGGGGCAGCGGGCGCCCCGTCGACCAGAGCGTGGCGATCGCGCTCGCCGACGCCGATATCGTGCCGGGCGACTTCGCGCCCGCCGGGTGGCTGGGCCAGGCGGTGGTCACCTACGTGATGAACCGCACCGGCAACGGTACGCGTGCGACCTTCGTGCTGAGCGCGGGTGGATCGACGGGGACTGGAACGGGGACGCGGGACTGGAACGGGGACTGGAACTGGAACTGGAACTGGAACTGGGACCGGAACCGGCACCGGAACTGGCACCGGCCTGCCCACCGGCGGCAGCGGCACAGGCCTGACGGGCCAGTACTTCGCCACCAGGGATTTGAGCGGCGCGGCGCTGACGCGCACCGACCCGGTCATCGATTTCACCTGGGACACCACGCCGCCCATCGCGGGCATCGGACTGACCGGCTACAGCGTGCGCTGGACGGGCACCATCCAGGCGCCGACCACCGAGACCTACACCTTCCACGCGTTCAGCGACGATGGCGTGCGCCTGAGCGTAGACGGTCAGCGCATCATCGACCACTGGGTCGACCAGCCGGTGACGGAATCCACGGGCACCATCGCCTTGATCGCCGGGCACGGCTACGCGATCAGTCTGGAGTATTACCAGAACACCGGCGGCGCGACCGCGCGGCTGCTGTGGAGCACGCCGTCGAGCCCGACGCCCGCCGTGGTGCCGCAGTCGCGGCTGGTCCCGGCGGCGGTTGGCGCAGGCGGAACCGGCACCGGCGGCGGCGCGCCAACCCCGGCGGTCTCCGGCTCGAACGGCAGCGGTTGCGGGGCGGGCATCGCGACGGCGGTGCTGATGCTGAGCGCGCTGTCGCTGATGCGGCTGCGCGTGGGCGGAGGGCGCCAGCCGCGTGCGTGAGGCGAGGCGGGTGCGAGCGCCAACTCGACCATGGCGCACCCCATGGCGGGGTCGAGCCCGCTCACCGCCGAAGGCGCCTGCGAGCCGGTGGCGCCGGTGGCCTACTCGGTGCGGTCCATGCTCTCCTCCGCGCTGCGCGCCAGGAGGTTGGCGAGCTGCAGGAAGCCCTGCCAGCTGCTCGGCTTGGTGAGGAAGTTGCGCGGCGGGATGAGCCCGTCATCGAGCAGGTCCTGGTACTCCGCCATCGAGGCGAAGATGTAGACCGGCGTGCGGTCGAAGATGGGGTGGGTGCGCACGTAGCGCAGCAGCTGCGCGCCGGTCACGGCGGGCAGGTGCGCGTCGAGCAGGATGCAGTGCGGCGGCGGCACGTCGCGGGCGCTGACCTTGATCTCGAAGTAGCGCAGGGCGTTGTCGCCCTTGTCGATCACCTGCAGGCGCAGGGAGTGGCCGGTGACGCGCACCGCCTCCTCCAGCAGGGTCGCGTCGCCGATGTTGTCCTCGACGTAGACGATCGTCGGCAGGTGGTCCGGCTTGATGGTGGTCATGGGCGCTCGCTCCGCCTCCGATGCGGTCCGCAGCGGTGTGGCAGCGGCACCTTCTGCAGCCGGCGCTCCTGTACCAGCCTTCGTTTGCGGCGGCTTGCTAAACTTTAGCTAAACATTAGATTGGGCCCAGGAAGCCCCATGACCTGCCACCGCCGCCATTCCGGCCCGCCCGCCACGCGCGCTCCCGCCCGCCTGGTGGTCTTCGACTTCGACGGCACGCTGTCCTGGCTGCGCCACGGCTGGCCGCGCCTCATGACCGCGGTGCTGCGCGCGCGGCTGCCCGCCCAGGCCGGCGAGGACGAGGCGGCGGTGGCGGCCCTGCTGGCCGGCATCGTGCTGGGCCTGAACGGGCACCCGACCATCGTGCAGATGACGCGCTTCGCCGCGCTGGTGCGGGAACGGGGCGGTCCGACCCTCGAGCCGGAAGCCCTGCGCGCGGAGTACCAGGCCCGCCTCGACACCGAGATCGCGGCGCGCGTGGCCGGCATCCGCGCCGGCCGGGCGGCCGCCGACGACTTCGTGGTGTGCGGCGCGCGCCCGCTGCTGGAGCGGCTCGCCGCCAGCGGCGCGGTCCTGGCGGTGCTCAGCAGCACGGTCGAGGAGCGCGTGCGCGAGGAGGCCGGCGTCCTCGGCCTGACCGGGTACTTCGCCGGGCGCATCCACGGCTGCGTCGGCGACCCCACCACCTTCACCAAGCGCGCGGTGTTCGCGCGGCTGCTCGCCGAGACCGGCTGCTGCGGCGGCGAGCTGCTGTCCTTCGGCGACGGCCCGGTCGAGATCGCCGAGACCCGGCTGCTCGGCGGCACCGCGATCGCGGTGTGCAGCGACGAGGACGACAACGGCTCCGGCGCCTGCGACCCCTTCAAGCGCGAGCAGCTGCTGCGCGCCGGCGCGCACGAGGCGATCGCGGACTTCCGCGACGCCGACGCCGCGCTGATGCGCCTGGGCGTGGCGGTCGCCGCGCGCGCCTGAGCTCCCGGCCTCCCCCTCCAGCGACTGGACCGCCATGCCCATCATCACCGCCGCCACCGCCCAGAAGGACTACGACGTCGCCATCGTGGGTTCCGGCGCCGGCGGCGGGCAGATGGCGATGATCCTGACCCTGGCCGGCCTGAAGTGCGTGATGCTCGAGGCCGGCCGCGCCTACGATCCGCGCAGCGAGACGCCGATGTTCCAGCGCGCCGACCAGGCGCCGCTCCTGGGCGGCGCCACCCCGGACAAGAACTTCGGCTTCTTCGACGCGACCGTGGACGGCGGCTGGCAGGTCCCGGGCGAACCCTACACCCAGGCGAGCGACAAGCCCGAGGAGCAGTTCTGGTGGTGGCGCCCGCGCATGCTCGGCGGGCGCACCAACCACTGGGGCCGCATCTCGCTGCGGGGCGGGCCCTACGACTTCAAGCCGCGCAGCCGCGACGGCCTGGGCTTCGATTGGCCGATCGGCTACGAGGACCTCGAGCCCTACTACACCAAGGTCGAGCGCTTCATCGGGGTCTACGGCACCAACGAGGGCCTGGAGAACACCCCGGACTCGCCGGCGGGCGTGCTGCTGCCGCCGCCCAAGGGGCGCATCGCGGAGCTGCTGGCGCAGAAGCACGCGCGCAACCTCGGGATCCCGATCATCTCGGCCCACCGCGCGGTGCTGACCCGCGCCCTGGACGCCACCACCGTCCCGCCGCTGCTCTTCCCCGGCGACGCCTGGGCGCAGAAGATCGTGGGCGACGCGATGCGCGCGCGCGGCGCGTGCTTCTGGGCGACCTCGTGCGGGCGCGGCTGCAGCATCTCCGCCAACTACCAGAGCACGACCGTCCACCTGCCGCCCGCCCTCGCGACCGGGAACCTCGACATCATCCCGGGCGCGCACGCGCGCGAGGTCACGGTCGGGGCCGACGGCAAGGCCAGCGGGGTGCTGTTCATCGACAAGGCCACCGGCCTGGAGGCGCGCGTGAAGGCGAAGGCCGTGGTGCTGGCGGCGAGCAGCGGCGAGACCGTGCGCATCATGCTCAATTCGAAGAGCGCGCAGTTCCCCGCCGGCCTGGCCAACAGCAGCGGTCAGCTCGGCAAGTGGGTGATGGACACCGTCGGCACCAACCTGGGCGGGCAGGTCCCGGCGCTGGAGGGCCTGCCGCCGCACAACGAGGACGGCGCCGGCGGCGACCACTTCTACGCGCCGTGGTGGCTCTACGGCGAGCAGGCGAAGCTCGGCTTCCCGCGCGGCTACCACATCGAACTGGGCGGCTCGCGCGGCATGCCCGGCGGCGGGTCGCTCGGCGACGCCCTGGCCGACGGACTCTACGGCACGCCCTACAAGGCGGCGGCGCGCCGCTACTACGGTTCCCACGTCGGCTACGCCTGCCGCGGCGAGATGATCCCCAACGCCGATTCGTTCGCCGAGCTCGACCCCGAGGTCAAGGACCGCTGGGGCATCCCGGTGCTGCGCTGGCACTGGAAGTTCAGCGAGCACGAGCTGCGCATGGCCGACCACGCCGAGCAGGTGTTCACGGCGCTGATCGAGGACATGGGCGGCAAGGCCGACCCGCGGCCCACCAAGACGCGCAACAACATCAAGCCCGGCGGCGCGGTCATCCACGAGGTCGGCGGCGCGATCATGGGCGCGAGCGCGCGCGATTCGGTGTGCAACCGCTGGAACCAGACCTGGGACGTGCCCAACCTGTTCCTGGCCGACGGCGCCCCCTTCCCCTCGAACGCCGACAAGAACCCCACCCTCACCATCATGGCGATGGCGTGGCGGGCCGGCGAGCACCTCGTCGAGCTGGCCAAGGCCGGCAAGCTGTGAGCGGAGCCCCCATGCATCCCCATCCCCCGCAGGACGGCCTCCACGCTCCCGGCCGCCTGTCGCGGCGCACCGTGCTGCAGTGGTTCGTCGCGGCCGCCGCCGCCAGCCAGGTCGCGGAAGGCGGCCTGGGCGGTGCCGAACCGGCGACCGCGCCCGCCGCCGGCGCCAAAGGCTACGGCACCGATCCGAACCTCATCGGCCCGTACAAACCAGGCGATTTCTGGCCGCTGACGCTGACGGCCGGGCAGCGCGCCACGGTGGTGGCGCTCGCCGACCTGCTGCTGCCCGCCGACGAGTTCGGCCCCGCGGCCAGCAAGCTGCGCATAGTCGACTTCGTCGACGAGTGGATCAGTTCGCCCTACCCCGCGCAGCAGAAGGACAGCCCCGCGGTGCGCGCCGGCGTCGACTGGCTGGAGAGCGAGGCGCAGGCGCGCTTCGCGAACCCCTTCGCCGCGCTGCCGGCCGAGCGTCAGCGCGCGCTCTGCGACGACATCTGCTCGGTGGCGAAGGCCACGGCGGAGCACAAGGTGCCGGCACAGTTCTTCGCGCGCTTCCGCGCGCTGGCCGCCGGCGCCTACTACAGCACCCCAGCGGGCTGGAAGGCGATCGGCTACGTCGGCAACGTGCCGCTCATCGCCTTCCCCGGCCCGCCGCCGGAAGTGCTGGCCAAGCTCGGCCTCGAGCAGACGGTCAAGTGACCATGATGACGCAGCCCCTCGACCTCAAGCGCTTGAAAGTCCTGCCGCTGGCGCAGCGCGCGAGCCTGACCAGGGCGGACGACATCCTGATCCAGCCGGACGCGGCGCCGAAGCCGCTGAGCGCCCACCAGGACGCGCTGACCAGCGCCTGCGCGGCGCGCATCCGCGCGGCGCGCGCGCGCGGCGCCAGCATCATGCTGATCTACGGCGCGCACCTGCTGCGCAACGGCGCGGCGCTGATCCTCGAGCGCATGATGGCGCGGGGCTGGGTCACCCACCTGGCCACCAACGGCGCCGGCACCATCCACGACTGGGAGTACGCGTGGTTCGGCGCCAGCACCGAGAGCGTCGAGATGAACGTCGCCAGCGGCACCTTCGGCACCTGGCACGAGACCTCGACGTCCATCCACCTGGCGCTGATGGCCGGCGCGCTCGACGGCCTGGGCTACGGACAGGCGCTCGGGCGCTTCATCTGCGACGATGGCGCCACCCTGCCCCCCACGGATGCGCTGCGCGCGGCCATCGCCGCCGATCCCGGCCACCGCCTGACCCCGGCGCGCGCGGACCTGCTGCGCGCGATGACGGAGTTCGCCATCCCCGCGGGCCCCTACCGCATGGACCACCGCTGGAAGCACGCCTCGATCGTGGCGTCGGCGTGGCGCCACGGGGTGCCCCTGACGCGTGCATCCCGGCATCGGCTACGACATCATCGCCAACCACCCGATGTTCAACGGGGGCGTGATCGGGCGCGCCGCGGAGTGGGACTTCGCGCTGTTCGGCGGCGCGCTCGACGGGCTCGACGGCGGCGTGGCGATGTCGGTCGGCTCGGCGATCATGGGGCCGCAGGTGTTCGAGAAGTCGGCGAGCTGCGTCAACAACCTGCGCCTGCAGGACGGCCGCGGGCCGGTGCGGGACCACGCGATCTTCGTCGTCGACCTGCAGGACGGCGGCGGCTGGGACTGGGAGCAGGGCGAGCCGCCCAAGACCAACCCCGCCTACTACCTGCGCTTCTGCAAGAGCTACTCGCGCATGAACGGCGCGATGCAGTACCTGCAGTGCGACAACGCCGCCTTCATGCACAATCTCTACCGCAAGCTGGCCGCGTCGTGACGCCCGACCGCCTGAGCGCGCTGGCCGCGCGCTTCGCCGACCTCGACCTCGCCGTCGTCGGCGACTTCTGCCTCGACCGCTACCTGGAGATCGACCCGGCGCGCGCCGCGGTGTCGATCGAGACCGGCCTGCCGGTGCACAACGTGGTGGCGGTGCGCGCGCAGCCCGGCGGGGCCGGCACGGTGCTGGGCAACCTCGTCGCCCTGGGCGTCGGCACGCTGCGCCTGGTCGGCTTCTGCGGCGACGACGGCGAGGGCTACGAGCTGCGCCGCGCGCTCGGGGCCCTGCGCGGGGTCGTGCTCGACCACTTCGTCACCAGCCCGGCGCGCCGCACGTTCACGTACTGCAAACCGGTGGTCTACGCGCCCGGCGCCCCCCCGCGCGAGCTGGAGCGCCTCGACTCGAAGAACTGGACGCCGACGCCCGCCGACCTGGACGCGGCGCTGACGCGTTCCCTGCGCCAGCTCGCCGCGGGCACCGACGGCGTGGTCGTCATGGACCAGGTCGACGCCGCCGGCACCGGCACGGTCAGCGGCCCGCTGCTCGCCGCGCTCGGCGCCTGCGCCGCCGCGCGCCCGCTGGTGCCGGTGATCGCGGACTCCAGGCGCAGCCTGCGCGACTACCCGCCGGTGATCTTCAAGATGAACGCCGCCGAGCTCGCCGCCATGTCCGGGCGCGCGGGTGGCCGCGACCTGGACGAGGTCAAGCGCGCCGCCCGCGCCCTGGCGGACGCCAACGGCCGGCCGGTGTTCATCACCCTGGCCGAGCAGGGCATCGTCGGCGCCGCGCCCGGCGGCGCCCCCGAGCACGTCCCGGCCCTGCCGCTGCGCGGCCCCATCGACGTCGTCGGCGCCGGCGACTCGGTGACCGCCAACCTGATCGCCGCGACCGCCGCCGGCGCCAGCCTGCGCGAGGCCATCGAGCTCGCCATCCTCGCCTCGTCGCTGGTCATCCACCAGCTCGGCACCACCGGGACGGCGAGCGTGGCGCAGATCGCGGAGCTGCTGCCGGCGCTGGGGTGAGGCCCCGCGGCGCGCCGCACCTTGCCTCTGGGGCGGAGTCGGATGCACTCCCGGGCATGCCGGATGTCCCCACGCGCTTCGTGCTGTTCGCCTTCGGTGACGATTTGGCCGCCTACACCCAGGCGCACCTCGCCCTGCTGACCACCATGGCCCAGGCGCCGGCGGGCGCGGAATTCGCGGTCGTCACCACCCACCCGCAGCGCTTCCACTGGTTCGACGGGCGGCTGCGCCGGGTGGTGATCGACGCCGGGCAGCTGATGACCTGGAAGGGCCCCGGCGGGTTCTTCTGGCGCACCAAGATCGAGGCCATCCGCCACGCCGCCGCGCTGGGCCCGGCGCACATCGTCTACCTCGACTCCGACGTCCTCGCCACCGCCCCCCTCGCCGGACTCTGCGCGGGCCTGGCGCAGGGCCGCGTCTACATGCACCAGCGCGAGTTCACCCTGGGCGGCACGCGCCGCCGCGGCCACCGCGCCCTGCGCCAGCTCATCCCGCAGACCCACGCCGGCGCCACCGTGTCCCTGGCCAGCGAGATGTGGAACGCCGGCGTGGTCGCCGTGGGTGCGTCGCAGCACGCCCTGCTCGACCGCGCCCTGGCGCTGTGCGACTCCTTCATCGCCGGTGGCCAGCACACCCTGCACGAGCAGTTCGCCTTCAGCGTCGCTTTGGCCGGCACCGGCGCGCTGCACGCGGCCGAGCCCTGGATCCTGCACTACTGGGGCAACAAGCCCGGCTTCCAGGAGGCGATCAACGCCCAGCTCGCCGCCATCTGGCTCCGCCAGCTGAGCGTCGACCAGGCCATCGCCTTCGTCCTGGCCAACCCGATCCGCCGGCCGGTGTCGGTGCGGCGGCGGTGGTGGAACCGCTACTTCAAGGGGCTGGCGGGTGCGGCGACCTGAGGCGTGGATCGCTGGCAACGGTTCCCCTGGTCCAGCGGTACAGCGTTCCTGTCGCGGCCGCCTCGAGCGTGCGTCCCCCGCTCCATGATGGATCGGTGGCCGATCGGTCCCCACCAAGGATGACCACGAACCCATGACCACCCAGCGCCCGCCCCGACCTGCCCCCGCGAATCCCACCGTGCGTCTCGCTCTCTGCGCGCTGCTCTGCACCGTCACCGCCGCAGCCGAGGAGCCGGCCCCGGCAGCGGCCCCGGCACGTTTCGCTGCCCTCAAGGAACTGCCGATCGCTTCCGGTGCGGTCGAGTCCGCCATGTACGCGACCGCACCGACCATGACCACCGGCAAGGGCCAGGAGCTGAAGGGCCTGCCGCCGCGGGCCATGCTCACGGTCGTGCTCCATCCCGCCAAGGGCTCCAACATCCGCATCGAGGCGTGGCTGCCCGACGCGGCGCGCTGGAATGGCCGTTTCATCGGCCTGGGCAATGGCGGGGCCGCGGGCAGCATCAACCCCGCCGGCCTGGCCGGTCCGCTGGCCGATGGGTACGCCGTGGCGACCACCGACCTGGGCACGTCGCCGAACGCCGACTCCGGCATCGGGAATCCGGAGGTGTGGAAGGACTTCGGCTACCGCGCCACGCACCTCATGACGGTGACCGCCAAGCGGCTCATCGAGGCCTATTACGCGAGGCCCGCCGAGCTCGCCTTCTTCAACGGCGGCTCGACCGGCGGCCAGCAGGCGCTGCAGGAGGCGCAGCGCTACCCCGAGGACTACGACGGCATCGTCGCGAACATCCCCGCGCACTGCCGCACGCCGCTGCACGCCTACTTCCTGTGGAACGACCAGATCCTCCACCGCTGCCCGTTCACCAAGGCGCAGGAGGCGAGCGTCATCGCCGCCGGCAACGCGTACATGGCCGCGCGCGAGATCCCCCAGACCGCCGGCAGGCTGGTGTCCGACCCGCGCCACGACGCCAAGGACAGCGAAGCGGTCATCGCGCTGGCGCGCAGCACGGACCCGACCCTGACCGACGCGCACGCCGACGCCCTGCGCAAGCTGTTCGACGGCCCGCGGCACGCCGTGACCGGCGAGCGCATCTTCGACGGCCTGCCGTTCGGCAGCGCGTTCGACATCGCGCACGGGAACCTCTACCTGTTCCGCTGGGTCTTCGGGCCGGGCAAGGACCTCATGGACATCGACTTCGGCAAGGACCTCGACGCGTACACCGCCGCGCTCGGCCCGTACCTGAACGCGGAGGACCCCGACCTGAGCCGCTTCGCGCAGCGTGGCGGCAAGCTGCTCATGATCTCCGGCTCCGCCGATTCGTGCGTGCCCTACCACGCCTCGCTCGATTATTACGAGCGCGTCGTCGAGCACACCGGCTCGCTGGAGAAGGCCCAGGCGTTCATCCGCTTCTACATCATCCCGGGGATGAGCCACGGCCCCGGGCCGGGCATCAACAGGCTGCCGAACTGGCTGGGCCTGGTGGTCGACTGGCGCACCAAGGGCGCCGTGCCCGACATGATCCGCGGCGAGCGCGTGATCGGGGGGAAGACCGAATTGGACATGCCCCTCTATCCGTATCCGATGAAGACCGGCTGGACCGCCGCCGACGGTTTCAAGCCCGTCGCCGGTCCGCGCGGCGGCGTCGACCGGGTGGCTGAGCGCTTCCGGCCGCCGGCGGTGGAGTGACCGCGAGCGAGGGCCTCCTGGATGCCACGGCCCGCAACCCCACCAGCGCCCTTGACAGGCGACCCATCGCCAGAGGATCGGACGCCCGCACATTCCCTGGTAGCTCAGCGGTAGAGCAGTTGACTGTTAATCAATTGGTCGGAGGTTCGAATCCTCCCCGGGGAGCCAAGCAAACCCTGTAAGGCGAAGGCCTTACAGGGTTTTTTCGTGTGCATGCCCCAGGACGCGGGCGCATGCGCAGATCCAGAAGCCTGCCAGTCATCAGTCCCGCAGCAGCCTCCACCCGGATCACCCGCCGGACGCGATGCTCAGGGAACGGGCGACGCCTCGGGCTTGCCGGCAGGCGCGGGCAGGTCCTTCGGATCGACGCCGAGGACGTCATAGACCGCGACCCAGTCCTCCAAGGTGATGCCGGCGGCGGCGGCCTTGGGCGAGGCGGCCAGGCGCTGGGCCTCCGCCCATAGGCGCTGGGCGGCGGGCGCCTTGATGAAGCGCGTGTGGGCATCGCCGAAGCACACCATGCAGCCCTTGCCCTTGGCGCAGGCGGGGTCCTGCAGCACGAAGGGCTGCTGCGCGTCGGGTTCGCTCGCGCGCACATACAGGTACGGCGCGGCGATGGCCGGGGCGCCGGGGTCCCTGAACAGCGCCTTGGGCAGGTCCATGGCCTTGGCCAGGGTCACGAGGTCCGGGGCCGGCTTGTCCTCCTGGGTTTCGTAGGCGATGCAGGCGCCGGCGATCTGCTGGAGGTTCTTCGCGGACTTCTGCTGGTTCGCCTTCTCGCGCACCATGCCGATCGCCGGCAGCATCATGCCGGCGAGGAATGGCACGGTGACGTAGGCGTTGCGCGCAATGACGGTCGCCCCGAGCGGCGGCTGGGTGAGGACCGCGGTGCTGGGGGTCAGCAGCGGCAGGGCGGCGGCGATGCCCTGCTGGAGGGCGACCAGGACCTTCCGCTGCTCCTTCTGCTGCTCGGGCGGCAGCGCGGCGAGCTGGGCATTCATGATGAGCGGCAGGTACGACAGCAGCAGCTGACCGAGCCCGTGCAGATCGAGGGTGCCGAGGCCGAGCGTGGGCAGGTCGCCCGGGGCGGCGGCGGGCAGCGCGTAGCCGCCGGCCTGCCCGGCGCCCAGGCGCTCGAGCTGCGCCGCGTCGCTGCTCACCACCCAGTGCGTGGCGGTGCGGCGCACCGCGACCAGCACCGGCACCCGTTCGGGCAGCGGCAAAGGCACCGCCTCGGTGCGGGCGGCGGCGAGGTCGACCCCCTGCGCGGTGGCCAGCGCCTGCACGCAGGCGTCGATCCCGGGCGTGGCCGGGAAGGCGACCGTGACGGTGGGGAACGGCGCACCGTTCGCGACCGCCAGCCAGGCGGTGCCGCGCAGGCCGCCGAGGATCGCCACCAGCTTGGGCAGGTTGAACGCGGCGAGCTTGCCATCGACCTCGGCGAGGCCATCGGGCTCGCCGCTGGCCGCGACCAGGTCCTGCACCATCGTGGCCAACTTCGCGCCATCGAGCCCGGCGGCGTAGACCAGCAGCGGATTCTCCGGCAGCGAGGCCAGCGCGGCTGGGTCGAGCGGCGCCAGCGGCAGGAGCAGGCCGGGGTACTCGATCAGCTCGCGCGTGCCCTCGGGGACGAACGAGAGGTGGAAGCGCAGCGTGCTGAGCCCGAGCGTGGCGAGCGCGCGCTGCGGATCCCCCTTCCTGGCGGGATCCGCCGGTGCGAGGCGCGTCAGCGCAGCCAGGTCGACCACGCCGGACACGTCGCTGTCCACCTCGATCGGCTGGACGCGTGGCGGCGCGGCCAGCGCCTCGCCCGCGCGGCCGACCACCAGCCACTCGCCGTCGCGGTGCCACGCGGCCTCGCCGAGCGTGACCAGGCCATCGGCGCCGGCAACCGCCCCCGGCCGCGCGGCGAGCGCCCGCATCACCGCGGCGATGGTGGCGGGGAAGCGCAGGCGCGCGGCGGGCGCCGGGTCGGCGAAGGGCGCGGCGACCGTCACCACGCCCTCGGCGGAAGCGACGTCGGCGATGAGCAAATTGGGGTCGACGCCGATCTGCTGCGCGAGCGCGGCCATCTGCTGATCGCTCGACGCGCGCAGCGGCGCGAACGCGGGCAGCGCCCAGATGCGGCTCCACAGGCACTGCGCATAGCGCACCCGGGTGCGCGCCAGGTCGGGGCAGGCCGCGCTGGCCAGGACCACGGGCTGCGCGGGGACCGCCTCCGCCGCCCGCAGGCCGGACGCCGCGGCGCAAAGCATCAGGACGGCGGGCAGAAGGGCGAGGCGATGCTGCATGGCGGCTCCACGGGGCGGGTTGCGGCCCAGCGTGGTCGAGGGGCGCCCGGTGCAAGGATGCGGCTCGCGCTCCGCGCAGGCCGGCGCAGGCCCTGGGGCGATGGCCCAGCGGCGTCACCGACCCGGGGGATCGCCCCCGTGGACCGCGCCGGCGTTCAGGGCGGATGATCGCGCAGGTACCCCTCCACATCCGCCGTCACGGTGAGCGTCCCCCACATGATCAGGTAGTGCCCGGGGAAGGTGCACAGGTACTCGTAGTCCCCTGGCGTCGTCGGCGCCGTCATCTTCAGCACCGCCTCGCGCCCCGATTCGATCAGCCTGGTGGCGGCGAGCACGGCCGGGTCGGCCGGGACGAAGGCCCGACCGTTGCCGTCCACCGTCGCCGGCAGCCCGGCCGCGGCCTGGCCGATGCGCGCGCGGCTGCCCGGGGTGACGACCACCAGGTTGTGCGGCATCATGTCGGCGTTGCGCAGGATCAGCTGGAAGGGCTTGCCGGCCTCGACCACCACGTGGGTGCGGTCGTAGCGCATCTGCTCGCGCACGGTGTTGAGGATGATGACCTCGACGCCGAGCTCCTTGAGCGCCGCGCGCGCGGCGCGCGCCTCGGCCTCGCCGAGCCGGCCGGCCAGTTCGCGCGCGCAGGCGAGGGCGTCGATCACCTCGGGCTTGGCGCGGTCGGCGACGGCGTGGCCGCGCACCCAGCGGGCGATGCCGTCGACCGCGCTCGCGGCGGCCTCCTTCGTCCAGGCGGCGGGCGCGACGCGGCGCGCGCAGTTCACGACGCCCGGCACGTCCTCGTCGGCCGCCAGCAGTCCGGCCAGCGCCGTCGTCAGCCGGGTCGGATCGGCGGCGCAGAGCGGCGCGACCTCGAGGGCGGCGCGGCGCAGGCCGTCGCCCGGGGCCCTGCTTCGCCTCCGCGAGCAGCGCGAGGACGTGCGGCGCGGCCGAGGCACGCACGTGCGCGTCCGCGACCAGGGTCACCGCGAAGAGGACGTCGGTCAGCGCAGCGCGGTCCCCACCCGCCGCCTGCCACTGCGCCTCCACCCCGCCAGCGATGGTCATCAGCGCGGCGATCGCCGCGCGCCGCAGCGGCTCGGGCTGCCCCGGCGCGCGCAGCGCGGTGAGCCCGTCGCGGCCCGCCGCGAGGTCGGCGGCCGGCTGGGCGAGCAGGGTCGCGCAGGCCGTGGCCAGCGCCGGAGCGTCAGCACCGCCCAGCCCCTGCAGCACGTCGAGCAGCGTGGCCAGCGGCGTGGCGCCGCGCTGCGCGGCCCACGCCTGCAGCGCGGCCTGGCGCGCGGCCGGCGGCGCGTCCGCGCGCGTCAGCAGCGCCTGCCACACCACCGGGCCCGGCGGCAGGGCGGCGAGGTCGGCCGTGCCGACGCGGGCGAGCAGCCAGGCCATGCCCGCCGGATTGCCCGCCGCGATCGGGCGGCCGGCGTTCAGCGCGGGGCGCACCCACTGCTCGAGCTGCCGCATGGTCTCCTTCAGGCAGTACTCGAGGTAGTAGTCCTGCGGCCGCTGCAGCGCCAGCAGGGCGACGTCGCCGGCCTCCCACTGGCGCAGGAAGCTGCACGCGCGCACCGCCTCGAGGCGCACGCGCGGGTGCTCGTCCGCGGCCTGGACGCGCAGCAGGTCGAGGACGTCGGGCGCGCGGTCGCGCCAGTAGCAGAGCACGCGCGTCGCGGCCGCGCGCACGTGGTGGTCGGGCGCGCGCAGCAGCCGGCGCAGCAGGGGCAGGTCGACGACGTTGAACCACTGGTGCGTCCACAGCGCGTAGAGCTGGTTGCGGGCGAACCCGGGATCGCTGGCGTCGAGCGCCGCCGCCCACGCGTCGACCGCGGCCAGCACCGCCGCGGGCTCGCGCTTGCCGAGCTCGAGCTGGGCGCGGGCGCGCACGTTGTCCTCGGGCTGCTTGAGCAGCTCGAGCAGCGCGGGGATCGGCTGGTCGGCGATGGGCGCCGGCGGCAGCAGCGGCCGGCCCTCGTAGGTGATGCGGTAGATGCGCCCGTGCGCGTGGTCGCGGTTCGGGTCGCGCAGGTGGTGCTGCAGGTGCCCGATGATGGCGTTCGACCAGTCCATGACGTAGATCGCGCCGTCCGGCCCGACGTTCACGCCGCTGGGGCGGAAGGTGTGGTCGTCGGAGCTGATCAGGTTCTCGACGGTCTCCCCGGCCAGCCCGGAGCCCTCTTCGCGCACGCGCGCGCGGAACACGCCCTGCATGCCGATGACGTTGCAGTCCAGGAAGTTGCCCTGGAACTCCTCCGGGAAGTGGCGGCTCGACAGGATGCAGGTGCCGGCGCAGGGCCGCGACGGGCGGTTCCAGAACTGCTGCATGCGCGGGTGGCGGCCCGGGTAGTCGATGTGCCCGCTGAAGGCGGGCGCGAAGAAGTTCTCGTTGCCGGTCCCGTCGGTGATGATGTCGGTGCCCCAGCCGTCGAAGACGCGGCCGTGCGGGTTGGCGAAGTCGTAGGGCGACGTAGCGCTCGAACTTCTGGCTGAGCGGTTCGTAGCGGTAGATGGCCGCGTCCGCGTTGCGCACCGGCCCCTGCGCGGTCTCGACCTGGGTGCGCATGAACCAGCCGTCGCTGAGGTACATCGCCCCGCCCTGGTCGACGACCATCGAGTTGGTCTCGTGGTGCGAGTCGGCGGCGTCGAGGCCCATCAGCACGCGCTCCTTCCAGTCCGCCTTGCCGTCGCCGTCGGTGTCGCGCACGAACCACAGGTCGGGCGACTGCATCAGCAGGATGCCGTCCTTGTAGAACTGGAAGCCGGTCGGGCAGTTCAGGCCGTCGATGAAGGTGGTCACCTTGTCGGCCCTGCCGTCGCCGTCGGTGTCCTCCAGGATCAGGATCCGGTCGCCCGTGGTGCTGGTCGGCGTGCGCTCCGGATAGTTCGGCCACACCGACACCCACAGGCGGCCGCGCGTGTCCCAGGCCATCTGCACGGGCTTCACCAGCTCGGGGAACTGCTCCTCGCTGGCGAACAGGTTGACCTTGCAGCCCTTGGCCAGGGTCATGTGCGCGATCGCCGCCTCGCCGCCGGGGTAGGGGTGCGACCCGTCCGCGTTGGTGCCGGGCAGGTTGGACTTCACCGTGGGCACCGGCGGCAGGGCGGCGTCGTCGAGGTGGAACTCGCGCGCCCTGCGCGACCGCCCAGACGCGCTGGTCGCGGCTGCGCGGTCATCGCGTCGCGCACCGCCATCTCCGGTTCCATCACCTGGGCGTTGGTGATCTTGGGCCCGCCCGGGCCGGACTCGTAGCCGATGCGCGAGCGGTCGCCGTAGATGTTGAAGCTGTCGACCGTGCGGTAGCGGTGGAACCAGGTCTCGTTCTTGTCGACCACCGCGGCGCGCAGGGGCTCCAGCGCCGCGCTGGGCGGCGGCGGCTCCGCCTTGAAGATGCCCTGGAAGAGCGCCGGGGCGAGCGCCTCGTCGCCGTCCGCGGTGAGGTGGATCCCGTTGAACGTCAGCGGGTGCGGGGCGGCGGCGTAGGCGCGCTGCGAGGCCGCGAACAGGTCGACGAACGGCACCCCCTCCGCGCGCGCCACCTCCGCCATCGCCGCGGCGTAGGCCGCGAGGTTGGCGTTGAGCGGGCCGGCCGCGGCGAGGTTGGCGTCGTGCAGGTCCTCGGCGGCGGTCGGCGAGACCAGCACCAGGCGCGTGGCCTCCGCACCGCCGTGCGGCGCGCGGATGGAGGCGATGAAGGCGCGCAGGTCCTGCTTGAACTGCGGCAGGCCCTCCGGCCCGGCGAAGGACTCGTTGAAGCCGTAGAAGGCCACGACCACGGAGATGCGCAGGCGCGCCAGCCACTCATCGCGCGTGGCGCCGGTCTCGGTGCGCAGGCGCGGCACCACCTCGTCGCCGGGGCTGGCGAGGGTGCGCACGGTGAGGTCCAGCCCGGGGTGCGCGCCGACCACGAGCGACTCGAACCACGCGTCGTGC
This sequence comes from uncultured Planctomycetota bacterium, assembly GCA_963818245.1. GTDB lineage: Bacteria > Planctomycetota > UBA11346 > UBA11346 > UBA11346 > BOG-1363. Next base: position 56,055 of record CAWFSD010000034.1, read on the forward strand.
TGCATGCGGTCCGCGACCGCGCTGCCCAGGATCGCGATGCGGTCGCCCTTGCGCAGGTCGAGCCCGCCGTCCGCGCCGCGCAGCGCGGCTGTCCAGGCCAGGAAGGTGAAGGCGGCGAGCAGGGCGCGGACGATCATGGGGGCATCCAAATGGGGGGCCCCGCCATAACCGGGGGCCGGACGTGTGAAAGCGCTACCATGCAGCGCATTCCGATTGTACGGCTCACACGTTCTTTGGTTGCGGGTTGCGCCGTCCGCATGCGCACGAATGCGGCGGTCCGCGGGCGCTCAGTCGGAGAGGTCCCAGGGTTCCGGCGCGCACGGCACCGGCGGCCCATCGCCGGTGCGCACCGCGAAGGTGGTGGCGCCGGTGGCGAGCATCGCCGCGAGGTAGGGCCGGCAGCCGCCGCAGCCGCTGCCGCAACCGGTGGCCGCGCCGATCTCGGCGACGGTGGTCCAGCCTTCCGCCCGCGCCCGCGCCACCAGGGCGCGGAACGTCCCGCGGAAGCAGACGCAGCGGGTGACGGGCATGCCGGTGGCGCGCTCGCGCCCTACTTCGCGAACAGGTCCGACGACAGGTAGCGGTCGCCGCGGTCGCAGGCGATGAACACGATGACGCCCTGCGCGAGCTCGCTGGCGACCTTCAGCGCCGCCCAGCAGGCGCCGCCGGAGCTGGGGCCGGTGAACAGGCCCGCCTCGCGCGCCAGGCGGCGGGCGGTGGCCTCGGCGTCCGCCTGGGCGACGTCGATGATGCGGTCGACGCGGCTGGGCTCGTAGAACTTCGGCAGGTAGGCGGGCGACCAGCGGCGGATGCCGGGGATCGAGCTGCCCTCCGCCGGCTGGCAGCCGACGATCGTCACGCGCGCGTCCTGCTCCTTCAGGTAGCGGCTGGTGCCCATGATGGTGCCGGTGGTGCCCATCGCCGAGACGAAGTGGGTGATCGCACCCGCGGTGTCGCGCCAGATCTCGGGACCGGTGGACTCGTAGTGCCCGCGCGGGTTGTCGGGGTTGGCGAACTGGTCGAGCATGTGGAAGGCGTCGGGGCGGCCGGCGGTCAGGCGCACCTGCTCCGCCACCCAGTCGCGCGCCTGCTCGATGCCGCCGTCGATCAGGTGCACGACCGCGCCGAAGGCCTTCATGGTCAGCGTGCGCTCGACGGTCAGGGTGTCCGGCATGGCGAGGTGCATCTCGATGCCCAGGCCCTTGGCGATCATCGCCAGGGCGATGCCGGTGTTGCCGCTGGTCGCCTCGATCAGGCGCATCCCGGGCCGCACCACGCCGCGCTTCAGCGCGCCGGTGATCATCGCCTTGGCGGCGCGGTCCTTGACGCTCGACGCGGGGTTGTTGCCCTCGCACTTGGCGAGCAGCTGCACCCCGGGCCGGCCGACGAGGTGCGAGAGGTCGAGCAGCGGGGTGTTGCCGACCAGGTCGAGCAGACCGGGCATCGTGGACTCCAGGGGCGCCCAGCATGGCGGGCTGGAAGCGGGGAGACCAAGGGGAGGCGGCCAGGGCATCGGCCCACCCATGCCGGACCAGGCGCAGGAGGCCTGCGCAACAGGAACGATCTCCGAGCCCGCTCCCAGACGCCGATTCTCAGGGACTTGCCCCCTCGGTTCACCTGTCCGGTGCGACACCCGCCGGTCGTCCTCCAGAGCAGGCATTGCCTGCGGGTCCGCGGGGCGATCCTGGGACCGCGGAGCACGCCATGCGGCAGCGGACGACCTGGTGGATGCGCGGCCTGGCCGTGGTGGGCTGGGGCGTCCTGGCGGCGCCGGGCCTGGCGCTGGCGGAGGACGAGGCGCCGCACCTGGTGCTCGGGCCGATGACCGGCCACACCACCGATACCAGCGTGACGCTGTGGGCGGCGACCTCGGCGCCGGCGCCCATCGCGGTGCTGCTCAAGAGTCCGGAAGGCGAGGTGGTCAAGGCCGAGGGCCGGACCAGCGCCGTGGTCGACGGCGGTGGCAGCAACCGCGTGGTCACCGGCACGGTGACGGTGCGCGGGCTGCGGCCGCGCACCCGCTACAGCGCGCAGGTGCTGGTCGCGGACGAGACCCAGCCGCAGAACTTCAGCCTGCTCACCGCGCCGGCCGCCGACCAGCACGAGCACCTGCGCATCGGCCTGGCCTCGGGCGCGAACACCGCGCTCGACCGCCAGCAGTGGGTGTGGCAGACCGTCGCCGAGGCCAAGCCCGACGTCATGCTCTTCCTCGGCGACGCGCCGATCTTCCAGAAGGGCACCGCCCTGCACGAGCCCGACGACTGGGACGAGGTGCCGCGCATGGCGGCGCGCCACCTCGAGCTGCGCGGCCTCAAGCCGCTGCAGAGCCTGCTGCGGGGCGCCGCCTGCTACGCCACCTGGGGCTCCCACGACTACGGCGCGTCGGACAGCGACTCCAGCTTCGCGCTGAAGGGCGACGCGCTGCGCCTGTTCAAGGCGATGTGGACCAACCCCGCCTACGGCAGCGGCGGCAGCGAGGGGCTGTGGTGCACCTTCCGGCGTGGCGACGTGCAGGTGCTGCTGCTCGACGACCGCTACTGCCGCGACAGCGACGACGTGCCGCGCGACAAGCGGCGCATGCTCGGCAAGGTGCAGGCGGACTGGCTGGTGCGCGAGCTGACCACCAGCACCGCGACCATCAAGGTGGTGGCGCTGGGCTGCCAGTTCCTGGGCGACCAGGCGGCCTTCCCCGGCTACGCGCAGTTCCCCGCGGAGCGCGCGCAGATCCTGGAGGCGATCGCCGCCAAGCGCGTCGACGGCGTGCTGTTCGTCTCCGGCGACCGCAGCTTCGCCGAACTGCAGAAGCTCGACCGGGAGGGCGCCTACCCGCTCTACGACCTCGGCACCTCGCCGGTCGCCGGGCGCATCGACAGCGGCCGGGTACCGCACGCCCAACGAGTTGCGCGCCGCCGGCTACAGCGGCGGGGCGAACTTCGGGATCCTGGACATCGACACCGCCGCGGTGCCACCGTCGGTGGTGTTCCGCGTCAGCGACAGCAAAGGGGGGATCGGGTTCACGAAGACGGTGCTGGTGAGTGATCTGAAGTACAAGTAGGGCGGGCGCCCGTGCGCAGTTGCGAGTTGCGAGTTGCGAGTTGCGAGTTGCGAGTTGCGAGTTGCGAGTTGATCGACTTAGACATCGCGCATGTCGAGAAGTAGTCGTTTCCTCTGCATGAATGCGTGTCTTATGCATACGGACAGCGGGCGGCCGCAGTGGCCAATGCCATCAAGCCAAGCTCTTCTCTGGTCTCTCTGGTGCTCTGTGTTCGATCGGTTGCCGGTCCCACACCCACTGCTTCGACCGGATGGCACGGAAGGCAGGACAGCCGGATGGAACACAGAGCACCAGAGAGACCAGAGCCGCGAAAAAAATTACATCAGGCATATGCTGGAGCTCGTCGCGCGGGCAGGACCTGACAGCGGGCAGCCCCAGTGGCCAATGCTCTCAAGCCAAGCTCTTCTCTGGTCTCTCTGGTGCTCTGTGTTCGATCGGTTGCCGGTCCCGCACCCACTGCTTCGACCAGGATGGCACGGAAGGCAGGACAGCCGGATGGAACACAGAGCACCAGAGGGACCAGAGCCGCGAAAAAGACGACTCCTGGCTATCGTAGGAACGGCCTTGTACGCTTAGCTTGATAGCATTGCCCGCTGGGCCGCTCTTCATTGCGCGTCTGAGCTTGCGCGACGCATGATGCAGTCTTCTCGAAACTCGAAACTCGAGGCTCGAAACTGGAGGCGTGTCCCGCGCCTAATGCTTCCTGATCCAAATACCGCGCCACCGGTGGCTGCCGGCCGCCGCCGTAGTTGCGCAGCGCCGCGTTCGCGCGCTCCAGCGTGATGCGCTGGTTCTGCAGGCGCAGCTGCCCGGCCGCCATCAGCGACAGGGCCTGCTGGCGCAGCTCCTCCGCCGTGTGCGCGGCGACGATGATCAGGGCGCGCTGCGCGGGGTCGGCGACGGGCTGCTCGCCGGCGGCGGCGAGCAGGGCGAGCTCGTGCTCGATGCGGGTGGCGCAGTCCTGCGCGCCGGCGAGGCCGGGCGGCTCGCTGCGCAGCAGCGCGATCTGCTCGCCGTAGAGGGCCTGGACGCGCAGCCAGCCGGCGAGCAGGTCGGTGGTCACTGGGCGTTCTCCTCGGCGGGTGGCGGCGTCAGGCCGATGAACAGCGCCTGGGCGGCGGCGGCGAGCTCGCTGTCGGGCCGCGCCTGCAGCTCGCGCGCCGCGGCCTGCGCCTCGAGCAGCAGGCGCGCGCGCTCCGGACCGCTGGCGTGGCGCGCCTGCTCGGCCAGGAACCAGGTGCGCAGGTAGTGGTAGCGCGGGCGCTCGGACTCGGCGAGCAGGCCGGGATCGAGCTTGGCCAGCACGTCGAGCCCGGTGTCGAGCTCCTTGCCGTCGGGCATCGGCGCCGCGGCCAGGTCGCGGTAGCACTCGGCGATGCGCAGCTGGTTGGCGGCGGAGATCAGCGGCTCCTGGCGGGCCTGGTTGACCGCGGTGCCCGCGTCGAGCGGATCGCCCTGGGCGCGCGCGTGCTCGGGCGCCTTCTGCAGGGCGGCCTGCAGCGCCGCCCACGCCTGGTCGCGGTCCTTGCGCGGGCGGACCAGCTCGGGTGCGCTGGTGTCGGCGAGCGGCGGGCGCGCCCCACCGTGCGCGTCGAGCAGCTCGGCGATGCGCTGCTCGCGCTCGCGCGCCTGCTCGGCGATGCGCCGCAGCAGCTTCTCGTCGGCGTCGTCGCGCTCCGGCAGCCCCGCCACCGGCGTCAACGGCACCAGCCGCGGCAGCGGCGCCAGGCCCGGCAGCGCCGGGTCCTCCTCGGCGCGCGCGAGCGCGCAGGCCAACAGCAGCAGGGCGGTCAAGCAGCTCCGCAAGCGTGCCGCGGAATTCCCTGGGGGTCTCCGGGGGTCATCGCCGCAGAGACGCAGAGTTCCGGAGAGGGCCGCAGAGAAGATGCGAAAGCGCAGGTGCAGCCAGACCGGGCGCGCTGCCGCCCGCGGCAGCCGCAGCGAGCATGCGTCCTCCCTGCCTGAAGGCCGTCCTCTGCGACCCTCTCCGAAACTCTGCGTCTCTGCGGCGAAAACCCTCGGATGGCGGCTCATTCGGCCACCTCCCCGCGGAAGGCCTGGATGGCCTCGCGGAAGCGGCCCTGGTCGCGCAGGTGGTTGCCGAGCAGCTGCGCGGCGAACTCGCGGTCGCGCGGCGCCAGGGTGGGGTCGCGCAGCAGGCCCTTGAGGGACTTGAGCGCTGCCTCCTCCTGGCCGCCGAGCAGGGCGGCGCGCGCCAGGCCGAGCTGGGTGGCGTGCGCGAGGTCGCTGGGCGGGTTCTCGGCCAGCGCCTGCTCGTAGTGGTGCACCGCGTCGGTGGCCGCGGCCTCGCGCTGGGCGCGGTCGCGCTGGGCGCGGCGGTAGTCGGCCTGGCCCATGTAGAACAGCACCTTCGCGCGCACCGGGCCGCTGTACTCGCCCAGGTGGCTGCCGAGGTCCTCCAGCGACTGGTCGAGCCACAGCTGCCGCTTGGCCGGGTCGGCGATGCCCTCGCTGCGCAGCAGGTCGGCGAGCGCGGCGACGGTGTCGTCGTCGCGCTGCAGTTCGGCGTAGCAGCGCGCGATGGCGATCAGCACCTCGCCCTCGAGCGGCGACTTGGGGAAGTCCTGGCGCGCGCGCAGCAGCGCGAACAGCGCGCGCACGTACTGCGGGTCCTTGCCCATCAGCCAGCACTGCCCGATGCGGAAGCCGGAGGTGGCGTAGTCGCCGGCCTTGACCTGCGGGTCGGTGTGGCCGGCCTTCCAGGCGAGGTAGAGCTTCTCGAAGCCGGGCTGGGCCTCGCGCGGGCGGTCGAGGTGGTAGGCGCACTCCGCCAGCCAGAACACCACCTGGTCGCCGACCGCGCCGCCGGCGTCGGCCGCGACCAGCTTGAGCTGGATCTCGGCCTCCTGCCAGCGCCCGGCGTCGACCAGCAGCTCGCCCAGGGCGAGGCGCGCCTCGTGCACCTGCGCGGCGGCGGGCGGCGACTCGGCGTAGCGCTCGAGCAGGCTGTGCAGCAGGTCGGCGGACTCGTCGAAGGCGACCGGGTCGTTCTTGGCGAGGCCGGCGCGGCGCCCGGCCTCGGCCGCGGCCAGGTAGACCGCGGGCAGTTCCGCGTCCTGCTCGCCGGCGCGGCTGATGTAGTTCAGGTAGACGTCGCGCGCGTCGCGGAACTGGCCGAGCTCGACCATCGCGTCGCCGATGCCGCGCACCGCGCGCGCCACCCACGGGCGGATCGCGGGATCGCGGTTGGAGCCGTACTCCTCGACGATGGTGCTGTACAGGCCCATGGCCTCGACCTGGCGCCTGGCCAGGGCGTGGCGGCGCGCGATCAGGAACAGCGCCTGCGCGGCCTGGGGCGAGCCGCGCTCGCGCGCCGCGCGGTTCAGGGCGCGGTCGGCGAGGCGTTCGAGCTGCTCGGTGGTGAGCGGGTGCTGGCCGGGGTCGATGAGCACCAGCGTGCGCTGCGGCCCCTCCTCGCGCCAGGCCAGGCCGGCCGCGCCGAGCAGGCGGTCGAGCGCGTCCTCGGTGGGCAGCTTGCTGACGCTCAGCGACACGCGCCGCGTCATGCCGGTGGCCTGCGCGTCGTCGACGCTGCGTCCGAGCAGCTGGGCGAGCTCCTTGATGATCAGGTCGAGCGGCTGGCGGTCGATGGTGGCGGTGACCTCGGCGCTGCCGTCGCTGTAGCGCTGGACGACCAGCTGGTCGGCGCCCAGGCGCGTCGCCTCGCGCAGCGGGCCATCGGGGGTGCGCGCGCCGCCGCCGGCGCCGGCTTCGCCGGGTACCTGGCGGGTGGTCGCGGCGTCGGCCTCGGCGACCACTTCCTTGGGCAGCACGCCGCGCACGCGCTCGACCGCCGCCTTGAGGGCCTTGATGTCGTCGATCAGCGCCTGGCGCTGGTCGGGCCCGGTGGCCGCCGCCACGCGCTTCGGCTGCGCCGGCGGCGCGAACAGCATGCTGCGCTCCTCCGGCGGCAGGGTCGGCAGGGGCGGGGGCGCGACCACCTCGACGGCGGACAGCAGCGTGGGGGCGGCGAACAGGAGCAGCAGCGCGGCGGCGGGGCGGCGGGGCGGGGTCATTCCTTGCCCCCTTCGTGCGCCGCCGGGGCGGGCGCGGCGGCGCCCTGCGCGACCGGCGGCGCGGCGGGTTCCAGCGCGCCGCCGCGGCCAGCCTCCGAGGCTTCACCGGGCGCGGCGCCGTGCGGGGTGGATTCCTGACGCGGGCCGGTGGCGGCGCCGTGCGCGGCTTCCGCGCCTGCCGCGTCCTTGGCGCCTTCCGCGCCACCGGCTTCGCGCGTCTGCGCGCCGGCAGCGCGCGCGCCGTCGCCTCCCGGCGCGGCGCGGCCATCGTGCGCGGTTCCGCCGCCGTGCTCCGCGTGCGCCTCGCGCTTGGCCAGGCGCGTGTCGCGGCTCTGCTCCCATGACGAGGTCATCAGCCGGCCGAGGTCGAGGTAGGCGTCCTGCACCGCCTGGCGGTTGCGCGCCAGCTCGTCGGCGGGGCGCGCCAGGCCGTGGCGGTCCTTCTCGGCGACGTAGGCGGCCTCGTTGGCGAGCACGATGTAGACCTGGCGCGTCGCGCCGGCGTAGTCCTTGAGCTGGCTGAGGCTGTCCGCGTACTCGAGGTGGATGCGCGGGTCGTCGGGCGCGCCGGCGCCGTCGAGCACCACCGCGAACTCCTGCGCGGCGTTGCGGTGCTGGCCGTGCGCGCGGTGGTGGCGCGCCAGGATCAGCGCGAGCTCGGCCTCGTGCACCGGCTGGCGCTTCTTCAGCCGGTCGATGAAGACCACGCCCTTGGCCGCCTCGACCTCGTCGCTGGCGGCGAGCATGGCCAGCGCGGTCTTGAGGTCGTCGGCGTAGCTGTCGGTCGGGACCGCTTCGACGGGGTGGTCGCTGTGCAGTTCCTGCGCCAGCTTGTCGATCGCCCGCACCACCCCGATCAGCGTGGTCGAGCACACCCCGAGCAGCAGCACGCCGGCGGCGAGCAGCCAGCGCGCACCGCGCAGTTCGCGCGGGGCGAGCACCGGCACGCCCGGGCCGAAGTGCGACATCGCCATGCCGGAGGCGCCGGGCGACGTGCGCGGCGAGAGCTTGCCCATGTCGACCGCGTCGGCGGTGGTGAGGTTGGGGTTGCCGTTGTCGAGCAGCTTGCCGATCTCGCCCTCGTGCTGGGCGAGCGCGGCGGAGATGCGCTGGGTGTCGGGCGCGCCGGTGGCGTTGGCGAGCTGCTTGACCAGGGCGTCGATGTCGCCCTGGTCGATCATCGGCGCTTCGCTGTGGTCGCTGGCGGTCGCGGACTGCTTGTCCACCAGCGCGTCGAGGTCCTCGCTGCTCAGGGAGAGGGTCGGCTGCGCGCCGCCGGGGACGTTGAGCGGCGCCTCGATGGTGGTCGCCTGCGAGGGCGCGACCACGGTGGCGGCGAGCGGATCGGCCATCGCCACGGTCACGGTCGCGGGCCTGGGCGGCGCCGCTCCGGCGCCGAGCTCGGCGAGCAGCTGGTCGATGTCGGTCTGCGCCATCCCCGCGGTGGAATCGGCCGCCGGCTTGGCGGCGCCGACGGCGGGCTTGGCCTTGGATGGGGTGGCCGGTGGCGCTCCGCCCATCGCCGACTTCACCTCGTTGAGGATCGCATCGATGTCGTCCTGGGCGGCGCGGGCCGTGGTGGTGGCGGAGCTGGCCGACGCGCGGGCGGGGGCGGCGGGCTTCTTCGTCTTGCTCTCGGCCTCGGCGATGAGCGCGTCGATGTCGCCCTGGTTCAAGGCGGCCGCCGCCGCCGCCGCGAGCGCGGCGGGTGACGGCGGCGCGACGATCGGAGCACCGCCGACCGCGGACTGCACCTCGTTGAGCAGGGCGTCGATGTCGCTCTGGTCGAGCGGCGCCTCGGGCGCCGGACTGGACGGTGGGGTCGACGCGGCCCCGCCCGCTACCTGGGCGAAGATGGCGTCGATGTCGTCCTGCGAAGGGAGATCCTCGGCCATGGCGGTGCGTGCCCGGGGCGTGGCCGGCGAGGTGGATTCCTCGACACGGGCCTTCAGCCGATGGGGGACAACGCAAACGGCTCGCCCAAATGCCCCGACCCCGCCGACCGGCCCCGCCCGCGGGGCGGCGGGACCTCTGGCAGCCTACCCCGGACTCGCTGGCGGCGCACCGGGCGCGGCGTCATCACCCCACAGCAGGGCGCGCTCGGCCGCGCTCACCCCCGCCTGGCCGTGGGGATGGTCGCACCACAGCAGGGAGCACCCCGGCGCGCTGCAGCTGGCGCTTCAGCGCCGGGGAGGCGCCGGTCGCCGCCTGCTGCGGCCGCGCCGCGAACCAGGCGTAGGCCCAGGTGCCCAGGGCCGTGACCCGGGCCAGGTCGATGACCGCCGCCTCGGGCAGGTCCTGCGGCCAGAGCAGCTCGCCCGTCCAGCGCGCCACCGTCACCGCCGCTGGTTTCTGCGGGGCCTCAGCCATGCCGGCACTCCACCAGCGCGCCATCGGGCCGCCACGCGCAGCTGCGGCAGAGCTCCTCCAGCAGCTGGCGCCGCGCGGGCTGGGCGAGCCACTCGACCCCGCCCTCGAGCCACGCCGACCACGCGTCGGGCAGCAGGTTGACCACCAGCCGGCCGGCCGGCGCAGCCTGCATGAGCTCGGCCGCGACCTGGCGGTGGACCACGGCCGGCAGCACCGTGGCGAGCCCGGGGAAGGCCGCCGCGGCCGCGTCCGGCGAGGTCCAGGCCACCGCCCCGCTGCGCACCGCGCGCGCCGCCAGCCCGGTGGCTCCATGCTGCACCAGGCGGGGCTCCGGCCCGGGGTCGAGCACCGTCGGTCCGCCCCCCAGGCGGGCCGCGATGCGCTCCAGGGCCTTGGCGATGTCCTTGATCGGCACGGGCTTGGTGAAGAAATCGACAGCGCCCAGGCGCATCGCCCGCACCGCGTCGTCGAAGGTGCCATAGCCGGTCATCATCACCGCCGGCAGCTGGAACTCCTCCGCGAGATCCAGCCCGTTGCCGTCAGGGAGCTTGAGATCGCTGACCAGGGCTTCCGGCCGCTGCGCCGCGACCAGCGCGCGCGCCTCGACCAGGCTGCCGGCCCCCACCACCGTGTGGCCTTGCAGGGTCAGGCCGCGCACCATCGCGGAGCGGATGCTGGCCTCATCCTCGACGAGCAGCAGGCGCATGCCGTGAGGGTAACGGGGGTTGCGGGATGGGCCAGGGAGACCCGTGGGCTGGATCCAGGATCCAGGATCCTGGATCCTGGATCCTGGACCCTAGACCCTAGACCCTAGTACCCCGGCGGGGGTGAGCGGATTGGTGGAGGATGTGAGCCGCACTGGAGGTGTTGGCATGCAGCTTCGCGATTCGAGCCGACATTCGCGAGATCGGATGCTCTCGTCATTGACCGTCTTTTCCGAAATGCGCCGCCTACACCAGCATCGCTCTCCCTGCTCCAATGCCATGTCACGGCATCTAGGGTCTAGGGTCCAGGGTCCAGGGTCCAGGGTCTTCCTCGAGTCTCTCGAAATACTGGCATCCCCGCTGCCCGAGCCTAACTTGGCCGAACATAGGCATTGACTTCAAAAAGGTTTTTTAAACCTGCGTTTCACGCATGCGCCAGCCCGCTCCCGAACCGGCCATCGATACCCGCCAGCGCCTGCTCGAGGCGGCGGGCGAGGTCTTCGCCGAGGTCGGGTTCCGCGCGGCGCGGGTGCGCGACATCTGCGCGCGCGCGGCGGCCAACATCGCGGCGGTCAACTACCACTTCGGCGACAAGCGCGGGCTCTACGCCGCGGTCTTCGCCTACGCGCACGCCTGCGCGATGAACGCGCACCCGCCGCCCGCCGACGCGGACCAGCCGCCAGCGCAGCGCCTCGAGGGGTACGTGCGCGAGTTCCTGCTGCGCCTGCTCGACGAGGGCCGCCCGGCCTGGCACGGGCGGCTGATGGCGCGCGAGATGATCGAACCCAGCGACGCCCTCGACCAGCTCGTCGAGCGCGCCATCCGCCCGCAGTTCGTGCTGCTCACCGGCATCCTGCGCGAGCTCGGCGCGCCCGACGAGCCGCGCGCGCTGCGCCGCCTGTGCTGGAGCGTGGTGGCGCAGTGCCTGTTCTACCACCACGCCCAGCCGATCATCGGCCGCCTGGTCCCGGGCTGGCGCCCGGACGCGCCCGAACTCGCCGCGTTGACCGCGCACATCACCGCCTTCAGCCTGGCGGGCATCGCGGCGGCCACCAGCGCGCGCGCGCGCGCGCCGCGGGAAGCGCGCATGAACCGCGTCGCCCTCAAGATGCTCACCGGCGACCGCGCCAAGTACATCGGCATCCTCATCGGCGTGACCTTCGCCTCGCTGCTCATCACCCAGCAGTCGGCGATCTACGACGGCCTGCTGCAGCGCAGCTACGCCTCGATCGGCGACCTCGGCCAGGCCGACATCTGGGTGATGGAGCCGACCGTCGACAACATCGACGACATCAAGCCGATGCAGGACACCGTGCTCGAGCGCGTGCGCTCGATCGCGGGGGTGGGCTGGGCGCTGCCGCTGTTCCGCGGTTTCATCGAGGCGCGCCTGGACGACGGCAGCACCCAGAACTGCATCGTCATGGGCCTGGACGACACCACCCTGATGGGCGGCCCGCCCGAGATGGTCGAGGGCTCGCTCGCCGACCTGCGCCGCGCCGACGGCATCATCGTCGACGAGCGCGACGCGCGCGGCCGCAAGGGCAAGCTCGCCCACCCGCCCGCGGTCAAGGGCGGCGAGCGCGCCCCCCTGGAGGTCGGCGACGTGCTCGAGCTCAACGACCACCGCACGGTGGTGGTCGGCATCGCGCGCACCAACCGCAGCTTCATGTGGAACCCGTTCGTCTACACCACCTACAGCCGCGCCAAGACCTGGGCGCCGCCGCGGCGCAAGCTGCTCACCTACGTGCTGGTCAAGGCGCGCGCGGGCGAGGACCAGGCGGCGCTGTGCGCGCGCATCCGCGCCACCACCGGCATGAAGGCGCTGACCGCGGCCGGCTTCAAGAAGCTGACCCTCGACTTCATCATGGAGAACACCGGCATCCCGATCAACTTCCAGATCTCGATGTTCCTCGGCTTCCTGGTCGGCACGGTGATCGCCGGGCAGACGTTCTACAACTTCACCCTCGACAACCTGCGCCACTTCGGCGCGCTCAAGGCGATGGGCGCGGGCAACCCCCTGCTGCTGCGCATGATCCTGCTCCAGGCGCTGCTGGTCGGCGGCATCGGCTACGGCCTGGGCGTGGGCGTGGCCGCGGCCTTCGGCCTGATCGTCGGCGGGTCCGAGCTCGCCTTCATCCTGTCGTGGGGGCGGCTGGTCAACTCCGCCGCGGTGGTGCTGTTCATCTGCGCCCTCGCCGCGGTGCTGAGCATCCGCAAGGTCATGCGCCTGGAACCCGCCGTGGTGTTCCGCGCATGAGCGCCCCTCTCCCCGGCGGCAGGGCCATCACCCTCAGCGGCGTCACCAAGCGCTTCGGCGCCGGCGCCAACGTGGTCACGGCGCTGCGCGGCATCGACCTCGAGGTCGCCAGCGGCGAGCTGCTCATGCTGGTCGGCCCGTCCGGGTGCGGCAAGACCACGCTGATCTCGGTGGCGGCCGGCATCCTCGACCAGGACGAGGGCGCCTGCGTGGTCTTCGGCCAGGACCTCAAGGCGATGGGCGCGGCCGGCAAGACCGCCTTCCGCGGCCGCAACATCGGCTTCGTCTTCCAGGCCTTCAACCTGATCCCGGCGCTCACCGCGCTCGAGAACGTCGCCATCCCGCTGCTCATCCTCGGCCGGCCGCGCCGCGAGGCCCTGGCGCGCGCCGCGGCGCTGCTCGAGCGCGTCGGACTGGCCGGGCGCGGCGCCGCGCTGCCCACGCAGCTCTCCGGCGGCCAGCAGCAGCGCGTCGCCATCGCGCGCTCGCTGGTCCACGAGCCGCGCCTGATCGTCTGCGACGAGCCGACCAGCGCGCTCGACCACGAGAGCGGCGCGCGCGTCATGGAGCTGCTGCGCGAGGTCGCGCTCGGGCCCGAGCGCGCGCTGGTGATCGTCACCCACGACGCGCGCATCTTCCCCTTCGCCGACCGCATCGCGACCATGGACGACGGCCGCGTCGTCCGCATCGAGGCGGGCCGCGGCGCGGCCGCCACCACCGGGAGCCCGCCATGATCCGCACCTACCTGCTGCCCGCCATCGCCGTGGCCGGCGTCGCCTTCGCCGGCTGGACGGTGGTGCGCGGCAGCCGCCCGGTGCCGGTCGCGGCGCCGGTGGCCGAGCCCGCGACCGCCGCCGCGGCGACCTTCGTCGCCGGCGCCGGCATCGTCGAGCCCAGCACCGAGGCCATCGCCATCGGCACCGCGCTGCCCGGCATCGTCACCACCGTGCAGGCGGCGGTCGGCGCCGAGGTCAAGGCGGGCGACCCGCTCTTCCAGGTCGACGACCGCAGCCAGCGCGCGCTGCTCGCCGTGCAGGACGCGGCGGCGCGCGCCGCCAAGGCCGGCCTGGCCACCGCCGACGCGACCCTCGCCGACGTCCAGCAGCAGCTCACGCGCTGGGACGCGCTCGCCGACAAGCGCGCGATCAGCGTCGACGAGCTCGAGCACTACCGCAACGCCGCGCGCATCGCCGCCGCGCGCCGCGCCGAGGCCGAGGCCCAGTCCGCCCAGGCCGAGGCGCAGCGCGCCGCGACCGCCATCGAGGTCGAGCGGCTGACCGTGCGCGCGCCGGTCGACGGCACCGTGCTGCAGGTGAAGGTCCGGCCCGGCGAGTCGGCGCCCACCGGCGTGCTGGCCACGCCGCTGGTGACGCTCGGCGCCACCACCACCCTGCACGTGCGCGTCGACATCGACGAGAACGACGCCTGGCGCGTCGCCCAGGACGCGCCGGCCGAGGCCATGGTGCGCGGCAACAGCACGCTCCGGACGGCGCTGAGGTTCGTGCGCTTCGAGCCCTACGTGGTGCCCAAGCGCTCGCTGACCGGGGACAGCACCGAGCGCGTCGACACGCGCGTGCTGCAGGTGATCTACGCCTTCGAGCGCAAGGAGCTGGCGGTCTACGTCGGCCAGCAGATGGACGTGTTCATCAACGCCCCGGCGGTGCCGGCCGCGGTGACGGCGCCCGCGGCCAGGACCGCGGCGCCGCCCGCCAGGCAGGAGGCGCCGTGAGGCGCGCGCGCGCCACCGCGCTGGCCGCGGCGGGCGCTGGGGCGCTGGTCGCCGCCCTGGTCGCCGGCTGCGCCTCGGTCGGCCGCGATTACACGGCGCCGCTGACCGCGGTGCCGGCCGACTGGCAGACGCGCAGCGACGAGACCCGCCAGACCATCGCCCCGGAACGCTGGTGGGAGGCCTTCCACGACCCCGGCCTCGACCGCCTGGTGGCGCGCGCGCTGACCGGCAACTACGACGTGCGCATCGCCATCGCGCGCCTGCGCGAGGTGCGCGCCGACCTCGGCGTGGCCTCGGCCGCGCAGGGCCCGCAGGTCGACGCCAGCGGCGCGGCCACCCGCCAGCGCACGCTGTTCTTCGCCCCGAACGGCCCGGTCCCGGCGACCACCACGCTCTACCAGGTCGGCTTCGACGCGACCTGGGAGCTCGACCTGTTCGGCGGCACGCGCCGCGCGGTCGAGGCCGCCCAGGCCGACCTCGGCGCGGCCGTCGCCAGCCGCCACGACGTGCAGATCAGCGTCGTCGCCGAGGTCGTGCGCGCCTGGTTGGCGCTGGGCAGCGCGCAGGAGCGCCTGGTCATCGCCCAGCGCGCGCTGGCCAGCGAGCAGGACAGCCGCGACCTGGTGGCGGCGCGCGTGAGCGGCGGCCTGGCCGCGGCCAGCGCCCTCGCCCAGGCCGACGCGCAGCTCGCCACCAACCGCACGCTGCTGCCGGGCCTGCTCGCCGCGCGCGCGCAGGCGGCCAACCAGCTCGCGGTGCTGCTCGGCGAACCGCCGCCGGCCCTGCACGAACTCGACGCGGTCGGCCACCGTACGGTGGTCGCCGGCCTCGACAACGCCCCCCTGTTCAGCGCGGTGGCGGTGCCCGACCCGGTCGACCTGCTGCGCCCCGGCCTGCCCTCGGAGCTGCTCCGCCGCCGCCCGGACATCCAGCGCGCCGAGCGCGAGCTGGCCGGCGCCACCGCGCGCGTCGGCGTCGCCACCGCCGACCTCTACCCGCGCTTCTCGCTGACCGGCTCGTTCGGGTTCGAGGGCCTCAGCACCTCGGGGCTGTTCACCTCGCCCAACGGCATCTGGTCGATCGGCCCGACCGTGCGCTGGCCGATCCTCGCCTCCGGGCGCATCGCCGCCAACATCCACGCCGCCGACGCGCGCGAGGAGCAGGCGCTGCTGCGCTACCGCCAGACCGTGCTCGGCGCCTTCGCCGACGCCGAGAACGCCCTGGTCGCCCTGCTGCGCGAGCGCGAGCGCGCCCACGCCTTCGCGCTCGCCGTCGCCGCCCACCAGAACGCCCTCGCCCTGGCCAAGGAGCGCCAGGCCGGCGGCGTGGACGACTACCTGGCGGTGCTGCGCGAGGAATTGGCGCTGTTCACGGTGCAGGATGACTGGCAGCTCAGCCGCCTGGCGGTGGCGGACGACCTGGTGGCGCTGGCGAAGGCGTTGGGCGGGGGGTGGCAGGTGGATGAGTTGGAGAAGTGAGGGCTGAGACCCTAGAGCCTAGACCCTAGACCCTAGACCCTAGACCCTAGACCCTAGACCCTAGACCCTAGACCCTAGACCCAGACCCTAGACCCTAGACCCTAGACCCTAGACCCTAGAGCGAGACGCGAGACGCGAGCCTATTCCTCGACGCCGAATATCTTCATCCACTCGTCCACTTCGGCGGGCGAGAGCGGGCGGTCGGGCTTCGCCGGGGCCTCCGGGCCGCCTTGCACGGCGTCGAGGAAGCCGCGGGCTGGCGCGATGCGCGCACCCACGGCGCGGGCGCGGCGGGTGAGCTCGGCGTCGTCGCTGACCAGGGTGGCGCGCGCGTCGGGGTGGAAGAGCAGCCAGCGCATGATGCGGTCGTCGGCGCTGCCGGCGCCGGAGTAGTCGATGGCCAGGCCCTGGCGGCGCGCCTCGCTGACCACGCCGCCGGGGCCGCCGTCGTAGAACAGCACCACGCGCGGGCGGTTGGCGAGCAGGCGCTCGAGCTCGGCGCGCGCGCGCTCGGGCGAGGCCTCGATCAGGCCGCGCAGGCGCGGGTCGAGGTGCAGCACGTTGTGCCCGTCGACCAGCACGTGGAGCGCGCCGTGGCGGCTCACGCGCGCTCCGCCGCGGGCGCGGCGCCGGGCTCGGTCAGGGCCAGGAAGCTCGATTCCAGGTCGCGGTCGCCGCGCAGCTCCGCGACGGTCCCGCGCGCGATGGCCTTGCCGTGGTCCATCACGGTGACGAGGTCGGTGATGCCCTCGACCGTGGCCAGGGCGTGGGTCGACATCAGCACCGCGCCACCGCCGTCGGCGATCTCGCGCAGCAGCTCGAGGACGATGCGGATGTGCTTGGGGTCGAGGCCGACCAGCGGCTCGTCGACGATCAGCAGGCGCGGCTCGTGCAGCAGCGCCGCCGCCAGCACCACGCGCTGGCGCATGCCGTGGCTGTAGCCCTCGGCGAGCTGGTCGAGGAAGCCGTCGAGCGAGAAGCGCTCGCGCACCGCGCCCAGGCGGCGCTCGTAGACCGCGCGCTCGAGCCCGTACACGCGCCCGGTGAAGTCGAGGAACTCGCGCCCGGTGAGGCGGTCGTACAGGTAGGGCTCATCGGGCACGTAGGCCAGCGCCGCGCGCGCCGCCACGCCGTCGGTGACCACGTCGTGGCCCGCCACGCTGATCGCCCCCGCGTCCGGCTGCAGCAGCCCGGTGCACATGCGGATGGTGGTGGTCTTGCCCGCCCCGTTCGGCCCGAGGAACGCGTGCACCGTGCCCGCCGCCACCTCCAGGCTGAGCGCGTCGACCGCCACCAGCTTCCCGAAGCGCTTGGTGACGGAGCGGATGCTCAGCATGGCTGGGTCTTACGCGGCGGTGGCGGAGGGGCCAGCGGGAAGGCGGGAGTTTCGAGGCACGAGGCACGAGGCACAAGGCACGAGGCACGAGGCACGAGGCACGAGGCACGAGGCACGAGGCACGAGGCACGACAAGAGGTTTCCCTGACATTGAGCAAGCAATGATTGTCGGACACGTCCAGGCGAGCCCGCGGAGCGGGCGGAAGAATCCAGCCCAGGGCGCAAGCCCTGGGACTTCGGCAAGAGGAGAACATGAGCCCGTGGAACGGGCGGAAGAAGGTATCTCCGGGCGCAAGCCCGGGGCATGCGACGGGCGTCACGCGGCTGCACGCGACGGCACGTGCCATCCAGCGACCAAAACCCCGGGCTCACGCCCAGGCTGATTTTCTTCCGCCCGCTCCGCGGGCTTGGTCGATTTCAAAACCATATTCCCAGGGCTGACGCCCTGGGCTGGATCCTTCCGCCCGCTCCGCGGGCTCATCCTCAGCCGCCGCACGTTTACCCATTGCGCGACGGCTCACCTCCGTTTTTCTCGCGCCTCGCGCCTCGCGCCTCGCGCCTCGCGCCTCGCGCCTCGCGCCTCGCGCCTCGCGCCTACGCGGCGATCAGCAGCAGCTGCCGCGCGTTCTCCACCTCATCATTGATCACCGACAAGACCTCGACCAGCGCCGTCTTGTCCATCCCCAGGTACGTCCACACCGCCGGGTCGAGCGCCGGCTCGTCGCACTGGCCGCTGGTGCGGATCTTCTTCAGCGCGCACAGGTACTCGCAGAGCTGGAGCATGGCGACGATCTTGGGGTCGGCGGCGCCGGCCATGGTGTTCTGCTGGGCGATGGCGTTGACCATGGTCGGCTCCAGCTCCCAGCTCTTGGCCAGCCAGGCGCCGATCTCGGCGTCGTCGGTGTCGAGCACCTCGCGCGCGGCCTTGGAGAAGCCGAAGCGGTACTCGCGGGCGACGGCGATGATCGCGCGCGTCTCCTCCGGGGCGTTCTCGACCAGGATGAGCTTGCCGATGTCCTTGAGCAGGCCGATCGAGAAGGCCATCTCGGGGTCGCAGAGCGCGCCCTTGGCGGCGATCAGCCGGCACAGGCAGGCGGAGACCGCGCTGTGCGCCCAGAAGGCCTTCATGTTGAAGTTGGCGCTCTGCTGCTGGAACATGTTCAGCACCGAGATCGACAGCGCGATCGAGCGGATGGTCTTGAAGCCGAGCAGCCGGATCGCCTGCTCCAGGCTGGTCACGGTCTCCGCCAGGCCGTAGTAGACGCTGTTGACCATGCGCAGCATCTTCGCCGCCATGGCCGGGTCCTTCATGATGATCGCGTTGATGGCGCGCATGTCGGCGTTGGGGTCGTTGACCAGGCGGCAGACCTGGGTCACCACCTCGGGCAGCGAGGGCACGGTGTGGATGCGCTCGATGATGTCGGCGAAACTGGCGCGGTTCAGAGCCACTCAACCCTCCTTGGCCGGTGGCGGCCCGGCGAGATCGGATGGCACGTCCGCGGCGCTGGACAGCGCCTGGCGGTTCTCGGCCTGGATCTCGAGCAGCAGCTCGTGGCGGTAGATCTGGAAGTGGCGGGGACCATCGAAACCGAGGCGGACCTGCCCGTTGCGCCCGACGTCGAGCACCGTGATCACGAGCTCGCCGTTGATCACGATGCGTTCATTGATGCGCCGGGTCAGGACGAGCACGTCAGGTCTTCTCCATCGGCTTGAGGTCGCGCAGGAAGAACTTGATCGGCAGGCGGTGGTCGGCGAGCACCACCTGCTTGGCGGTGCGGCTGGCGCGCCCGACCAGGATCGGCGCGCGCAGGTTGGTGCGGCGCTCGCTGGGCACCGGGTCCAGCACCACCAGCGTGTAGACGTCGATGTCGGCCGCGCTCGCCGCGCCGATGTCGGCGACGTCCTCGCCGGCGATCTCGATCTCGGGGTCGAGCCCGGCCTGGAAGGGCGCGAGCAGGCAGAAGCCGACCTTGGGGTCCTCGACCGCCTGCATCCAGTACAGCGCGCCGGGCTTGGTCTGGTAGATCAGGAAGCGCCGCAGGTGGTCGAACCCCAGCAGCGGCACCGCGAAGGTGATGAGCTCGTGCTCGTCGACCTCCAGCGCGCCCTTCAGCAGGGTGTTGACCGTCACCTTCGCCACGCGCGTCTCCTTCGTCATCGTCAGCATAGTGTAGCTCCCGTGCTCCCCGCCACGCAACTGGCTGTCCAATCCGGCGGCGGCGGGCCCGTGCGGCAGAGGAGAGGGAGCTGGAGACCTGCGAGTCTACCATCGGGCCGGCCGGCCGCGCAAGGACCGGCCGGTGGCGGCTTCCGCCGGCGATTGGCTCCGCCTTTGCGTTAGGACCCCGGCGCGACCGCTCCCGGCCGCGCCCCGCGCCGCCGGCGCCGGGTTTGCACCACGATCCGGGCCAGGGTACACTCGCCCGGTCCATCCCCTCAGGAGCGTCGCCAATGGAGGTGCTGGTGCTGGCCGCGCAGGCGCGGGTGCTGATGTGGGTGGGCTTCGCCTGGCTGGCCCTCGGCCTGTGGCAGGGCCTCGATCCGGCCACCGTCGCCTGGCGCGCCGCGCTCGGCGCGCTCGCCGCCATGTGGGTCTCGGGCTGGCTGCTGCGCGTGGTGGTGAAGGTGATGAACGAGCGCATCACCGCCGACATGGCCGAGCGCCAGCTCGCCGAGGAGAAGAAGGCCGCCGCGGAGAGCGCCCAGCGCGCCCCCGCCCGGCCGGCCCGCCCCGCCGCCACCCCTGACCGCCGCTGAGCCGAGCGCCCCGGATGCCCCTCATGACCACCGCCCCCAGCAGCGCCAACCAGGACCGGGTCAAGGCCTACCGCCAGGCGGAGGGCACCCGCACCGGCGACGAGCGCGAGCAGGAGATCCTGCGCCACCTGCCGCTGGTGCACAGCGTGGTCGACCGCGTCGCCCAGCACCTGCCCGCCAGCGTCGACCGCGAGGACCTCTTCCACGCCGGCGTGATCGGCCTGATCGACGCCCTCAACCGCTTCGACGCCAGCCGCGACAACGCCTTCAGCACCTACGCGGTGATGCGCATCCGCGGCCAGGTGATCGACGAGCTGCGCGCCCGCGACTGGGTGTCGCGCGGCGCCCGCGAGCGCGCGCGCGACTACCACCAGGCGCTCAAGGAGCTCACCCACCGCCTCGGCCGGCTGCCCGACGACGCCGAGCTCGCCGCCGAGCTCGAGGTCAGCGAGGCCGACCTGCCCGCCGTCGAGCAGGACGCCCAGCTCGCCGTGCAGGTCTCGCTCGACGCGCCCAGCAGCGACGACACGCGCCTCGGCACCGCCCTGGCGCAGCGCGACGACGAGGGCTCGAACCCCTCGCGCCACCTCGAGCGCCTCGACCGGCAGAAGATCGTCGCCGGCCTGCTCCACAAGCTCACCGAGCAGGAGCGCCTGGTCATCAAGCTCTACTACTTCGAGAACCTGCTGATGAAGGAGATCGCCCTGGTGCTGGGCGTCACCGAGAGCCGCGTCTGCCAGATCCACGCCCGCGTCATCACCCTGCTGCGCGGCCGCCTCGGCGACGACGGCGGGGTCTGAGCGGCGCAGCTGGCCATGGCCGGCGCGGTGCGGAACGATGGCGCGCCCGGCGGCGCCGCACGGCCGCCCGGCGGGCCCGCCACCACCCCGGCCGGCGGCGCGCGCCCGCTCGGCGAGACCCTGGTCCCCGGCTCCGTGCTCAGCGGGCGGGTGGTGCAGGGCCTCGGCCAGGACCTCTACCTGCTCGCGCTGCGCGGCCGCACGCTGGTCGCCGAGAGCAGCCTGCCCCTGGCCGCCGACACCCTGGTCAAGGTTCAGGTCATGGGCAGCGGCGACCGCCTCAGCCTGCGCCTGCTGGATGAGCACGGTGCCGACCAGGCGACCACCAGCGACGCGCCCGCGCGCGCGCGGGTCCTGGGCCTGCCGGCCGACGGCGCCGCCCAGGCGGTGCTCGCCGCCTTCGAGGACGCCGGCGCCCCGCTCGACCGCGACCTGCTGCGCACCGCCATCAGCGCGGTGACCGCGGCGGGGGCTCGGGCCGCGTTGGCCGAGGACGCGCCGCCAACCGCTGCGGAAGCCGTGCCAGCGGCGGCGACCACCAGCGCCGCGCTGCTGCGGAACGCCGCTCCCGCAGCCCTGGCGCGCGCCTACGCCACGGTCGCGCGCAGCGGGCTGCCGGCCACGCCGGCGACGCTCGCGCTCGCGCTGCGCGCGACCGCGACGCCATTGCCGAATCCGGCGGCGGCGCTGACCGTGGCGCTGGCGGCGGGTGCGGCATCGCGACCGGCGACGGCCGGATCGCCTGGGATGCCTGCCGCACCCGTACCGACCGGGCCCCCACCGACCGTGGCCAGCACCGGGGGAGCCCGGACCGCGGTGCCCGGTTCCGCACCCGCACCCGCACCCGCACCTTCCGTACGCTCGCCGTCGAGCCCGTCCAGCGCGGCGGGCAGCCCCACGGTCGCACCGGCGCGCCCGGGACCAGCTGCGCCCGACGCACCTGCGGCGACCACGGCCACCAGCATGGCGGAACCGTCCTCCATCCCCTCGGGCTCAGCGTCCCCTCCGGCCCGGATCGCCTCGCCACGGCCCGGTCCGACGGCCGCCCCCACCGGCAGCGCGCCGCCGACCGCGCGCGACGCGCCGGTGCCTCTCGCCGGCGGCGCGCTGGCCGCACGGCTCGTCCCGTCCGCGCCGCTGCGCACCGCCACCATCCCCGATGCGGTCCGCGAAGGCGCGGCGGGTGTGCGGCGGGCCCTGTCCCTGGCTGGCGTGCGCAGCAGCCCCGACGGCGCGGCGCCGGCGAATTCCAGCGCCGCGCCAGCGACGGCCGTCGCCAGCGCTGCGCAGGCCGCCCTCCCGGGGCTGCTGCGCCAGCTGGCCGCGGCCCTGCCGCGCCCAGAGTCCAGCGGCACCGCCCCCACCAGCGCAGAGGACGCACCGGCGCGCGGAGATCCTGCAGACCCTCTCGGCGGTGTGACCGGCGCCCTCACCAGCGCGCTCGTCCACACCGCGCACGAGCAGGCCGGCCAGACCGTCTTCAAGCCCGACGCCCTCGCCGACTACCGCCTGGTGCTGAGCCTGCCGCTGCAGGCCGACGGCCAGCCGACGCCCGCGCGCCTGGCGATCGGCGAGCGCCCCGGCCCCGACGGCGCCACGACCTACCTGCGCGTGGACACCGAGCTCTCCGACCTGGGCACGGTCAGCGTGCGGCTCTCCGGCGTCGACGGCGGCCCGCTCACCATCACCCTGGTCGGCAGCGCCGCCGGCAGCCGCGCGCTGGAGGAGGCGCTGCCCGCCCTGGTCGGCAGCCTGCGCGCCCTCGGCCTGACCGCGGGCGTGCGCGTCGTCGACGGCGAGCCCGGCTGACATGGCCGCCGCGCAGCCGCCGCGCCCGGGCCCACCCCAGACCGAGCGCCGCCGCGCCGTCGCGCTGCGCTACCAGAACGACGTCGACGCCGCGCCGCGCGTCCTCGCCAAGGGCCAGGGCGACGTGGCCGAGCGCATCATCGCTCTCGCCGAGCGCCACGGCATCCCGCTGCACGAAGACCACGACCTGGTCACGCTGCTCGGCATCCTCGACCTGGACGTGGTGGTGCCGCCCACGCTGTACCGCGCCCTGGCCGAGGTGCTGGCGCACGTGTACCGCGCGAATGCCGCACTGCGGGATGGGCGGATGGGACCGCGGAAATAGAAGCGGGAAGGTGCTGGGTTCGGAGTTCGGGTATCAAGGTAAAAATCGAGATATTTCCCGGATTATCACGCCTTTTCTCCATTCAGACAGGCAGGCGGCCCGCTGGACCGCCTCTCCTTTGCTCCTCCGACCTCGCTCTCGACGCGTGAGCCGGTTTTCTCGCGCCTCGCGCCTCGCGCCTCGCGTTAGCGCCTCGCGCCTTCCACCTCCACCAACTCCTTCAACGTCTCCAGCTCCCGCACCGTCCCCGCCAGGATGTCGCCGTCGTTGTCGGCGAGCACGCTCCACGTGTAGGTCTCGACCGAGATGTGCGCGCACCCCGCGGCGAGGCAGGCGGCCAGGCCGCGGCGGCTGTCGGCGATGGTCGAGGACAGGCCGCGCTCCTGGGCGGGGCGGAAGATCGGGGTGTGGAAGTGGCTGCGCACCGCGGCGGCGTCGGGCAGGCGCGCCAGGCAGCGCTCGAGCTGGTCGAGGTCCTCGACCTTGCTGATGGAGCCGCTGGCGCTGGCGGCGGCGGTCTGGTGCATGAAGCGCGGCTCGGCGAGGGCGCGCAGCGCGGCGACGCCGGCGGGATCGCGGCCGGGCTCGCGCACCTCCGGCGCGGCGCTGAACTGGCACTTGGCGATGGTCGCGCCGGCGGCCTGCAGGCGCGCCACGGCGGCGGCCTGGTCCTCGAAGGCCAGGCTCAGGTGGCAGGTGTCGAAGCAGAATGCCGAGGTGGGTGGCGAGCGCGGCGCGCGCGGCGCGCGTGTCGCCGCCGAGCAGCGCGCTGCAGGCGGGCAGGCCGTGCTCCTGCAGCGGGCCGCGCCAGAACGCGGCGCTGTCGTGGCTGGTCTCGAGGAAGCACCACGGCTCGGGCTCGAGCGCCAGCACCACGCGACGGCCGGTCTCGCGCGCGGCGTGCGCGGCCACCGCCGCCCAGCGGCCGAGGGCCTGGGCGATGACGCGCGGGTCGTTGCGCTCGGGCCCGAACGGGCGGTAGCTGCCCGGCACGGTGCTGACCGTCACCACCGGCTCGTCCGACAGCGCCAGGGCGATCGGGATGATGGCGATGGTGTCGTTCTCGCGCGCCGCCTCGCTCCAGTCCGGCAGGTAGGCGTCGGCCTTGACCACCGCGGACTGGAAGGGGCGCAGCGGGAAGGCGTTCAGGGTGTGGGCGCTGGCGCCCGCCTGGTCCAGGGCGCGGCGCAGGCGGCCGCGCGCGAAGGGGTCGCGGCTCATCTCGGCGATCGCGGTCGACCCCAGGCGCAGGTCCAGCCCGAGGCGGTCCCACCCCAGGCGCTGGCGCGCCTGGGTGGTGAAGGTGCCGATGACCTCGACCAGCGCGCCGACGTCCTCCGCCTGGTGCAGGTTGGAGCTGTAGCCGAGCGGAAGGAGGGGCATGGCGGGGTTCTACCGGGACCGCTCCGGGCCGTTCAAGGCACCAGGGGCCCGGGTTCGACGCGGGTGAGCGACCTGCCGCGAGAGTACGCTGCCGATCCTTGCCCGCCAGCGCCGGGCGCGCAGGCTGCGCGGCATGCCGATCCCGGATGACGCCCAGGTCTCCGCCGCGAGCCCCGTCCCCCCGGTGGACGTCGCCGGCTTCACCGGCTTCGTCGAGCGCTACCACACCGACGTCACCCTGCGCCGCCTGCACTTCCAGCGCCTCGCCATCGGCCTGGTCGGAGCGCTGGGGGTGGTCGCCTTCAACCGCCTGCGCGTCACCAGCCACGGGGCCCCGCACGTCGTCACCGACGTCGCCACGGTGATCTGCCTGACCTACCTGCTGATCTGCGCGGTGGTGCTGGTGCGGGAGCGGCGGCTCATGCTCGCCGGCCTGCAGCGCCGCGCGCGCTCCCTGTACGACCAGGCCTGGCAGGTCGCCGAGTTCTTCCAGCGCCGCGGCCGCGTGCTGCTGCTGCTGGCCTACGCCGGCCACTGCCTGCTGCTGATCGGCACCGAGTTCCGCCTGCGCCTGTTCGGCGAGGGCGGCGATGTGCTGGCGCTCACCCTGATCCCGACCGTGCTGCTGCTGGTGCACGGGCTCAGCGACATCCCGACCAGGGAGCGGCTGGTGAAGGTGTATGCGGGGGCGGCGGGGAAGTAGGCGCGAGGCGCGAGGCGCGAGGCGCGAGGCGCGAGGCGCGAGGCGCGAGGCGCGAGGCGCGAGGCGCGAGGCTGACGCATGGCGTCGAAGCCATGTCGAAAATTCCAGGTCACACTCAGGATGAGGCCAAGGATCGCGCTGACCCCTGCCCCGCCTGGTTCACCGAAGTCTTGGCGAACCACTCCCGACTTCGGCGGCATCCTCGCGCCTCGCGCCTCGTGCCTCGCGCCTCCCCCCGAAAAGCGCGGTGCGGATCGCCAATTGAACCGCCCCCCCAGGTACGGAGGCTCCAACCTCCTCCCACCGAGCACCACAAATGGTCCTGCCCTCCCCCTTCGAACGCCTGCTCCAGACCATCGCCCAGCAGGCGAACCAGGATCCGCTGGGCGCGTTCCAGCGCCTCGACGAGCTGTACGGCAAGAGCCTGACCGAACACGACGTGCTCCAGCTCGCGGCGCTGTCGGTGCACCTCGGGACCACCGGGCTCGGCCGCTATGACGAGACCATCGCCTTCAACCACCGCCTGCAGAAGCACCCCGCGCTGAACGCCGACAGCGAGGTGGCGCGCAGCATCTGGCGCGGCCTGGCGGTGACCCTGCTGTGCGCGAACCGGCGCGAGGCCGCGCAGGAGGCCGCCGCCAAGGGCGTCACCGGGCCGAACGACGCCTGCCGGCTGGCGATCATGACCGCGCAGACCCTGCTGGTGCGCGGCCGCGGCGCCGAAGCCATGCCCCACCTCGCCCAGGCCACCAAGCTGGTCGGCGAACTGCCCGCCACCGACGAGGTGGTCGGCAACATGGCGATGATCGCCAACAACCTGATGCGCCTGGTCGAGCCGCAGGTGCGCCTGAGCCAGGACCTGGTCGTGGCCGTGGCCCAGGCCAACCGCGCGGCCTGGGCGCGGCACCCGGAGTGGCGCGCCCGCCACCGCGCGCTCTACCAGCACGGCCAGTCCCTGCTGCTCGCCGCGCGGCCGACCGCGACGCTCGCCATCGTCCAGGCGATGATGGAGATCGAGGACCAGCACGAGGCCGGCCCGCTCGAGCGCTTCTTCACCGCCGCCCTCGCCTGCCGCGCCCAGGGCGTGCGCGGCCAGTTCAAGATCGCCGCCGGCGCCCTGGAAGCCTGCCAGGACTTCGCCAAGCGCGTCGACGAGGCCCAGCGCCAGCAGGTCGCAGCCGCGCTGACCGAGTTGGAGCAGGTGCTTGCGGTGCTGCGCGAGACACCCCGCTGAGGCTGGCCCGCCACTGCTCTAGCGCCCCGGAATCGCCCAGAATGCTTATCCGCGCAGCCGTGCCCGCGATCGGGTCCCCGGCACGCAGAGATCACTTATCACAAGTCGGCAATCTCCAGCATCTTGCAGGCTCAGGGCAGTGGCCTTGGCGCGTTTGATCCCGGGGCTTATAATGCAACCGTGGAGGTAACGAGACGGCCACCCGACCTGCCCCTGCCCCCGTCCACCATCGGACAGCAGGCGTTGGAAGTGGAGATCAGCCGCGCGGCTTCGAACAGCAAGGAGACGACAACCTGGGATCCGTGGATTGTCGGCCGGATGTGACGTCGAGAGAATGCCGGGACATCATACGCCTGAACGGCACAGATGCTCCCCGCTTCCACCCCCGCTTGGCGGTCAGGAATCCCTGACCGCCAAATTTTTTGGGGGAGGCTGACGGCTGATAGCTGAGGGCCGACGGCCAATGAACCTGCGCTTCCCGCAGGTTCATTGCAGAGTCTCATTTCATCCTTCCGGGCACCTATTGGCTTGCTGAATCAGCCCAGCATCCGGGGTTCGGCTGTCAGCTTTGGGCCGCAAGCCGTCAGCCGTCACACCAGCGTCACACCCTTCTTCAGGATGATGTTGCCGTATTTCGCCGTTTCGCCGGTCATCACCACGGCGAAGGCCTTGCGCGCGCGCTCGTAGAAGGCGAAGCGCTCGACGCGCTCGATCGCGGGCGTCGCGGGCCAGTGGCGGTCGATGGCGCCGCGGTAGCTCTTCTCGACCGCCGGGTCGAGGGTGTCGCCCGGCACCGCCTGCATCATGAACAGCGGGCTGGGCACGTAGGGATCGAGCACCAGCAGCGGCAGGATCGCGTCGAGCAGCGCGGGGATGCGCAGGCCATCGGCGCGCAGCACGCGGGCGTTGAACGATTCCCCGGGGAAGTGGGCGTCGGCGAGCACCAGCTCGTCGCCATGGCCCATGCGGCACATCACCGCGAGCAGGTCCGGGGACAGGAGGGGTGAGATGCCGCGCAGCATGCCCGGCAGCACACCGCCGTCCGCGGGACTGTCAATACTGACGCGCGCTGCGCTCGTGACGCGCCGAGCATGGCCGTCGCTGGCACCGCCGGGCCTGCGGCCATACTCCCGCGCCATGCACGTCCGACTCCCCCTCGCCTTCCTCGTCCTCATCGCCATGGCCGGCACCGCGGGGTGCGCCGTGGGTCGCGACGCCAACCGCTGGGAGAAGCGCGATGCCGCCGCGCCGGCCGCCGGCACCACCGTGCAACGCCCGGTGGTCTTCGCCCCGGTCGACGTCGCGCCGATCGCCGATTTCTATCCCGAGGCGCGCCTCGACTACGCCTACGCCATGCGCCTGGACGTCGACCTGCGCGTGCGCGAGGTGAAGGCCTGGGTCGGCGAGGGCCTGCCGCCCTCGGCGAGCGACGCGTGGACCAAGGGCGCGCAGCCCGCGGCCGCCGGGGCCCACCTGGTGGTGACGACGCGCGTGCTCGAACTGCACGACGTCAGCACCGGGCTCGAATCGAAGAGCGGCATCGCCCACCTCGAAGCCACCGCCGAGATGCGCGGCTACCAGGCGGACGGCAAGCTGGTGTTCCTGAAGAAGGCCAGCGGCGGCTTCACGCGGCCAGTCCTCGCCCAAGCTGCAGACCGCGGACGCCGATCCGCGCAGCCAGGCCGCGTGGGACGCGATCCGCAACTGCCTGTTCACCCTGCGCGCCTACCTCGACCGCCAGCAGGACCTGCCCGATGCGCTCCCGGGTGCGGTGCCCGCCACCGCGACGGGCGTGGTCGCCACCGCGCCGGCGGTGCCGGTCGAGACGGTCAGCGTGCTGATCGAATCCGAACCCAGCGGCGCGGACGTGCTGATCGATGGCAACCTGGTCGGCACCACTCCCGCCCAGGTGCGTCTCCCGGCCAAGGCGCTGACCCTGCGCCTGGAACGCCAGGGCTTCCAGCCGTGGGAACGCCAGTTCACCCCGACGGCGGAGCTCAAGCTCAAGCCGGTGCTGACCGCCACCGGGAAGTGACCGCGCAGCGCCGGGCGCGCGGAAGCCGCTCGGATTGGGCATGGCCAGCGGGCGCGGCAGCGCCAAGCTCGCGCCATCACCCCAGGGAAAGCCGCGCATGCGCCTCGCCATCACCTGCTATCCCACCTACGGCGGCAGCGGCGTGGTCGCGACCGAGCTGGCGATGCGCCTGGCCGAGCGCGGGCACGAGGTGCACGTGGTGTCGTACGAGATGCCGTTCCGCATGGACCGGCCGCTCGCCAACCTCAGCTTCCACGCGGTGCACGGCAGCGAGTACCCGCTGTTCCGCTACCCGCACTACACGCTCAACCTCAGCAACAAGCTCATCGAGCTGGTCGAGGAGCACGGCGTCGAGCTGATCCACAGCCACTACGCCATCCCGCACGCGGTCGCCGCCTGGCAGGCGCGCGAGGTGCTGCGCGATTCCACCAGGCCCGAGACCGGGCGCTTCCAGCGCGGCCGCGCGCGCCGCGACGTCAAGCTCGCCTGCACGCTGCACGGCACCGACATCACCCTGGTCGGGCGCGAGCGCAGCTACTTCGAGCTGACGCGCTTCGCGCTGCGCCAGCAGGACCTGCTCACCGCGCCCAGCACCTGGCTGGCGCAGGAGACCGCGACCTACTTCAACACCGCGCCCGGCTCGGTGCAGGCGATCCCCAACTTCGTCGACCTCGAGCGCTTCGCGCCCGATGACGCGCAGCCGTGGCGCGCCTGCCTGGCCGACGCCGGCCAGCGCATCATCACCCACGTCTCGAATTTCCGCCCGGTCAAGCGCATCGAGGAGGTGGTGCGCGCCTTCGCCACCCTGCGCAAGCGCATGCCGGCGGTGCTGGTGCTGGTCGGCGACGGCCCCGACCTGCCCAAGGCCGAGGAGCTGGCGAAGGAGCTCGGCATGCGCGACGACCTGCGCCTGCTCGGCCAGCAGAAGCCCGAGCCGATCCTGCAGGCCAGCGACCTGTTCCTGCTGCCGAGCCGCGCCGAGAGCTTCGGCCTGTCCGCGCTCGAGGCGATGGCCTGCGGCTGCCCGGTGCTCGGCTACCGCGCCGGCGGCCTGCCCGAGGTCGTCGAGGACGGCGTCAGCGGCATCCTCTGCGAGGAGGGCCGCGACATCTGCCTGGGCACGCTCGCCGCCGACCTGCTCGAGAACGAGCCGCGCTACCGCGCCATGCGCTCGGCGGCGCGCCACCGCGCGGAGAAGTTCGCGGAGAAGCCGATCGTCGACCAGTACGAGAACGCGCTGCTCGGGCTGCTGGAGCCGGCGGCGGCGCGGGTGGCCGGGGGGTAGGCGCGAGGCGCGAGGCGCGAGGCGCGAGGCGCGAGGCGCGAGGCGCGAGGCGCGAGGCGCGAGGCGCGAGGCGCGAGGCGCGAGGCGCGAGACAGTCGCATGGCGTCGCCCGGCATGTCGGAAATTATGTCGCGCGCCGGAGGACCAGCTCGAGTCCTGAGGCGGAAGCAGGTTCCCTAGCGCCCAGCACCTCAGGTCTGCGGATAGATCTGGTACTCCGTGAACCCGTAGAACACCTGCTCCTGCGCCTTGAGCCCCAGCTCCAGCCCCCGCGCGCGCGGCAGTTGCGCCTCCAGGCGCTCCTTGGTGTCGGCGCGCTCCAGCTCGACGCGCACCAGCGGGCCGACCAGGCTGACCTGCAGCACGGTGGCGGCGGCGCTGCACACCGCGTCGCGCGTGCGGCTGATGGCGATGTCGTGCGGGCGCACGTAGGCGACGGCCTGCTCGGCGGCGGCGGGCCAGGCGCCGGGCGCGGGCACGGTCACCTCGCCGACCGTGGCGGTGCCGCCGCGGATGCGGCCGTGGAAGACGTTGACGCTGCCCAGGAAGTGGTGGACGAAGGGCGTGGCCGGGTGGCTGTAGACCTGCTCGGGCGTGCCGTCCTGCTCGATGCGGCCCTGGTTGATCACCACCACGCGGTCGGCGACCTCGAGCGCCTCCTCCTGGTCGTGGGTGACGAACACGCTGGTGACGTGCACCTCGTCGTGCAGGCGGCGCAGCCAGCGGCGCAGCTCCTGGCGCACCTTCGCGTCGAGCGCGCCGAAGGGCTCGTCGAGCAGCAGCACCCTGGGCTCGACCGCCAGGGCACGCGCCAGGGCGACGCGCTGGCGCTGGCCGCCGGAGAGCTGGTGCGGCAGGCGCCCGGCCAGGTCCTCGAGGCGGATGAGCTTGAGCAGCGCGTGGACGCGGTCGGCGATCACCGACTTCGCCGGGCGCGTCGCCTTCGGCCGCACGGTCAGGCCGAAGGCGATGTTGTCGAACACCGACAGGTGGCGGAAGAGCGCGTAGTGCTGGAACACGAAGCCGACGCCGCGCTCGCGCACTGCCGCGCGCGTCACGTCGGTGCCCGCAAGCAGCACCGCGCCGCTGTCCGGCTGCTCCAGGCCGGCGATGATGCGCAGCAGGGTGGTCTTGCCCGAGCCCGACGGCCCGACCAGCGCCAGCAGCGAGCCGTCGGGGATCTCGAGGCTGACGTCGTCGACCGCGGCGACCTTGCCGAAGCGCTTGGTGAGGTGCTGGACGGAGATGCTCATGGGCTGGTCCCGGGAACGGCGTCGGCGACGGTGGCGGCCGCCACGGCGGCGCGCTGCTGGCGGTGGACGTTCCACTCCGCGATCGACTTGATGACCAGGGTCAGCAGGGCGAGCAGCGCGAGCAGCGAGGCCACCGCGAAGGCGGCGGTGCCGTGGTAGTCGTTGTACTCGATCTCGATGTGCAGCGGCATGGTGTTGGTCTCGCCGCGGATCTTGCTCGACACCACCGACACCGCGCCGAACTCGCCGAAGGCGCGCGCATTGCACAGCACCACGCCGTAGATCAGGCCCCACTTGACCTTGGGCAGGGTGATGCGCCAGAAGGTGGTGAAGCCGCTGGCGCCGAGCATGATCGCCGCCTCCTCCTCCTCGTTGCCGCCGGCCTGCATCACCGGGATGAGTTCGCGCGCGACGAACGGGAAGGTCACGAACAGCGTCGCCAGGACGATGCCCGGCACCTGGAAGATGATCTGCACGTCGTGCGCCTGCAGCCACGGGCCGAGCAGCCCCTGGGCGCCGAACAGCAGCACGAACACCAGCCCCGCGACCACCGGCGACACCGAGAACGGCAGGTCGATGAGGTGCACCAGCAGGCGGCGGCCGCGGAAGTCGTACTTGGCCACGCACCACGCCGCCGCGACGCCGAACACGGTGTTGAGCGGCACGGCGATGGCGGCGGTGATCAGGGTCAGGCGGATGGCGCTGCGCGCGTCCGGGCGACGAGATCCCCGCCCAGTACGCGCCCAGGCCCTCGCGCAGGGCGAAGCCGAACACCGCGAGCATCGGCAGCAGCAGCAGCACCGCGAAGAACGCCACCGCCAGCAGCACCAGCGTGCGGCGCACCCACCGCGGCTCGTGGGTGACGCGGGCGCGCTCGTTGGCGTGGGTGATCAGCGGCCTCACACCACCCCCCGCACGCGGCTGAGGCGCTGCAGCAGGCCGATCGCGACCAGCATCACGAACGACAGCAGCAGCATGACCACGGCGATGGCGGTGGCGCCGGCGTAGTCGTAGTCCTCGAGCCGGGTGATGATGAACAGCGGCGTGATCTCGGTGTGCATCGGCTGGTTGCCGGCGATGAACACCACCGAGCCGTACTCGCCCACGCCGCGCGCGAAGGCCAGCGCGAAGCCGGTCGCCAGGGCCGGCCAGATCTCCGGCAGGATGACCGCGCGGAAGGTGGCGAGGCGGCTGGCGCCCAGGCTGCCGGCGGCCTCCTCGTACTCGTTGCCCAGCCCCTCCAGCACCGGTTGCACGGTGCGCACCACGAAGGGCAGGCCGATGAAGGTCAGCGCGAGGATGATGCCCAGCGGCGTGTACGCGATCTTCAGGCCGCCCGCCCAGACCCCGTCCTCGACGTGCTCCGGCGTGTAGAGGTGCTCCGCCGCCCAGCCGTGCGCCGGGATCCACGCCCCCAGCGACCCCATCGTGCGCGAACAGGTGGCCGACCCAGCCGTTCGGCGCGTAGAGCGCGCACAGCGTGATGCCCGCGACCGCGGTCGGCAGGGCGAAGGGCAGGTCGATGAGCCCGTCGATGAGGCGGCGGCCCGGGAAGCGGTAGCGCACCAGCACCCACGCGAGCAGCAGCCCGGCCGGCACGTTGATCGCCGCCGCGATCAGCGAGGCCCCGAACGACAGCTTGTACGACGCCATCACCCGCGGCGAGGTCGCCACCACCCAGAACCCGTGCAGCGACAACGACGGACGTCTTCCACACCAGCAACGACAGCGGGATCAGCACCAGCAGGCTGAGGTACGTGACGGTGAAGCCCAGGGTCAGGGGGAACCCGGGCAGGATGGAGCGTTCTTTGAGGAGGAGCGGCATCGTGTTCCGGATGGAGAACCTAGACCCTAGACCCTAGACCCTAGATACAAGGAAGTGGGGACAAGTGGTGTCATGACGAGAACTGGAGATCTACGTCCGCAGCCCAGCACCTATTCCCACGACCTGGGGTCCAGGGTCCAGGGTCTTCAATGTGGTTGATAGATCTGGTCGAAGATCCCGCCGTCGCTGAAGTGCACCTGCTGCGCCTGCTTCCAGCTGCCGAAGACCTGCGCCACGGTGACCAGCTCGAGCGCGGGGAAGCGCGCGGCGTGGCTGGCGAGGATCGTGGGCGTGACCGGGCGGAAGCCGTGCTTGGCGGCCAGCTCCTGGCCGGCGTCGCTGAGACAGGAACTCGAGGTAGGCCTGGGCCACGGCGGCGGTGCCGCGCCTGGCGGCCACGCGCTCGACCACGGCCACCGGGTTGTCGGCCTGGATGCTGAGCGAGGGCACCACCGTCGCGAAGCCCTCACCGGACTGCTCCTGGGCGATCAGGCACGATCTCGTTCTCGAAGGTCAGCAGCACGTCGCCGATCCCGCGCTGCGGCGAAGGTCGCCGTGGCGCCGCGGCCGCCGGTATCGAGCACGGGCACGTTGGCGAACAGCTTGGCGACGAACTGGCGGGCCTTGGCGTCGTCCCCGCCCCCGGCGCGCAGCGCGTGCGCCCAGGCGGCGAGGTAGCTGTAGCGGCCGTTGCCCGAGGTCTTGGGATTGGGGATGATCACCGCGACGCCCGGCTTGACCAGGTCGTCCCAGCCGATGATGCCCTTGGGGTTGCCCTTGCGCACCAGGAAGAGGATGGTCGAGGTGTAGGGCACCGCGCCGTTCGGCAGGCGCGTCGCCCAGTCAGCGGGCACCGCGCCGCTCCTCTCCGCGATGGCGTCGATGTCGAGCACCTGGTTCATGGTCACCACGTCGGCCTGCAGGCCGTCGATGACCGCGCGCGCCTGCTTGCTGGAACCGGCGTGCGACTGGTGGACCTCGACCTTCTGACCGGACTTGGCCAGCCACGCCGCGGCGAAGGCCGGGTTCACGTCGCGGTAGAACTCGCGCGTGACGTCGTAGGAGGCGTTGAGCAGCGTGACGTCCTCCGCACCGGCCGCGAATCCGCAGGCCGCCGCCAGGGCGAGGACGAGCAGCGCGGCCGCCCGCTGGATGGAGATGGTCATGGGATGCACGGGGTCCGGTGGTGGGAGATGGCAGCGCGACCGAGTTCGCCCAAGCGGGAACGTGCGCCAGGCACTGGCGCGGCCACGAGTCGCGAGCTGCGAGCTGCGAGCTGCGAGAAGGAATCTCGCGACCCACAGCTCGCAACCCGCAGCTCGCGCGCGGCGCGCCGCTCAGTGCGGCTGGTAGATCTGGTCGAACAAGCCGCCATCCGCGAAGTGCGCCTTCTGGACCTCGGCCCAGGTGCCGAAGACCTCGGCGATGGTGAACAGCTTCAGCTTGGGGAACTGCGCCTCGTACTTGGCGGCGACCGACGGCGTTGCGCGGGCGGTAGAAGTTGCGCGCGGCGATCTCCTGGCCGACCTCGCTGGACAGCCAGCTCACGTACTCTTCAGCGGCGGCTCGGGTGCCGTGCTTGTCGACGACCTTGTCGACCACCGCGACCGGCGGCTCGGCGAGGATCGAGACCGAGGGCGTGACCAGCTCGAACTTGCCCGGGCCGAGCTCCTTGAGCGCGAGCAGCGCCTCGTTCTCCCAGCCGACCAGCACGTCGCCGATGCCGCGCTCGATGAAGGTGGTGGTGGCGCCGCGCGCGCCGGAGTCGAGCACGGGCACGTGCGCGAAGTACTGGGCTGACGAACGTCCTTGGCCTTGGCCTGGTCCCCGCCGTTCGCCTGCAGGGCGTAGCCCCAGGCGGCGAGGTAGTTCCAGCGCGCGCCGCCGCTGGTCTTGGGGTTGGGCGAGATGATGGCGACGCCGGGCTTGATCAGGTCGGCCCAGTCGGCGATGTGCTTGGGGTTGCCCTTGCGCACCAGGAAGACGATGGTCGAGGTGTAGGGAGCGCTGTTGTCGGGCAGGCGCTTCTGCCAGTCGGGCGCGATGCTCTTGGCGCGCTCGGCGATGGCGTCGATGTCGTAGGCCAGGGCGAGGGTGACGACGTCGGCCTGCAGCCCGTCGATGACCGCGCGCGCCTGCTTGCCCGAGCCGCCGTGCGACTGCTTCACGGTGACGGTGCCGCCGGTCTTCTCCGCCCAGTGCTTGGCGAAGGCGGCGTTGTAGTCCTGGTAGAGCTCGCGCGTCGGGTCGTAGCTGACGTTGAGCAGCTCGAGCTGGTCGGCGGCCGGGGCGAGCGCGGCGAGCGCCAGGAGGGCGGCTGCGAGGAAGTGGTTCAGGTCCATGGTTGGTCCTTGTCGGTCGGAGGTGGCGGCTGGGAGTGAGCGGCGGCCGGGGCGACTGCGGCGGCGGCGCCCCGGGGCGCCGCTGCTCAGAAGGCGATCTGCAGGCGCGACTCGATCAGGTTCTCGGCCTGGCGGTCCGCGCCGCCGGCCGCGCCGCCGTCGAACTCGGTGCGCTCGACGTCGAGGGCGATCTTGAGGTTGCGGTTGAGCCACCAGTTGACGCCGGCGCCGTAGGCGGTCGCGGCGCGCGCCGAGGAGGCGAGCGCGGCGAAGCCCTCGGTGAAGGCGCGCTCGTCGATCGCGAGCTTGTGGAAGCGCAGGACCGGCTGCCAGGCGCCGATGCCGCCCAGGCCGACCGGGGAGTCGGGCACCACGCCGGAGAACGAGGCATTCTCGCCGGTCAGCACGTAGCCGGTCTCGACCTGCCAGGCGCGGTTCCTGAGCGCGGTGGCGGGTCCGGCGCCGACCTGGAAGTCCTGCCGCGAGTCGATGTACTCGCTGAGCACGTCCCACGAGCCCAGGGAGTAGTAGAGGTGAGGCGACCAGCGCGTGTGGCGGCCGTTGGCCACCACCGTGGCGTTGTAGGTGAAGAAGGTGTTCTGCCCCGAGGTGACGAACCTGGACAGGCTCGCGTTGGGCGCCTTGTCGCGCCCGAAGCTGGCGCCCACGCCGAAGCCGAGGCCCTGCAGGGCCGACCCCCCGGAGTTGCGGAAGGGCGTGAAGAACACCCGGCCGATGCCGTCCTTGTCGTCGGAGGTGTCGGGATCTCGGTTGGTCCCGTCGCTGGGGCCGTTGAACACGCCGACCGCGTAGTAGGTGGTGCCGCCCAGGACGTCCCCGCTGAGCTGGAACCCGGCGTCGCGCGCCGGCGCCAGCTCGGAGACGAACGAGCGCTCGATGAACGACGTGGTGTTGGTGTCGCTCTGCAGGAACTCGAGGCCGAGCGGCGTCTTGAAGCGGCCGGCGGTGAGCTTCGCCCGCGGGTCGAAGCGCGCCGTCACGAAGCCGTCGACCAGGGTCGCCGCGCCCGCGCCGGTGAACTCCTCCATGAAGCGGAAGTCGTAGATGCTGTAGAGGGTGCCCTCGAGGATCGGGCGCACGCGCCGCACGGTGAAGGTGTTGGGGAGGTTCGGCGCGCCGTCGTTGATGAACTCGCGGCTCTCGATGTGCGCGTAGGCGCCGATGTGCAGCAGGAAGTCGCCATCGGCCGAGGAGATGACGAAGCCGTCCTTGGAGTTCGCCGCGATGCGCGGTGGCGCGCCCGGGCCCGTGGCGCCCGGCGCGCCCTGGGCCTTCTTGAGCTCGGCGAGCTGGCGCTCGAGCTCCTGCAGGCGGTCTTCCCACGACGGTCGCCCACCGCCGGCCGCGTCCGCGGCCGGCTCGGCGCTGGCGCGGGAGCGGGGCGGCGTAGGGAGCCGTAGCGCCATCCTCGGCGAAGAGACCGATCGAGCCGGAGAGGAGGGTCAGCGCGACCAGCGGTGCGGCGTGCAGGGATGCGGAGGCGTGGGACATTGAGGGCTCTGCTGATTGGCCTCTCCTGTAGGGGAGCGGACCGGGTGTTCGAAGGAGGCCCGCTCAGGCGGGCGCGGAAATTAGTCCATTATTCCCATCGATCAAATAGGAATAATGAGCGGAAAAAGGACGGGAAGCGGTCATGCGGCCACGCCGGCAGTGGACCCGCTGCCGCGCAGCCAGGTGGCCGGGATCCACCCCGACCGCCCGCGCGTCGCCAACGACGACGACGCGGACCGTACCGCGGTGTGCGCGTCATCGACCACCACCACCTGGTTGCCCGGCGCAACCCGGAAGATGGCATTGAAGATGCGCAGGTCGACGACGTCGTCGAGGTCCTCGCTGACGTGCGCCCGGGCGACGCGGTCGAAGGTCTCGAGGTCGCCGGCGAGCGGCGCCTGGGAGAACTGCGGGGCGTGCACGGTGAAGAGGGCGATGGGTTGGGTGGAGGTGACGGCAGCAGGGATGGTGGCGGACATGGCGACCTCGGCGAGCGTGCGGGCGGTGGTGGCCGCGGCCCGTTCCGGAAGGTTTCCGGAGAACGACGGGCCCGCGGCGGCGGGGTGGGCGGACGCCTGTCGGCGCACGCCCGGCCGCATACACGCGGGAACCGGCGATGTCGGCTGGTGATCCTGGGTCATGGCACCCTCCCTGACTCGTCCCGATCGGGACGTGGCTGGCGATCCTGGGGATCGCGGTGTCGGCCGTGGGGGTTCGGGGACCACCCACTGTTTAGCCCGGAATTTGTCGCGCGCCCCGGCAAGTCGTGGCCTAAATCCGGCGCGGCCGCAGGTGGTGTGGGCACCGGCGACGACGGTCTTATAACCCCATAATCCCATCGGTCAACTGGGAGTTTTAGCGGGCGGGGACGCGGCCATCCGGACATCGGCAGCCTGGACTGCGCAATTCCTCCTGGACATCCCTGAAGGCAGGGTGGCATGGTCCGCCATGCCACCCGAGCAGGACCGGCCATCTCGAGGTGCACGTGACGGTGGGGGTGCTCCCCCCGGCCGCCGCTGGTCGGCACTGCCCTATGTGGCCATCGCATGCGGCATCCTGCTGCTCTACGTCCTCTCCTTCCTGCCCATGATGTACGTGGCGGGGCTCGCCGAGCGCAACCACTGGCGGTGGCTCGATGACCACGGGGAGACGTTCAGCGCGATCTATTACCCGCACTTCCTGCTGATGAAGCGCAGTGAGGCGTACTTCTCGGTGGCGACGCGTGTGTTCCACCTCGGCAACCCGTCAGCGAGCATACCCACCTTCGCCGAGTGGGCGGAGCGACCGATGCCATGAATCCGTGCGAGAGCGATCGCCGGTCACGCGTCACCCCTCCTCCTCCTCCGCCCCCTTCATGTCCTTGCTCCCGCCGAGCCGCCAACGCAGGTACGCGTCGATGAACGGCTGCAGATTGCCGTCGAGCACGTCGTACGCCTGGCTGGTCGAGTAGCGCGTGCGCAGGTCCTTCACCATCTGCGTGGGCTGCAGGAAGTAGCTGCGGATCTGGTGCCCCCAGCCGATCGTCCCGCGCTCGCCCTTGAGGTCCTTGAGCTCGTCGAGCCGCTCGGACTCCTTCAGCTGCTGCAGCTTGGCGACCAGCATCTTCATCGCGCGGCCCTTGTTCTGCACCTGGCTGCGCTCGGTCTGCACCGCGACGAACAGCCCGGTCGGGATGTGGGTGACGCGTACCGCCGAGTCGGTCTTGTTGACGTGCTGGCCGCCCGCGCCGGAGGCGCGGTAGGTGTCGATGCGCAGCTCCTTCTCGTCGAGCTTGACCTCGCCGACGTCGTCCATCTCGGGCGTGACCTCGACCGCGGCGAAGCTGGTCTGCCGCTTGCCGTCGGCGTTGAACGGGCTCATGCGCACCAGGCGGTGGGTGCCCATCTCGGCCTTGAGGTAGCCGTAGGCGTACGGGCCGCGCACCGACAGCGTGCAGATCTTCAGGCCGGCCTCGTCGCCGGGCAGCATGTCCATGACCTCGACGGCGTAGCCGCCGCGCTGCAGGTAGGCGCTGTACATGCGGAACATCATGCCCGCCCAGTCGCAGGCCTCGGTGCCGCCGGCGCCGGGCTTGATGGTCAGGTAGACGTTCGCGTTGTCGTACTTGCCCGACAGCACCAGCTTGAGGGCGAGCTTGTCGTACTCGGCCTCCAGGCGCTCGGCCTCGCGCGCGATGTCCGCGAGCGTGCCCTCGTCGCGCTCGGCCTCGGCGAGCCCGAGCAGCTCGCCGGCGTCGGACAGCGCCTGCGCCATCGCGTCGTAGGGGTCGAGGGTGTTCTTGATCGCCTTGAGCTCGATCACCACCGCCTGGGCCCTGGCCTGATCGTTCCAGAAGGCCGGATCGCCCATGCGGTGCTCGTGGCGCTGCATCGCTTCGAGCTTGGCCGGACGGTCGACCAGCCTGGCGAATTCGTCCAGCTTGCGTTTGAGACCGTCGAGACGGTCGCGGAGTTCGCCCACGATGCAGCTCCCTGATGGGCCCGGCCTCGCCGCAGCAGCGGCCCACGCCGGGCGGTCGCGGCAGTGTGGGGACGGCCCTTGGGGGGCAAGCGGGCCTCGGGCCTTGAGACCTTAGACCCTAGACCCTAGACCCTAGACCCTAGACCGTCGCCCAGCGGTTGCCGCCGGGATCACGCGTGCGTTGTCGCTCATAGGACGTACTCGGACCGCCGACCCTGATTCCAGGAATGCACCCCTGGGCCGAGATCTAGGGTCTAGGGTCTAGGGTCTAGGCTCTCGGGTCTCAGAATCACCGCCCCCCCGAAGCCCCTCCCATAGCGCCGCCCCCGGCCCGGCGTATCGTCCGCCCCCGGAGCGGCCGTGGCGACCAACGATTTGGACCTCATCAAGCGGGTCTTCCTGCAGTCCCGGCCCTACCGCTGGATGACCGTGGTGATGCTGGCCAGCACCACCGTGACCAGCGTGCTGACCGGCTACCTGTTCAGCAAGCTGGCGCCCTTCCTGAGCCTGATCGGCCAGGTGATCAAGGGCCAGGGCCCGGGGCCGAGCCCCGACATCATCGCGGCCAGCAAGGACCTGACCCAGCTCGGGATCACGCTGCTGCTGCTCAGCCCGCTGGCCGCGGTCTCCGCCTACCTGTCGTGGTGGGCCGGGCAGTGGGTGGCCAACCGCACCATGCGCGACGTGCGCAACCGCGTGCTCGGCCACCTGGTGCGGCTCGAACTGGCCTTCCACCACCAGCTGACGCGCGGCGACCTGCTCACGCGCCTGACCAGCGACCTCGGGTCGGTGCTGATGATCCAGCAGCAGCTCTACGGCAAGCTGCTGCAGCGCCCGATCGAGGCGGTCGGCCTGATCGGCTTCGCCACCTGGTTCGCGTGGCACCAGGACGGCAGCTGGTGGATGGGTCCGGTGCTGCTGACGGGCATGGCGGCGGTGGTGGTCGCGCTGGTCCCGGTGCTGCGCAAGACCCGGCGGCGCTCGAAGGTCGCGCGCGAGTCGCTGGCCGCGAACTTCGGCGTGCTCGAGCAGATCACCGCCGGCATCCGCGTGATCAAGGCGATGGGCTCGACCGAGCGCGAGGCGCTGCGCTACGCCGAAGCCAACCTGCAGCTGTTCAACGCCAACATGCGCCTGGCGCGCACGCGCGCCCAGTCGGACGCGGTGACCAACGCCACCATCTTCATCATCGTCGGCGGCACCTTCGTCGCCCTGGGCGTGCTGTTCGCGCACAGCCTGGTCAACCCCGGGGTGGCCTTCCTGGGCCTGGGCGTGTTCGCGCGGCTGATCACCTCGGTGCGCGAGGTGATGCGCACCTGGGGCGACGTGCAGGAGCAGCTGCCGGCCGCGGAGCGCGTCAACGCCCTGCTCGACCGGCCCAGCGCCGTCCAGGACCGCCCGGGCGCCGTGCCCTGCCCGACGCCCCGCGCGGAACTGCGCTGCGAGCGCGTGGCGTTCCGCTACCAGCCCACCGCCGAGGACGTGCTGCACGACCTCGACCTGGTCATCCCGGTGGGGAAGACCGTGGCGCTGGTCGGGAAGTCGGGCGCCGGCAAGACCACGCTGATGGACCTGCTGCCGCGCTTCCACGACGTGACCGGCGGGCGCATCACCATCGACGGCACCGACCTGCGCGACTTCCGCCTCGACAGCCTCGCCCAGCACTTCGCCATCGTGCAGCAGGACAACTTCCTCTTCGACGACACCATCTACGCCAACATCGCCTATGGCCGGCCCGCGGCGACCCGCGCCGAGGTCGAGCTGGCCGCGCAGCGCGCCCACGTCCACGACGCCATCCTCGCCCTCGAGGGCGGCCAGGGCTACGCCACCCCGGTGGGCGACCGCGGCACGCGCCTGTCCGGTGGCCAGCGCCAGCGCATCGCCATCGCCCGCGCCTTCCTGCGCGACGCGCCGGTGCTGCTGCTGGACGAGCCGACCAGCGCCCTCGACGCCGAGAGCGAGCACCACGTCCAGGCCGCGCTGATCGAGCTGATGCGCGGGCGCACGGTGGTGGTGATCGCCCACCGCCTGGCCACCATCCAGCACGCCGACGTGATCTATGTCCTCGCCGGCAGCGGAGATCCGGGGCACGGGGCGGTGCTCGAGCACGGCACCCACAGCGAGCTGCTGGCCGCGGGCGGCGTCTATGCCGAACTGGTGCGCAAGCAGACCTTGAAGGGGTGATCCCGGGGCTGGTCCCGGAATCTCACTCACCCCTTCCGTCTTCACGCGAAGTGCGCAGATTTCGCTTGGATTATTCCCACAAATGGCATGTTTTCAGGCTCACCCAAGGCGCTTTCGGCGCCTGTTTTCATGGCGCGGCGCGCCAGATGCGAGGTTATCTGTGGAACTCTACGTCGGCAACCTGCCCTGGTCGATCAACGACGAAGGCCTGACCGCTCTCTTCGCAGCCCATGGCGTCGTCCAGCGCGCCAAGGTCGTGATGGATCGCGAGACCGGCCGCAGCCGCGGCTTCGGCTTCGTCACCATGGCCAACGCCCCCGAAGGCCAGGCCGCCGTCCAGGCCCTCAACGGCCAGGACTACAGTGGCCGCGCCCTGCGCGTCCGTGAAGCCGAACCCCGCCAGCCCGGCGGCGGCGGCGCCGGCGGCGGTGGTGGTGGTTACGGCGGCGGCGGTGGCCAGCGCCGGGATGGCGGTGGTTACGGCGGCGGCGGCGGTGGTGGTGGTGGGTATGGCGGCGGCGGCGGCGGCGGTGGTTACGGCGGCGGTGGCCGCGACCGCGGCGGCCGCGACGGCTGAGTCCGACGGACGCCGTCGGGTGTGATGGATCGAAACGGCGCCGGATCGCATCCGGCGCCGTTCATGTTTTTGGCGATGCCCGCTCGGCTGGGACCCTGCCAACCGGGGGAGGCGAGCCCCAGCTCGCCTTGCGCGATCGGCGTCATCCAACCACCTGCCGGCACGCGAGCGGGTGGTGGGTGGGTTGGCGTCGTCGCTGAGACGGTGGGTGGACGAAGGCGAGCGAGCTGGGGCTCCCCTCCCAGCTGGCTACTTCTTCGTCAACGCCCGCACGGACGCGGCGATCGCCTGGAACACTCCCGGGATCTGCGCCTCGGTCAGGCAGCTGAAGGCGACGCGCACCTCGGTCTGGCCGAGGGCGATCACCCCCACGCCGTGCGCATCCAGCAGCTGCTGGCGCACCGCTTCCGCGGCCACGCCCTTCACGCGCAGGCACATGAAGTAGCCACTGTTGAAGGGGTAGACGTCCCAGCAGTCGGCGTACTCGGGCTTGCGGCACTCGACCGCGGTGGCGGCGGAGCGGCGGCGCAGCAGCGCGACCTTCTCGGCCTGCTGGGCGCGGAACGCCGGCGACTGGAGGGCCTTGTAGACGATCGACTGCCCGGGCGTCGAGACGTTCGAGATGACGGCGCGGATCATGCCGGCGGTCTTCTGCT
Organism: uncultured Planctomycetota bacterium; assembly: GCA_963818245.1. Classification (GTDB taxonomy): domain Bacteria; phylum Planctomycetota; class UBA11346; order UBA11346; family UBA11346; genus BOG-1363. The sequence continues at coordinate 98,161 of CAWFSD010000034.1, forward strand.
CGAGCGCGTCGTAGACCGCCTTGGTGCCGCCCTTCACGCCATAGGTGATGAAGCCCACGCGCAGGCCCCACACGAACTCCTCCTTGGTCGCGCCGTCGATCTTGATGGCGAGCAGGTTGGGGTGGGCCTGGGCGAGGCGGCCGAACAGCGACTCGGTCTCGCACTGCTCGTCGTAGAACATGCCGTAATAGGCGTCGTCGCACACCACCACCAGCTTGCTGCCGGCCTCGGCGGCGGCGGTCAGCGCGTTGACGATGGCGCCGGCCTCCGCGCGCGTCGGGGTGTAGCCCGAGGGGTTGTTGGGGAAGTTGAGCGCGACCACCAGCTTGCGGCCCTTGCGCGAGAACAGCGCCTGGGTGAAGGCCTGCAGGTTGAAGCCGGTCAGGCGGGTGTCGAAGAACGGGTAGGTGCTGATGCGCGCGCCCAGGCGCGTCTCCCACGAGAGGTTGTAGTTCTCCCACATCAGGTCGCTGGACAGCGCCTCCTCGCCCGGGTCGAGGAAGAGGTCGCCGACCACGGCCAGGCCGTGGGTCAGGGCGTTGGTCACCACCGGCAGCGAGGTCGGCGCCTGGCCGAGGCTGGGGGTCTCGTCGCGCTGCTTCTTGGCCCACGCCTGGCGCAGCTCGGGCCGGCCGAAGCTGGGCGCGTACTCGTAGATCTCGTTCGGGGTCAGGCCCTGGTAGTACTGGTGCACGCACTGCAGGTGCATCGGCTGGCCGCTCTCGGTGGCGATGCCGATGGTGGCGTTGGCGGTCTTGGCCTTCTGCTTGGCCTCGGCGCCCTGGGCGAGGATGCCCTTCGCCGGAAAGAAGAAGCGCCGGCCGCGCTCCGAGAGCATCTCGAGCACCGCCGGCGCCTCGGCGCGGATGGCCGCGTTGGCGGCCTCGGCGAGCGGGCTGAGGGAGGCGCTGGGGGCGGAGGAGGGGCTGGACATCGGGGGCTCCGGGAAGGCCCCCGCAGCGGGGGCAGGGCACTTATGGCTGGATGGAGGCCAAGACAAGAAAAGACTGCGCAGAATATGCCTGCCATGACCCCACCGGCGCCCACCACCCGCAGCGCTCCGCTCCTGCCCGCCGCGCTGGCGGCCCTGGCCCTGGCCCTGCTGCTCTGCGGCTGCGGCCAGGGCCGGCCGGCGCACACCGTCTGGACCCGCGCCCAGGCCGACCACGACGAGCGCGCCATGCGCCTGAAGGTGATCAAGACCTTCGACAACGCGGAGAACGACTACACCACCGAGCCCTTCGTGTGGTGGGTGGTCGACGTCGAAGTGCTCGACGGCCCCGCCGACCTGATCGGCACCACCCTGACCCTGCCCTACGACGACCGCATCGTCGGCGAGCCGGTGCCCACCCCCGGCACGGTGGTGGTCACCTCCCCCTCCGCCTGGGTGCACCGCAACAGCAAGGGCAAGGTCGGCGTCTTCGGGCAGTGACCGCGGGGCGCCTTGAACGCCCCGCGCAGCCCGCTAGCGTGCCGCGCGTGACCCATCCCACCGCAACCATCGTGGTCGTACCGAGCTGAATCCGGGCCCGTTCCCGCTTTCCCGGACGGGGCGGCCTCAAGGCCGCCCCGCGCCGTTTCCCGAGGACGGCAACCGGGATCGAAGAACCGCCTCGCGCTCCCTCGCTCCCCTTCTCCGCTGTTTCCTGGCTTCCTGGCTTCCTGGCTTCCTGGCTTCCTGGCTTCCTGGCTTCCTGGCTTCCTGGCTTCCTGGCTTCCTGGCTTCCTGGCTTCCTGGCAACTCGCAACTCGCAACTCGTCAGCTCGCAACTCGCAACCACCCCAACGCGCGTTGCATCCTTCTCCAGTCTCGACCCCTCCCAGCGTCATCCTCGCGCCCCGTGCCTCGCGCCTCCAGGAACCCCCCATGCCCCTCGACCTCCCCAAGTCCTACGAAGCCAAGACCGTCGAGCCCGAGGTCTACGAGCGCTGGGAGAAAGGCGGCTGCTTCAAGGCCGGCGCCGGCAAGCGCGCGGGGCTGCCCAGCTACACCATCGCCATCCCGCCGCCCAACGTCACCGGCGTGCTGCACATGGGCCACGCGCTGAACAACACCCTGCAGGACACCCTGATCCGCTGGCGGCGCATGCAGGGCCACGACACCCTGTGGCAGCCCGGCACCGACCACGCCGGCATCGCCACCGAGGCGGTGGTCGCGAAATTGCTGGAGAAGGAGGGCAAGCGCAAGGAGAGCACGCCGCGCGACGAGTTCCTGGCGCGGGTGTGGGCGTGGAAGGAGCAGTCGGGCGGCGCCATCGTCAACCAGCTGCGCAAGCTCGGGTCGTCGTGCGACTGGTCGCGCGAGCGCTTCACCATGGACGCGGGGCTGTCGCGCGCGGTGCGCACGATGTTCGTCGCGCTGTTCGAGAAAGGCCTGATCTACCGCGGCACGCGCATGGTGAACTGGTCGCCGGTGCTGAAGACGGCGCTGTCGGACGACGAGGTCGACATGAAGGACAAGCCCGGCTTCCTGTGGAAGCTGCGCTACCCCCTCAGCGACGGCAGCGGCCACATCGACGTCGAGACCACCAGGCCCGAGACCTTCTTCGGCGACACCGCGGTCGCGGTGAACCCCGCCGACCCGCGCTACCAGGCGCTGATCGGCCGCACCGTGACCCTGCCCATCGTCGGGCGGCAGATCCCCATCGTCGGCGATGCGCACGCCGATCCCGAGAAGGGCACCGGCGCGGTCAAGATCACCCCGGCGCACGACCCCAACGACTACGAGGTCGGCAAGCGCCACGGCCTGCCGCTGGTGCGCGTCATCGGCTTCGACGGCACCATGACCGCGGAAGCGACCGGCTACGCCGGCCAGGACCGCTTCGCCTGCCGCAAGGCGCTGCTCATCGCCTTCGAGCAGAGCGGCGTGCTGCAGGGCCGCACCGAGATCACCCACGCGGTCGGCCACAGCGAGCGCTCCGGCGAGCCGATCGAGCCGATGGTCACCGAGCAGTGGTTCGTGAAGATGGCGCCGCTCGCCGCGCGCGCGGTGCAGGAGACCCGCGCAGGGCCGGCTGCACTTCCACCCGGAGCGCTGGGGCAGGGTCTACGAGCAGTGGCTCGACAACGTCCGCGACTGGTGCATCTCGCGCCAGATCTGGTGGGGCCACCGCATCCCCGCCTGGCACTGCGGCGCGTGCGCGCAGGTCACCGTCGGCATGGAGGACCCCAGCGCCTGCGCGCACTGCGGCGCGACGCACGCTGACGCAGGACCCCGACGTGCTCGACACCTGGTTCTCGTCGGCGCTGTGGCCGTACTCGACGCTGGGCTGGCCGGAGGCGGACGCCCGAGCTCGCGCGCTACTTCCCGACCTCGACGCTGGTCACCGACCGCGGCATCATCTTCTTCTGGGTGGCGCGCATGGTCATGACCTCGCTGTTCGCGCTCGACACGCGGCCGTTCAGCGACGTCTACATCCACGGCACGGTCAACGACGAGCGCGGCGAGAAGATGTCGAAGTCGAAGGGCAACGGCATCGACCCGATCATCATGATCGAGGGCGGCGTGCAGAACTACCTGGGCAAGGACTACCAGTGCGCCGGCTACGGCGCGGACGCGGTGCGCTACACGCTGCTCGACATGACCACCGAGGGGCAGGACCTCAAGCTCAGCCCGGTGAAGTTCGAGACCGGGCGCAACTTCGCCAACAAGGTGTGGAACGCGGGGCGGTTCCTGCTGATGAACCTCGACGAGCGCCGCCTGGCGACGATGCCGACGGCCGCGGAGATCCGCGCGATCGTCGCGGCTTCCGGCCTTCCGGAGCGGTGGATCGTCGACCGCCTCCAGCAGGCGATCCGGGATTGCGACGGCGCGCTCGAGGCCTTCCGCTACAACGACTACGCGAACACCGCCTACCGCTTCTTCCGCGACGACCTCTGCGACTGGTACCTGGAGTGGGCCAAGCACCAGTTCAAGGGCGAGGGGAAGACCCCGGAAGCGGGCAGGGTGGCCGCCGCCAACACCGCGGCCGTGCTCGCCTACTGCTTCGACGGCGTGCTGCGCCTCCTCCACCCGGGGATGCCGTTCCTGACCGAGCACCTGTGGCAGGCCTTGCAGACCGTGACCGGCGGCGCCGCCTGGACGCCTGGGCGCTTCCTGATGACCGAGCCGTGGCCCGTCGCGGTGCCGGACCTGGTCGATGCGCCGGCGGCAGAGCACCTGGCGGAACTGCAGGGCATCGTGGTCGGGGTGCGGAACCTGCGCAACCAGGTCGAGATCGCCGATGGCACGACCCTGCTCGCGCGCATCTCCGCGGCGGACGCCGAGCAGCGGCGGCGGCTCGAGAGCGGCCGCGAGTTCCTGGTCGATCGCGCCAATCTGGAACCGGTATCGGAGATCGCGGTCGGCGCCACCGGGTACCCCGGCGGCATCTCGACCGTCGTCGGCAAGACCAGGATCTTCGTCAGCCTGCCGGGCACGGTCGACCTCGCGAAGCTCAAGGTCCAGCTCGAGAAGCGGGTCGCCGCGCTCGAGAAGAGCATCGCCGGCAAGGAGGGCCGCCTGGGCAACGCGGATTACATCGCGCGCGCGCCGGCGCAGCAGGTGGAGGAGACGCGCGGGCTGCTGGCGAAGGAGCGCGTCGAGCTGGTCAATCTGCGGGAGACGTTGGCGGGGTTGTGAGGGCACGGGAGCCGAAACCATCGTCGCGCAGCGCTTTTCGCGAGCGCCAACGGCGCGGCCCCCATCTCAAGCCCTGCCCATTACCCACATCTCATGGGATCACGCGCGGCCCTGAAAACGAAGAAACCGCCGGTCGGGAATCGAGAGCGCCAACGGCGCGCCCCAATCCCAGCCCAGGGCAACGCCCTGGGAACGAGATCCACATAAAAACATTCACGAGCCCTGCAGGGGCGGCCCAATCCGTGTGCCGCCAGCGACGATTGGGCCGCCCCTGCAGGGCTCGGTTCCTATTGTACCGAGGTACCCAGGGCGTTGCCCTGGGCTGGGATTGGGCCGCGCCTCCGGCGCTCTGGACAGTGGGAGCGGGTCACGGGCGAGAAATGTGGGTAATGAGTAGATCTCCA